>NZ_FMCI01000002.1 GCF_900091845.1 Streptomyces sp. SolWspMP-5a-2
GCAGGCCCGGACCGGGGTTCCCCGGGGCCGCCGGGCTGGACCGGGACGGCGTCGGCACTGAGCCTGCCGGAGCGGGCGGCGTCGGCGCTCAGGCGCTTCCCCCGGCCCGGTCCCCGCCCAGGACCGCGCGGCCGATGAGGTCGCGCATCACCTCGCTGGGTCCGGCCGCGACGGTGGCGGCGCGGGCGTCCCGGTGGGCGCGGGCGGCCGGGGACGTCCGCGCGTAGCCGTGCGATCCCTGGAGCTGGAGCGCGGTGTCGGCGAGGCGGCAGGCCAGTTCGGTGGTGTGCAGCTTGGCCATGGAGCACTCCACGGCGGGCAGTTCGCCCCGCTCGTACAGCCACGCGGTGTGGTGAACGAGCTGGCGGGCCGCGGCCAGGTCGGTGGCCAGGTCGGCGACGCGGTGCACGAGGGCCTGCCGGTGGGCGAGGGCGTCGCCGCCGACGTCCCGCCCGCGCAGGAAGGCGCGCAGGTCGTCCAGGGTGTGGTCCATGCCGCCGAGGGCGAGGACGGCGGCGACCAGGCGTTCCAGTTGCAGGCCGCGCATCAGGTAGTAGAAGCCGTGGTCGAGGCGGCCGACGAGCCGGTCGGCCGGGACCCGGACGGCGTCGAGGGTGACGGTGGCGGTCCCGGCCGAGCGCCAGCCGAGGGTGGGTGCGGGGGTGCGGTGGACGCCGGGCAGGTCGGTGTCGACGACCAGCAGGGAGAGGCCGGTGGCGCCGCGCGCTCCCGGGGCGGCGGGGGCGGTGCGCACGGCCGCGACGAGGAAGTCGGCGGTCGTCCCGTTGCTGACCAGGGTCTTGGTGCCGTCGACGACGAAGTGGTCGCCGTCCCGGACGGCGGTGGTGGCCAGGGCCGACAGGTCGGATCCGGCGCCGGGTTCGGTGAGGGCGAGGGCCGCGACGCGGGTGCCCCGCACGGCGGGCGCGAGGTAGGCACGGCACAGGTCGGGGCCGCCGACCCGGGCGAGGTAGGGGGTGGCCATGTAGGCGTGGACGGAGACGGCGGCCCGCAGTCCGCCGTACCCCGTGCGGCCGAGTTCCTCCAGGAGGACGACGGAGGTGAAGAGGTCGCGGTCGGTGCCACCGGCCGAGCGGGGGTGGGCGAGGCCCAGGTAGCCGCGCTCGCCGAGGAGTTTCCAGCAGGACGCGGGGACGGAGTCCTGCTCCTCCCAGCGCTCCGCGTGCGGCAGCACCTCGGCGGCCAGGAACGCCCGGACCTCCCGGCGGAAGGCGTCGTGGCCGTCGTCGAAGTAGGGCGATCTCACGCGCCGTCGCTCCCTCGTGAGGTGGGGGCCGGGGCGATCTCGTCGTCGAGCAGCCCGAGCAGGTGGGGGTTGTGCCCGTGCGGGAGGAACGGGAAGAAGTGGCCGCCCTCGACGCGCCGGGCGCGGAACCCGTGGGGTGCGAGGGACCGCCAGGCGGCGACCGCTGCGGGCGGCGCGATCGCGTCGGCCGTGCCCCAGAACACCGTGGCGGGCACGGGCAGCGGGCCGGGTGCGGGGTGGTGCCAGGTCTCGGCGAGCCGGATGTCGTTGCGGACGACGGGTTCCAGCAGGTCCATCAGGGCGGGGTCGGCGAGGACGGCGGCGGGGGTCCCTGCCAGCCGGCCGAGTCCGGCGCGGAACCGTTCGGGCGGCAGGTCGTGGATGGCGGGCTGGGCGCGCGGGACGTGCGGGGCGCGGCAGCCGGAGAGCAGGACGCGCGCGGGCGGCCGGCCGAGCGGCCCGCGCACCGTCTCGTAGACGAGCATCGCGCCCATGCTGTGCCCGAACAGCACGTAGGGCGCGGGGACATGCCGGTCGAGGGCGGCGGCGAGGTCCCCGGCCAGCGCGGCCCAGTCCCGGGCGGGCGGCTCGCGCAGCCGTTTCTCCCGGCCGGGCAGCCGGACGGCGATCAGCTCCACGCCGGGCGCGAGCCGGTCGGCCCAGGGGCGGAACACGGCGGTGCCCGCGCCCGCGTGGGGGACGCAGACGAGTCTGAGCCCGGCCCCCGGTCTTGGCAGCGGGCGGTGGAACCAGCGGTCGCGGTCGGCCGGGCCCGCCGTGCCGTTCATCGCGCGCTCCCGTCGGGTCGGGGGCGGCTCACGGCAGCGCCGTGGGTTCGGGGGCCCCGCTCGCCTCGACGGCGTCGGCGAGGGCGCCGAAGGTGCTGTCGGTGAAGATGAGGTCGGGGGTGAGGGCGTCCTCGCCGAGCGCGTCCTCCAGGCGTGTCATCAGGCGGACGGCGGTGAGGGAGTCGCCGCCGAGGTCGAAGAAGTCGGCGTCGGGCCGGACGGCGTCCGGGCCGAAGATGTCCGCCCAGATCGCGGCGAGGACGGCCACCCGGGGTGACCCGGCGGTGTCCGGCCGGGCTCCGGAGGACGCGCGATGGCCTCCGGTGAGGTCGGTGGACTCGGTGCGGCCCGTGAGTTCGGTGAGTTCGGTGAGTTCGGTGAGTT
This sequence comes from Streptomyces sp. SolWspMP-5a-2, assembly GCF_900091845.1. Lineage (GTDB taxonomy): Bacteria > Actinomycetota > Actinomycetes > Streptomycetales > Streptomycetaceae > Streptomyces > Streptomyces doudnae. Next base: position 2,440 of record NZ_FMCI01000002.1, read on the forward strand.
CGGTGAGTTCGGTGACGAGGGTCCAGCGGTCGGGCGGGGGCGCCGACGGGAGCCGGGCGGCGGCCAGTTCGCGCAGTTCCCCGGTCAGGCTGCGCAGGGTCGGGCCCCGGTCGGGCAGGGTGACGGACGCGGTCCCGGCGGGGACGCCGGGGCGCCGGGCGTAGACGTTGTGGCAGGGGGTGCGGGTGAGGCGGGGGTCCTGGTCGGTGGTGGTCAGGTAGCCGCGGGAGCGGAGCAGGCCGAGGACGGCGGCGAGGCGGCCGTCGAGGTCGTGGACCTCCAGGACGACGCGGTCGATCCGGGGCCAGAGGGTGTCGTCGATCCCGTCGAGGACGTCGGCCTCCGCCTTCTCCACGTCGATCTTCAGGAGGTCGACGCGGTCGAGGCGGTGGGTGTGGGCGACGGAGGTGAGCGTGGTGACCGGGACCCGACGGGTCCTGGCGGTCATCCGGTCGGTCATCAGCCGGTCCAACCCGCCCTCGTCCGGCGTCTCCTGGCCGGTGAGGAGGTAGCCGCGCAGGACGTCGAGGTCCTCGCGCGGGTCGGCGAACCGGCCGGACATGACGCTGTTGCCGGGGTAGAAGGTGAAGTCCGTCTCGCCGTCGGCGCGGCCCAGGGCGGTGCGCAGCACGGTGGCGTCGACGTCGTACAGCTCGGCGTTGAGGGCGACGGCGTCGGCGAGTTCGGTGACGGGTTCGACGGCGATGATCCGGGCGCCGGGGCTGTGCAGGGCGCAACGCAGGGTGAACATGCCGATGTTGGCGCCGACGTCGACGACGACGGCCGCGGGGGGCAGCGCGATGCCGTGCCGGAAGTAGGCGTTGTCGGTGAAGATCTCCCGGTGCAGGAACTCGGTCTCGCTGCGGTTGAGTCCGG
>NZ_FMCI01000310.1 GCF_900091845.1 Streptomyces sp. SolWspMP-5a-2
CCGTCCGGCAGCCGCCGCCCGCGCGTGGAGCGCGACCGGGCGGCGGGCGCGGCGGGACGCGCAGGAGGAGCAGCAGGACGAGCCAGAGCGGCGCGGCGACGGCGACGAGGAGGAAGGAGAGGGTCAGCCGCAGGTCGCGGCGGTTGTGGAGGTCCTGGGCCGCGAGGCTGTGGTGGACCACGGCGACCAGGTCGACGTCGGGGCGGGGGCCACGGCGCTCGCCTCGTCGAAGAGGATCTCCTCCACCACGCGGTCGGCGAAGGCGTCGTCGAGGTAGGCGCCCGCGCAGAGGTAGCGGGTGACGTCACCCCGCTCCCGGCCGACCGGCTGTCTCCCCCGTGCGGTGTTCATGCCGAGCCTCATCTCCTGTAGCCGACGCGGACGGCCCGAGGGGGTGCGGGCGGGTGGGGCGCGGTGCGGCCGGTTCCGGGGTGAGCGGCGCGGACGGGTGCGGCGCCGGTGGGCCGCGCGCGGGCGCGGCGTGGCGCGTGCTCGTCCGTCGACGACCGTGTCGGGGTCCCCCCGGGCCCCGTCCCCCGGAAACAGTGGCCGCACTCTATGGCATCCCCGCCCCGGCCGGACCCGAATCCCCCGATGTCCGGCACGGGACGCGGACGACCGGCCGCGGCGCCCGCGCGGGGGCGGGTTCCGGACCGGTCGTGGGCCTGCGCCGGGGCCCCGGCTGTGGTCGGAGCGGCTCGGGCTGTGGTCGGGGTGGGGCGGCGGGCGGCGGTTCAGCTGAGGTTGGGCTCGGTGGCCTCCGCCATCGGCACCGGGGACGAGGTGATCACCTCGGAGGGCCGTCCGCCCCGGTCCAGGAGGCCGCCGGTGACGGCGAGTCCGAGGCCCGCGACGGCGAGGACGGCGCCGACCAGGCTCGGCGCGGCCCAGCCCCAGCCCGCGGAGATGACCAGGCCGCCGAGCCAGGCCCCGGCCGCGTTGGCGAGGTTGAACGCGGAGTGGTTGGAGGCCGCGGCCATGGTGGGCGCGTTCTTCGCGTTGACCATGAGCAGCATCTGCACGGGGGTGGTGATGAGGGAGCCCATCGCGCCGATGAAGGTGACGGTCACCAGCGCGGGGATCGTGGAGTGGATGGTGAAGAAGAGGGTCACCAGCGCGGCGGCGAGCAGCGCGATCCCGGCGTAGAGCGTCGGGCGCAGCGCGCGGTCGGTGAGGGGTCCCGCGACCAGGGTGCCGACGGTCATGCCCACGCCGTAGAGGGCGAGGACCAGGGTGGTGGAGGAGTCGGAGATGCCGGTGAGGTGGGTGAGCATCGGGACGAGGTAGCTGTAGACGGCGAAGAAGCCGCCGAAGCCGACGACGGCGGTGGCCAGGCCGATGGCGACCTGCCGGTTGCCCATGGCGCGCAGTTCGTGCCGGATGCCGGCCTGCGCGCCCCGGGGCTGGTGCGGGACGAAGGCGGCGAGCCCGGCGAGGGCGGCGAGTCCGATGACGGCGACCGCGCAGTACGCCCACCGCCAGCCCAGTTGCTGACCGAGCGCGGTACCGGCGGGGACGCCGACGATGTTGGCGACGGTCAGTCCGAGGAAGACGCGGGAGACGGCGCGGGCCGCGCGGTCGGGGGCGACGAGCCGGGAGGCGACGACGGCGCCCACGCCGAACAGCGCGCCGTGCGGGAGTCCGGCGAGGAACCGGGCGGCGAAGAGCAGGCCGTAGCCGGGCGCGACGGCGGAGGCCGCGTTGCCGATCACGAAGAGGCCGGACAGCAGGAGCAGCAGGCGCTTGTGCGGGATCCGCGCACCGATGCCGGTCAGCACGGGGGCGCCGATGACGACGCCGAGGGCGTAGGCGGAGACGAGGTTGCCCGCCTGCGGGACGGACACGCCGACTCCGTCGGCTATCTGGGGCAGCAGGCCCATCGTGGTGAATTCGGTCGTGCCGATGCCGAACGCGACGACAGCCAGGGCCAGGAGAGCCAGTGGCATGGTGCAGGGGAACCTTTCGGGGACAGCGGCGGGGGACGGGGAGCACGGACGCGGGCGCGGGGAGCGGGGCGGACGGGAGGTGTCCGCCGGCGGCACCCCCCGTGAGCGTCCCTGTCCGGCGCCGTTGCCGACAGAGGCCCGGAGCGTGCAGCAACAGGGAAGTGGTCGCGCATTCCGGCTCCGTCGCGTGTCGTCGCGTGATCCGCGTCACGGGTTCCGGTCACCCGGGCGCTCCCCCTCGGCGCGGCGAGCACCCCCTGCCCCCGCCGGTCGTCGTCCGGCGGGGGCAGGGGTGCTCACGGTCCCGGGCGGGACGGCGGGTGGGGGTACGGGCGCGTGGTCCTGTCCGGGACGGCGGGTGGGGGTACGGGCGCGTGGTCCTGTCCGGGACGGCGGGTGGGGCGGGGCGGCGTTCGCGGCGGCGCCCCGCCCCACGGCCCCGGGCGGGTGTTCCGCGCCGGTGCGGTCGCGGGCCGTCCCCGGGGTCAGCCCGCCGAACGGGCCAGCGAGAGGTCGGTGTTCCAGTAGCTCTCCGGGGGCAGCGAGTCCCAGGGGTTGCCCGCGAGGGTGTCGGGCGTGACGTAGACATGGCCCGCGTTGCGCTGGCGGGCGAGGGCCATCGTCGAGCGCAGGCTCGTCTCGTCGGGGCTCTCGTAGACGAGGTGCCAGATCTTGTCGGGGGACGCGCCCGCCTCCCACGCCTGCGGCTGGAAGGTGCGGTACGTGGCCGCGCTGCCCTCGAAGGTGACGAGGGTGTCGGCGGCGGCGGTGTAGCACTGGGCCGCGCCGGTGCCCGGGTTGTCGACGACGACCGAGGAGGCTCCGTGGCGGCTCTCGACGTAACTGCGCAGTTCGGTGTAGCGGTTGACGTTCGCGTTGCCCGGACCGCAGTCGTTCTGCCCCTCGTCGAAGAAGATGCCGCCGAGCCCCGCCGAGCCGTACAGCCTGTACCAGGTGTCGACCTCGGACTTGATCTGCCGCATCCACTCCGCCGGGTCGGTGGAGCCGGACTTGGTGGTGATGCCCGTCGAGCCGAAGTAGCCGGTGCGCACGTACCCGATGACGGTGACCCCGGCGTTGTGCGCGGCCGTGATCGCGGAGGTGTACTGGGCGTCGCCCGCGCCGGGGCCGCTGTCGGGGTTGGCGACGGCCAGGCCGACGGTTCCCGCGCCCTGGCCGAGCCGGTTCCAGAGGGCGCCGGGCGCGAAGTACGCGGGGACGGAGACCTTCTGGGCGGCGGCGAGGGTGTCGTGCGGCGCGGCGGGCGCGGCGTCGGCGGGGGCGGCGGTGACGGCCCAGGCGGCGGTGAGCGCCAGCAGGACACCGGTCACGGCGGACGGGGAGGGTCGGGTCATGTGTGATCCCTTGCGTGTGGGGGGGGATGGGGGTCACCGGTGCCGCCCTCGCGGTGGGCTGTTCGCCGACTGCCCCTGGGGCGCGAGGTGATGTGCGGTGCGCGGCGTGGCCACCCTAGATCCGCTCCGGGCGGTGGTCGAGTGGCTGCCGGTGTCAGGGCGCCAACTGCTCAGCCCCGGTGGGCAGTTGACTCGTCCGTGCAGGCGGGGCAGTACTCGTGGGGCGCGGGGTCGTGGGCGCCCAGGCCGTGCTCCTCGGCCAGGTCGGAGCAGGCCGGGCAGACGGTGGTGCCGTCCTCGTCGTGGCGCGGCAGCAGGCGGCCGCCGCAGCGGGGGCTGGGGCAGGTGCCGGGGGACGCGGCCGGACGCGGCGCCCGGCCGCGTCCCGGCCCCGGGAGGGCGTCCAGGGTGCCGAGGGCACGGTCGAGATCGAGGTCGAGGTCGATGAAGGGCTGCACGGGGCGTCTCCTCCTCCTGGCTCGGGGGCCTGGGCCCGGTGTGGTGCTCACCGCGGGGCATCGCGGGACGGGGTCCCGACCGGCACCGCCGTCCCCGGCGCCCGGCGGGCGTCGACGGTCCTCCGCCGCCCGGCGGGCGTCATCTGTCCTCCGGCGCCCGCCGGACGTCGTCGCCGGACGTCATCGCCGGTCGGATGATCCGCGCGGGACCGTCGGGCGCCCGGACGGCGTGCCGCTCGGCGGAGGTCCGGCGGGCACGGGCGGGGCCTCCCCTGACGACGGCGCCGCCGACGCCCCGGTGCCATCGCCCCCCGGGAGACTGCACCGCCGGGACGTCCGTCTCGTCGTCCCCGAACGACCGCGCTACCGGGACGTCGGTGCCGTCGTCCCCGCCGCACGCGGTGCGCGGGTCTCTCCTGAACGCCGCCGCCAGGTCGGCCCGCCCGGCGGCGCGGGAGGTCGGCGGCGCGTCGGCCTGCCGCGCGGACGGGCGGCGCGGCAAGGGCACGTCGGCGGGAACGGGCTCGGGATCGGGATCGAGTGCGTGAGGCGGCGGGGTCCGGCGGTGGACCGTCAGGGGCGGGGCCGCCCGGTACGTCCGGCCCGAGCGTCCGGAGAGCAGGTCGGGGCCGGGTCCGACCGACCTGAGCGGGAGCGGGACACGGACGGCGGCGGGCGGCCAGGCCGGGACGAGCAGGGCGTCCGGGACGGTCACCAGGGCCGTCGTCCCGTCCCAGGCCTGGGCGAGCAGATGGACGCCGACTCCGTGGCGGCGGGCGATTTTCGCCGCGGTGAGCAGGCCGATCTGCCCCTTGCCGACCTGCTCGGCGGCGGCGGGCCCCTCGGGGTCGCGCAGGAGCGCGTTCATCCGCTCCCGGCGCTGCGGACTCATCGGGACGGCGCGGTCCTCGACCTCGATCTCCAGGCCGCCGTCGACCTTCCGCGCGCGGACGTGGACCAGGGTGGCCGGGTCGGAGTTGTCACAGGCGTTGTCGATCAACTCGGCGAGCAGGTGCGCCAGATCGGGGCCCACGTGCCCGGGAACGGCCAGCTCCGTGCCGTCGGGTCCGCCCTCGACGATCGCCCGCGGGTACTGCGCGACCTCCGACACCGCGCCGCGCAGCACCGTGGTCACGTCGATCGGGCGGCGTCCGCGGCGCAGCGGTTCGGCGCCGAGCACCGCCCGGCTCTCCACGAGCCGCCGTATCCGGGTGACCAGGTGGTCGACGCGGTAGATCTCGTCCAGCAGCACGGGTTCGTCGGTGAGCCACTGGACGGCGGACAGCGCGTGCAGGGCCCGTCCGACGAGGGCGAGCTGACGCTGAGTCAGGTGGCGCTCGGTGCGGCGCACGATCTCGGGCCGCGCCTCGTCCCGCACCCGGACCAGGGCCGCCGCCGTGGTGACCCGGAGTTCGTCGAGGAGCCCGACCACGCGTGCGGCGGGGTCGGCGGAGCAGGACGCGGGGACGTCCACGGTGCGGGACGGCCCGGACTCCGCCCGCGCAGATCGTTCGGGGCGGGCGGGTGCGCGGTTGCCGGGGACGGCCGGTGCGCGTTGCTCGGGGACGGCCGGTCCGGGGTTTCCGGAGACGGCCGATGAGAGGTGTCCGGGGGCGGGCGCCGCGGTGGTCCCCGGTGTGGGCGGATCGCGGTGTTCGGGGGCGTCCGGCCCGCCGCGGTCGTCCAGTTCGCGCAGCGCCCGGCCGACGGACCGGTCCAGGGCGCGGGCGGCCTCGGTGATCCGGTCGAGGTCGGCCTCCCGGGCGTCGTCGAGCGTGCGGCGCAGGGCGGTGACGGCGGTCCGCGTGCGGTGGGCGGCGGCCAGGGCGGCGAGGAATCCGCCGACCGCGACGCCCGCGAGGAGGGTCCCGGACGGCAGCCGGGTGGTCGTCGAGGCGATCGCCGCCGCGCCCAGCAGGACGGCGTGGACGACGACGGGGATCAGGACCGGTGCCCGGACGTGTCCGCGCAGGACGCGCTCCACGGGGGTCGCGGGGCGGAAGGCGTGACCGGGGGCGGGAGACACACGAGCTGGCATGGGTTCCTCGGAGAACGGGCCCGCAGTGACGGGGGAAGGAGAGGGTGACTGAGGGGCATCGGGCGGGGGGGGGCGGCGCGGCGGCTTCGAGGGGGAGTCCGCTGCCGCGCCGCCGGATTCCCGGCCCGATGCCCCGGCCTGTGACGCGCGGGACCGCCGGCGGGGGGACCAGTCCGCACGGGGTCGATGAATCCCTTGGCGCTGTCAGTCGTGAACTGTACCCGCGGGTACCGGTGTTTTCCGTCCGGTCGTCTTCAGGCCGTTGTTGAACGGTTGACCGGTTTACGCGCCGCCCCCGTGGCACGTTTCTGTGAGTGAATCCGTCCCCGCATCGGCATTACCGGTGCCACCCACCCCCGACCGGCACTCCACCGCAGGTCAGAGCGGGAAGATGAGGGAGAGCGCGACTTCCTTCAGCTTCTTTCCTCCTGGTCGGGAAGTGTGAACTCATCGAAAAGAACGGGCCTTTGCCACCAGTCCGGGGAACGTTTTCCGGCCGCGCCCGGCGCGCGATTGTTCAAGCACCGTGAGCAGTGTTTCCGAGAGGAGGAAAGAGCGGATCGCGGGCCTGCGGGAACGTCCGTGACGCGGGCGGGACTTCGCAAGGCGTCCGCCCTGACGCCAGGGGGTTCGGGCTCGCCCGCGCGTGCGGTTCAGCCCGTCGTCATGCGGAAGGAGAGCAGTTCGGCGCAGGAACCCGGACCGGCGCAGCGGGCGGTCACCCGCAGATCGTGGCGTCCGGAGAGGGGGCGGGCTCCCGCCACCACCGCGTGCGGGTCCCGCCCGGCCGGCAGGGCCAGGGTGGTCCAGAGTTCGCCGCGCGGGCCCCCGCCGAGGCGGAACTCCAGGCGGGCCGGACGCCGGGTGACCTCGGACACCTCGGCGACGAGCCGGTCGAGGTCCACCCCGCCGAAGCGCACCCGGCGGTAGACGAGGGAGGCGCCGTCGGGCAGGCGCCTTCCGCGCGGACGGTCCGCGCGGAAGGCGAGGGTCCCCTGCGCGAAGGCGAACTGGTCGGCGACGATGGGCCGGTCGACCCGTAGCGGTGCCCCCGGGGCGCCGGTTCCGCCCCGGCCCGTGGACGGGTCCGTCACGTGTCCGGCGAGCAGCACGCCGAGCACGACTCCCGGCAGGAGCACCAGGGCGGTCGCCCGTCCGGCCCGTCCGCGCAGGGCGCGCAGCAGGCGGGAGCAGA
>NZ_FMCI01000033.1 GCF_900091845.1 Streptomyces sp. SolWspMP-5a-2
CCCCCGTCACATGCGGCTCAAGGACGCCGTTGCGTACAGGACGTCCCTGATCGCCGTCGCGTCGCCCAGGCGGCCCGCCGCGGCCTCGCGGGGCGGTACGTGGCCCGCGGCCAGCCGGCAGAACTCGACGCCGTCCAGCGCGATGTGCGCCACCTCGTGCTCCGCGGAGCCCTTCGCCGCGGGGGAGTCGAGCGGGATCAGCCAGTCCCCGCCGCCCGACCCCTCGATCTCCAGCCGCAGACTGCGCCCCGGCTCCCCGGCGGGTACGAGATGCCGCCCCTGCGTCGGCGTCGCCAGCCCCGCCTGCCGCCGCGCCGCGAGCACCGTCGGCAGCGTCCGCGCCGCCAGGTCGATCATGCGGTGCAGATCGCGCGGCGACGGCGGCGCGTACGGATAGTCCACCGCCACGGCGATGTCCTCCGCGTGCACCCAGCACTCGAACGCCCGGTCCACCATCGCGTCCTGCAACGGCAGTTGGAAGTCACCGTAGGAGACCGGCCGCATCGCCGTACCGCGGTCGCTCCCCGCGAAGGCCACCGTGCGCACCAGGTCGTGGCTCTGCTCCCGCCAGGGACCCCGCACCGCCCGGGTGGGCGGCCCGTGCGAGGCGCCCCAGTACGCCTCGGTGCGCGCGGCCGGAGACCCGGCGGCGCGGCCCGCGTGGTCGCCCAGCGGGTCGTCGAGCCCGAGGGCGACCGCGACGAGCCCGTCCACGGACAGCAGGTGCGCGATGACCCCGGCGACGGTGGTGCGGCGGCTCGCCATGTCCTCGTCCTCGAACCAGCGCAGCCGCACCGGCGTGTGCCAGTCGCTGTCGCGGATGTCCTGGAGGAGGGCGTCGAGGCGGGCGGTCTCGGCGTCGTAGGGACCGGCCCAGTCCGGCACGGGGATGCGCGGCGGGCGCCGGTCGAGGCAGCTGTCCAGGACGCGGGTGCGCAGCCCCGGGTCCAGGTCGAGGCTCTCCGGCCGGTGCAGCAGCCCGACGGCCTCGCGCAGCCGCCGCGCCTCGTCCGCGCAGGGCCCGCAGTCGCCCAGATGGTCCTCGACGGCCGCGGTCTCCTCCGCGGAGCAGGCGGCGAGCGCCCACGCGCCCAGCAGGGACGTCAGCACCGGGTGCTCCCACTCGCGCGGCGGGGGAGGGGCCGCGGCCTCGCCCAGCTCCGCGAGCGGCGGCAGGGGCCGCCCGCTGTCCTCGACGGAGGCACGGGGCAGCGGGATCCAGGGCGCGGGACGGCCACCCCGCGCCGCACCCGACCCACCAAGCCCACCCGAACCACCAAGCCCACCCGGCACGCCACCGGCCCCGGCGTCGGACCCGGCCCCGGACCCGAATCCGGAGTCGGACCCGGACCCGGACCCGGACCCGGCATCCGCCCCGAATCCGGAGCCGGACCCGCCCGGCCCGCCGGGGGCGCAGAACCCGCCCGGTCCGTCAGGGCCGTCGTGGGCGGCGGTGCCGTCGTTGGTGCCGTCGGTGTCGGCCGCGTCGGTGGTGCCGTCGCCGTCCCCGGGGTCCGGTGCGCCCGTCGGGTCCGGCGCGTCCGGGGTGTCGGCGGCCGGGTTCCCGGTGGGGCCGTGCCCGCGCTGGCGGCCCACCGTCGGCTCAGGCCCGCCCTGGTCGTGGCCGTTCTCCTCGCCTCCCCCTTCGTCGCCCCCGTCGTACGCCTCGAAGCGGTTCGCGCCGCTCGGGGGCGTCATGCCGCGCCGCCGAATTCCGGCGGGTCGGCTATGTCGTGGGCGGTGGAGAGGAGCTGGAGGCCCAGACGGAGCCTGCGCCGGGCCTCGTCCTCCGTGACGCCGAGGTCGGCGGCGGTCTGCCGGTAGTCGCGGCGCTGGAAGTAGGCCAGGTCCAGCGCGTCGCGCAGCGGGGTGGGCATCGCCGTCACGATGTAGTCGGCGCGGGCCGCCACCGAGGCGCTGCGCAGCCGGTGCTCCAGGTCCTCGGCGGAGCCGCCGGGCGCGCGGGCGAGGGTGGCCGTCTCCTGGGCGCGCAGCCGCTCCACCGCGGAGCGCTGGGCGAGTGCGGCGAGCCAGGTGCGCAGGGAGCCCTCTCTGGGGTCGTAGGCGTCGGGGTGTTCCCAGACGTGGGCGAAGACGTCCCGGGTGATCCCGTCGGCGGCCCGCTCGTCGTCGAGGACGCGGTGGGCGAGGCCGTGGACCAGGGACGCGTACCGGTCGTACAGCTCACCGAGGGCCGCGGCCTCGCCCCGCGCGAGCCGCTGCTGCATCCTGCGGTCCCAGCGGGGCGACGCTTCCTTCTTGACCACGCGGTCACCTCACCCCTCGTCGTGCCCGTGGCGGCCGCATGCGCTGTGGCCCGGCCGGACCGGGTCCGCCGCCGTCGTCTTCCCGAATGTAGTCCGCGCTCCTGACCGCGCACGCCCCTTTGTGGCAATGCGCGCCCCCTGAGAGGCCACAGGTGATATGTGGCCTTACTCACTACCTTGTGCGGGAGCGCAGCGCCTCTTTGATCAGTTGTGTAGGAGTGTCTGCCCAGTTCTTGGCAGAAGCTGTCCGGTTCTCGATCGAACAGGATTGAAGACGACGAAAACAAGCCTCTTCGGTTCGGCTTCCGTTTCCTTGCCGGTGTTTCAGGGAACGGCCGCTGGGCAGCCGCGCTGCAAGGAAGCGTGGGAGAGGCTTCCGGATCGTGGGGGCCCGGCGAGTGAAGGGCATGGAGTGGCGTTCAAAGTGACCGGCGACGAGCAGGGCGATTGGACCGTGCTCCAGGTGTCGGGCGAACTCGACCTGGTGACGTCACCGGCCCTGCGCCAGCGGGTCCACGACGCGGTGGCCGACGGCCGGCACGGTCTCGTCCTGGACCTCTCCGAGGTCTTCTTCTGCGATTCGAGCGGGGTCGGCGTGCTGATCGCCTCCCGCCGGCTGATCCGCTCCTGCCAGGGCCGGCTGCGGCTGATCCTGCCCGCCCGGGGCGCCGACGACGGCTCGCACGTCAACCGGGTGCTGGGCGCGCTGGGCGTGCGCCGCCTCTTCGACGTGTACCCCGACCTGGAGGCGGCCCTCTCCGAGGAGGCCGACCCGCTGTCGGCCTGATCACGACCCCCCGCCGCGCCCCCGCGCACGGCCCGGCCGGGAGGCCGTCCGGTCCTTCCCGGTCGCTTCCGATCCCACCCGGTCCCCGGAAATTCCCCAGTCCTGGTACAAGCGCGGCTTTCCCCCTGCCCGCGCGGGCGGTACGTCGTACGCTCCACGCAGGTGAACCCGACATGACGTGAGGCGGTCCGAGAAGACATGGTCAGCAGCGAGTACGAGCGCAGGATCGCCGCCCGGTTCGCCACCTTCGACCAGGACGGCAACGGCACCATCGACCGCGAGGACTTCAGCGGCGCGGCCAAGGCGCTGCTCGCCGAGTTCGGTGTCACCGCCCGCTCCGACCGGGGCCAGGCGCTGTACGCGGGCGCGGAGGCGTTCTGGCAGGGCATGGCGGGCATCGCCGATCGGGACGGCGACCAGCGCATCACGCGCGAGGAGTTCGTCACCGGCGCGGTCAAGCGGCTGCGCGACAACCCGGAGCGGTTCGCGGAGATCGCCCGCCCCTTCCTGCACGCGGCGCTCGCCGTCGCCGCCCCGGACCCCGACGCCCACCCGACGGTCACGGACACCGCCCGGGTGCTGCGGGTCTTCCACGTGCCCGAGGAGGTCGCCCGCACCGCGGCCACCGCCCTGGACACCGACGGCGACGGCCGGGTCGCCGAACCCGAGGTCGTCTCCGCGTTCGCGCGCTACTTCACCGTCCCCGAGTAGCGCTCCCGCAGCCGGTGCTTGAGCACCTTGCGCAGGGTGTCGTTGCGCGGCAGCGCGGCGACCACCTCCAGGCGCTCGGGCAGCTTGTGCGGCGACAGGCCCGCCGCGCGCAGATGGGCGACGGCCTCCTCCAGGGTCAACGCCGGTGCCCCCGGCGGCTGTTCGACCACCGCGCAGACCAGTTCACCGCGCTCCGCGTCCGGCAGCCCGACCACCGCGACGTCGCCGACCGCCGGGTGCGCGGCGAGCAGGTCCTCGATCTCCTTCGCGGAGATGTTCTCGCCCTTGCGGATGATGACGTCCTTGATCCGGCCGGTGAGCACCAGGTGCCCGGACGGGGTGAGGCGGCCCAGGTCGCCGGTGCGCAGGAAGCCGTCCGCGTCGAAGGCGGCCGCGGTCTGCGCCGGGTCCAGGTAGCCCTGGCACACCGCCTCGCCGCGCAGCCTGACCTCGCCGTCCACGATCCGTATCGCCATGCCCCGCGGCGGCCGCCCCTCGGTGGTGGCGAGGTTCTCGGCGGTGTCGTCAGGGGAGCCCATGGTGATCATCGGCACCTCGGTCATGCCGTAGCCGTGGGTGAGCTGGACGCCCATCTCGCGGACCACGGCGTGGTAGACCTCGGGCGGCTTGGGCGCGCCGCCGCCCGCCAGCAGCCGCAGCGTCGGGATCAGCCGCCGGCCGGGCGCGGCGCGCTGCTCGGCGAGGAACATCGAGTAGAACGCCGTCGAGCCGCCCGCCACCGTCACCCCGTGCCGCCGGTAGCCCGCCAGCGACCCCGGCAGCGCGAAGTGCTCGAACATCACCGCGGGGAAGCCGTACAGCAGCAGCATCACCGTGTAGTCGGGGCCCGCGATGTGGGCGTAGGGGAACGCCATCGAGCCGACGTCCGACGCCGTCAGGCCGAGCGCGTGGGCCAGGCACGAGCCGCCCGCGATCAGTGAACGGTCGGTGTGCAGCACGCCCTTGGGGTCGGACGTCGTCCCCGAGGTCCAGTATATCCAGCGGACGGCGGTGCCGGAGGCGGGCGGCGGCGGCAGCAGCGCGGGGTCGCCGTCGGGCAGGTCCCGGTCGCGGTACGCCTCGAAGACGCCCCTGGCGCCCAGACGCCGGGCCATCGCGCGGTGGTCGAAGCCCCGCCAGGTGCCCGGCACGGCGAAGTACTCGGCCTTCGACTCCCGCAGCGCGAAGCCGACTTCGCGGTCCCGGTAGAACGGGATGACCGGTGACTGGACGGCGCCCAGCCGGGCCAGCGCGAAGGAGAGCAGCGCCGTCTCGATCCTCGTGGGCAGTTGCCAGGCGACCACCGTGCCGGGGCGCACGCCCATGTCGTAGAGGCCCGCCGCGACCCGCTCGGCCCGCGCGCGCAGGGCGCCGAAGGTGAGGACCCGCTCGTCCTGGAGCAGGACCGGGCGGTCGGGGGTGAGGTCGGCGCGGCGGGCGAGCAGGTCCCACAGGGTGCGGGCGGTGCTGAGCGCGCGGGCGGTTTCGGTCACGGCGGCGGCCCCCAGTAGCTGACGTTCCGTCAGATCGTGCGGAGAGCGTAGAGCCGGGCGCCTTGTCGGTCCAGAGGCGGGGCACTAGCCTGCTGGCGACGGTACATCTGACGGTCCATCAGATCTGGACCGCGGCACAGGAAGTGGGGACCATGACCGAACTGCCCCGCATCATCAGCGTCGACGACCACGTGATCGAACCCCCGCACCTCTTCGAGACCTGGCTGCCCGCCAGGTACCGCGAGCGCGGCCCGCGACCGCTCACCGCGGGGATCGGCGAACTCGCCTACGTGGCGGGCAAGTACCGGATCACCATGGACCCCGACGGACCGCCCACCGACTGGTGGATCTACGAGGACCTCCAGTTCCCGTACAAGCGCAACATCGCCGCCGTCGGCTTCGACCGGGACGACATGACCCTGGAGGGCATCACCCGGGCGGAGATGCGGCGCGGCTGCTGGGACCCGAAGGAACGGCTGCGGGACATGGACCTCAACCACGTCGAGGGCTCCCTGTGCTTCCCCACCTTCCCGCGCTTCTGCGGCCAGACCTTCGCCGAGGCCCGCGACAAGGAGGTCGCCCTCGCCTGCGTGCGCGCCTACAACGACTGGATGGTCGAGGAGTGGTGCGGGGACAGCGACGGACGCCTCATCCCGCTCTGCCTGATCCCGCTCTGGGACGTCCCCCTGGCCGTCGCCGAGATCCACCGCAACGCCGCGCGCGGGGTGCGGGCCGTGACCTTCTCCGAGATCCCCACCCACCTCGGGCTGCCGTCCATCCACTCCGGCCACTGGGACCCGTTCTTCGCCGCCTGCCAGGAGACCGGCACCTCCGTCAACATGCACATCGGCTCCAGCTCCCAGATGCCCGCCGCCTCCCCCGACGCGCCGCCCGCCGTCCAGGCCTCGCTCTCCTTCAACAACGCGATGGCCTCGATGATGGACTTCCTCTTCAGCGGCGTCCTGGTGCGCTTCCCGCGGCTGCGGCTCGCCTACTCCGAGGGCCAGATGGGCTGGATCCCCTACGCCCTGGAACGCGCCGACGACGTCTGGGAGGAGCACCGGGCCTGGGGCGGGGTCCGCGACATCGTCCCCGAGCCGCCGTCCTCGTACTACTACCGGCAGATGTTCTGCTGCTTCTTCCGCGACAAGCACGGGGTGGCCTCGCTCGACGTCGTCGGCCGCGACAACGCCACCTTCGAGACCGACTACCCGCACGTCGACTCGACCTTCCCGCACACCAGAGAGGTCGCCCTCGACCACGTGAAGGGCCTCGACGACGAGACCGTCTTCAAGCTCATGCGCGGCAACGCGATCCGGCTGCTCGAACTGGACCACCCCAGGTACCGCTGATGGACCTGTCCCACACGCCCGAGGACGAGGAGTTCCGGGCCCGGCTGCGCGCGTGGCTCGCGACGGCGCTGCCCGTCCTGCCGCCCCCGCCCGACCCGGCCGACTGGCCCGCCCGCCGCGCCCGCGACCTCGGCTGGCAGCGCGCCCTGTACGACGCGGGCTACGGCGAGCTGCACTGGGACGCCTCGCCGACCACCCGCCTGATCTTCCTGGAGGAGACCGAGGCGGCCGGTGCGCCCTACGTCGGCGCCAACTTCGTCGGACTGCTGCACGCCGGACCCACCATCGCCGCCGAGGGCACCGACGGGCAGCGGCGGCGGTGGCTGCCGCCGATCCTGCGCGGCGAGGAGGTCTGGTGCCAGGGCTTCAGCGAACCGGGCGCGGGCTCCGACCTCGCCTCGCTGCGCACCCGCGCCCGCCGCGACGGCGACCACTACGTCGTGGACGGCTCGAAGATCTGGACCTCGCACGCCGAAGTCGCCGACTGGTGCGAGCTGTTGGTGCGCACCGACCCCGACGCCCCGCGGCACCGGGGCATCAGCTGGCTGGCGATGCCGATGGACGCGCCCGGCGTCACCGTACGGCCGCTGCGCACCCTCGCCGGATCGGCCGAGTTCGCCGAGGTGTTCCTCGACGGGGTGCGGATCCCGGTCGCGAACCGGGTCGGCGCCGAGAACGACGGCTGGCGGGTGACGATGGTGACGCTCTCCTTCGAGCGCGGCACCGCCTTCGTCGGCGAGGTGGTCGCCTGCCGCCGGGTGCTGCGCGAACTGGCCGCCGCCGCCCGGCGCGACGGCCGCTGGGACGACGCGGTGCTGCGGCGCAGGCTCGGCAGGCTCAACGCCGAGTTCCTCGCGCTGTGGCGGCTGACCCAGTGGAACGTCAGCGAGGCCGCGGCCGGCGGAGGCGTCCCCGGCGTCGGCGGCTCCGTCTTCAAGCTCCGCTACTCGCACGCCCGCCAGGACCTCTACGACGCCGCCGCCGACGTGCTGGGCCCCGGCGCCCTCGACCTCGACAGCCCGTGGGTCCTCGACCGCCTCTCCTCGCTCTCCTACACGATCGCCGCGGGCACCTCCCAGATCCAGCGCACCATCGTCGCCGAACGCATGCTCGGGCTGCCCAGAGGGAGATGAGATGCGCTTCCAACTGACCGAGGACCAGACCGCGTTGCGCCGCGCCACCCGCGACCTGCTGGAGCGGCGGTTCGGCGAGCGGGAGCGGCGCGCGGCCGCCGGCGGGGGCAGCCTCGACCGGGCCCTGTGGCGGACGCTCGGGGACGCCGGGTTCTTCGCCCTGTGCCTGCCCGAGCGGGACGGCGGTGTCGGACTCGGGTTCCCGGAGGCCGTGTTGGTGTTCGAGGAGGCCGGGCGGGCGCTGCTCACCGGCCCGTTGATCGCCACCCTGCGCGCGGCGGGCGAGGTGCCGGGCGCGGCGAGCGGGGAGACCGTCGTCGCGGCGGCCGACGGGTGGACGGTGGAGTGGCTGGCCGCGGCCGACGTGGCGCGTCCTGACACCGCGGACGCCGTCGCCGTCCGGTCGGTCGATCCGCTGACCCCGCTGCACCGGGTGGCGCGCGCGGCCCGGGTCGACCCGGTCGCCGTGCTGCTCACCGCGGCCGAACAACTGGGCACCGCCGTCCGTGTGTGCGAGCTGGCCGTGCAACACGCCCGGACCCGTGAGCAGTTCGGGCGGCCGATCGGTGCCTTCCAGGCCGTCCAGCACCTGTGCGCGGGGCTCCTGGTGCGGGCCGAGACCGCCCGCGCGGCCGTCTACGCGGCGGCCGTCACCGGCGCGCGGACGGACATCGCGGCGGCCCGGCTGCTCGCCGACGAGGCCGCCGTGGACGGCGCCCGCGACTGCCTCCAGGTGCACGGCGGCATGGGTTTCACCTGGGAGTCCGAGGTGCATCTGCATCTGAAGCGGGCGTGGGTGCGGGCCGGGCGCGGGGGCGGCGGGGCCGCCGCCGAGGAGGCGCTGGCCGCGGCGCTGACCGCCTGAACGGCCGCCGCCCGCACGGCCCGCGCGGGCCCCGTGGATCATGTCGCCGATCGTGGCGGGAGGGGACTACGCAGCGTTGATCCCGGGCCGGTGCGGGCGGACGACCCGTCACCGCCCGGAGTCGGGCCGTCGCTCCGGTACCTTGGGGGAGATGCGAGTGGTCCCGAGCGCGAACGGAACCGGTGCGGCCCCCGGGGCGACGCCGGACCGGGCGGTGTGCGCCGGTGCTCGCGGGGCGGTCGGGCCCTCGGCCCCCGCCTGTTCGACTCCTCCTGGCGAGCGTCGCACAGTATGCCGCACGGGTACTCCTTCGCGCGGGAATATGCCCGAAGCGCTTGTTGGGGTGACTGTACGTCAACGATGCTGTCTCGCAAGGAATTCACGTTCCGTGACCCTTGCCCTGGCTGTTGTTCTGGCCATGCAGAAAATGGCTACGATCGTGGCCCTCGACGCGGCGAGTGCGCGGCGTGAGGTCATGTGTCCGCCGGTTCGGATGGTGTGAGCGGTGCAGGTGCTTCAAGTGCAACTGGAGATCCGGCCCGACCCCGCCGAGGTGGGGCGAGCCCGTCGGTGGGCCCGCTCGCGTCTCGCCGGGTGCGGGATAGCGGCCGACGAACCGCTCGCCGAGACGCTGGTGCTGCTCGTCTCCGAACTGGTCACCAACGCCGTCGTGCACACCGGCCGTCCGGCCGTGCTGCGGCTGTCGCTCGACGGTGCCGCGGCGGAGTCGGCGACCGTCCGCCTGGAGGTCACCGACACCAGCGCCCGCGCGCCGGTGCCGCGCTGCGTGGGCGGCGAGGCGACGGGCGGCCGGGGCCTGGCCCTCGTCGACGGGCTCGCCGACCGCTGGGGCTGGAGCGCGGAGGGCGCGGGCAAGCGCATCTGGTGCGA
This sequence comes from Streptomyces sp. SolWspMP-5a-2, assembly GCF_900091845.1. Taxonomy (GTDB): domain Bacteria; phylum Actinomycetota; class Actinomycetes; order Streptomycetales; family Streptomycetaceae; genus Streptomyces; species Streptomyces doudnae. The sequence goes on from NZ_FMCI01000033.1 coordinate 9,500, forward strand.
ACTGGACCGGCACGGCGCCCGCCGCCGGGCGGCGCGCTGCGGCGGACTCCCCGGCTACGAGGGCCTGTCGCTGCTGGACGGCATCTCCGTCTGACCCGCGCGCCCCGTGGCCGCCCGCCCGGTGCCCCCTCGGGCCGCCCCGCCGCGCGCCCGTCGTGCTTCCGTGCGCGCCCGTCGTGATGCGGGACCGGGTGACAAACCGGCGAACGGCTGTTGACGCCTCGTGACCGGCTGATCACGCTGGTGTTCAGCGATTCGCCGCGAGGGGACGGCGAGGGCCCCGGTGACGGGGGCCCTCGGCGAGCGTGGGTCGTGAATCGGCGCGGGACCCCGCGCGGTCGGCGGGGCCGGGGACGGGTGCGCCGAACCGGACGGCGGCGCGCGGT
>NZ_FMCI01000027.1 GCF_900091845.1 Streptomyces sp. SolWspMP-5a-2
CGGGCCACGGCGATTGGGCGCCGCCCGCGCCGGTCCCCGCGCCCGGCACGCCGTGCCTGATCACCGCCGTGCCGGGACGGCAGGGACGGACGGTGCGCGGGGGAACAGAGGGGACCGCCCGCGCATTGAGGTGAAGGGCCGGAGTCCGCTCCACGCCGGGGACCGGGTCGGCGCGACGGCTCCGGGAACCCGCGCCGTCCGGGCCGCAATACCGGCTCCCGCCGGGCCGGGGGACGGGTCGCGCGCATCCCCGGATCCCGTCGCGCCCCCGCCCGCCACCCGGTAACGTCCTGAACCGGCCCGAAAAGGGCGGGCGACCCTTCTGGTCAGGGGGTTCGTCCCGGAGGAAGGAGCGGAGCCCGGCGAGTGCCCGGAACCCCTCCACGGGCGGGAGGTGGCGAATTGACGGCACACCGTGTTTACGGGTATGTGACGCCCGCGTGAAACAGTTTGCCGAACCTGCGTAAGGTGCAGAGAACTCAACAGGAGTTCCGCGCACCGGTCGGGGCGCGTGCCGTACGGACCGACGGGTGAAGGAGGGAGCCGGAGCCATGGGCGATCACAAGGACCAGCCGCTGCGAGTGGGCGCGGCCGTGCGGCGGCGGCGCCGGTCGCTTCAGCTCACCCTCGCCGTCGTGGCGGAGCGCAGCGGCCTGTCGGTGCCGTTCCTCAGCCAGATCGAGAACGACCGCGCGCGCCCGAGCCAGACCTCCCTGGAGAAGGTCGCCGACGCGCTGCGCACCACCGCCGTGGAGCTGCTCGCCGCGGCCGATCCGGCGTGCAGCGTGGACGTGGTGCGGGCCGAGGCCGTCGAACCGGCCGCGCCCAGGGCGCGTTCACTGGTGCGGGGCCATCACCAGATGCACGCCTCGGAGTTCACCGGCGACCATGACGCGGGCCGTGAATTCCAGTACCGCAACGACCAGTTGATGTACGTCGCGGACGGCGCCGTGGAGGTCGAGGCGGAGGGCCGCGCCTACCGGCTCGGCCGGGGCGACACCCTGTACCTGACCGGCGGTGTGCGGCACCGGTGGCGGGCGACGGTCTCGGACACCCGGGTGGTCGTCGTCGCCGTCTCGGAGCACATCGAGGCGGTCGGGGACCGGAAGCGGTAGTGCCGCCCCGGGTGGTGTCCCTGGTCCCGTCGCTGACCGAGGCGGTGGCCGTCTCGGTGCCGGGCGCGCTGGTCGGGGCCACCGACTGGTGCACGCACCCGGCCGGGCTCGGCGTGGAGCGGGTCGGCGGCACCAAGAACCCGGCGCTGGAGCGGATCGTCGCGCTCGCGCCCGACCTGGTGGTCGCCAACGAGGAGGAGAACCGCGCCCCCGACCTCGTGGCCCTGCGCGCCGCCGGGGTCGAGGTGCTGGTCACCGAGGTGCGGAGCGTGGCCGGGGCCTTCCCGGAACTCGCCAGGACCCTCACGGCGTGCGGCGCGAAGGCCCGGCCGTCCTGGCTGGTGGAGGCCGAGCGGGTGTGGGCCGGGCTGCCCGCTCCCGCTCGGCGCCGTACCGCGGTGGTGCCGGTGTGGCGGCGGCCCTGGATGGTCCTCGGCCGGGACACCTTCGCCGGTGACGTGCTGGCCCGCCTCGGGGTGGACCACCTGTGGGCGGACGCCGCCGACCGCTACCCCCGGGTGCCGGTGGCGGAGCTGGTGGCGGCGGCGCCCGACCTGGTCGTGCTGCCCGACGAGCCGTACCGCTTCACGCCCGACGACGGCCCCGAGGCGTTCGGGGGGCTGCCCTGCGCGTTCGTCGGCGGGCGGCACCTCACGTGGTACGGGCCGTCGCTGCTGGAGGCGCCGCGGGTGCTGGGCGAGGCGCTGCGAGCAGCGCGCCGCTGAGCAGGCCGCGGGCGGTCTGCGCGGCGGCGACGGCCCAGGCGGCGACGAGCCCGGCGTACAGGGCGACGGCGAGCCACGCGTAGCAGGTCAGGCCGGTGCGGACGGCGAGGGAGGCGGCGCCGGTGACACAGGTGCCGACGGGGAAGGTGAACGCCCACCAGGTCATCGCGAACCGCATGCCCGCGCGCCGGGCCCGCACCACGTGGGCGCAGGCCAGCGCGAGCCACAGCAGCGCGAACCCCATGACGGGCACGCCGTACAGGACCGCCAGCACGGCGAACCCGTCGCTGTAGGCGGGGGCGACGACGCCGGGCGCGACGTCGGCGAACCGGCCGACGGCGGTGGTGGACTGGCCGAGCGGGCCGAGGACCAGGAAGAGGGTCGGGGTCAGGGCGAGCGGCAGCGGGCCGCCGGTGAGCAGCCGCGCGAACACCACAGGCAGCATGACCAGCACGGCGAGCAGGCTGAGCCCGAACATGCCGAAGCAGGCCAGCAGCAGCGTCTCCCGGGGCTCTCCGGCGGGCAGGTGCGGCACCAGCGCGGGCCCCGCGGCCGCCGACACCATGGGCGCCACCAGCGGCAGCAGCCACACCGGCGTCGCCGACCCGGGCTCGATCCGGTGCCGCACGGCCATCAGGTACGGGACGGCGACGGCGGCGGCGAGTCCGACGACGGTGCCCGCGGTGAACAGCACGGCGTCCAGGGCGACGGCGGCGCGGACGCCGATCCAGTCCTGGCCGACGGTGAGCGCGCCGCCGCCGACCGCGAGCAGGGCCATGGCGAGGCAGCCGTAGAAGGGCGCCGTCGCGGGGTCGAGGAGGTGGGCGCGCGCCTGGTCGCGGTGGTGGGTCCAGTGCAGGGCGCGGGCCACCAGCAGGGCGGCGAGCAGCAGCGCGGACAGGGCCCAGACGGCCGTGCAGGCGGTGCGCAGGGCGGGTGGCGCGGAGAAGGGGGCGGGGAGGGTGGCGCCCGCTCCGGCGACGATGGCGGTGCCCATGACGGAGGCGTACCAGTTCGGTCCGAGGTGACGGACCGCGGCGAGCCGCGGGGGGTGTGCGGTGGCACGGGGGAGGGCGGGGGCGACGGTGACCATGGCTCCACCGTCCCGCCGCCGGGGCGCGGGGACCAGGGAGCGCCGTCCTATGACGGCATAAGCTGAGTTTATGACAGAGAAGGAGGGGCGCGTTCCGTCCGGTGGTGCGCTCGCGCGCCGGGTGCCGGACCTGGGCGCGCTGGAACTGCTGCTGGCCGTGGCGCGGCTGGGCAGTCTGGGGGCGGCGGCCCGGGAGCTGGGCATCACGCAGCCCGCCGCGAGCAGCCGGGTGCGGTCCATGGAACGGCAGTTGGGCGTGGCCCTCGTCGACCGTTCGCCGCGCGGGTCGCGGCTGACCGACGCCGGGGCCCTGGTGACGGACTGGGCCCGGCGGATCGTCGAGGCGGCCGAGGCGTTCGACGCGGGGGCGCAGGCGCTGCGGGACCGGCGGGACTCCCGGCTGCGGGTGACGGCGAGCATGACCATCGCCGAGTACCTGCTGCCGGGGTGGCTGCTCGCGCTGCGCGCCCAGCGGCCCGGCACGGCGGTCTCGCTGCACGCGGGCAACTCGACGGTGGTGGCCGAGCGGCTCCTGGCCGACCAGGCCGACCTCGGCTTCGTGGAGGGCGTGAGCGTCCCGCCCGGCCTGGACTCGGCGGTCATCGCCCACGACCGTCTGATCGTCGTCACCGCGCCGGGGCACCCCTGGGCGCGCCGCACCCGGCCGCTGGAGGCGGCGGAGCTGGCCGCGACGCCGCTGATCCTGCGTGAGGAGGGCTCCGGCACCCGGCAGGTCCTGGACGCGGCGCTCGGCGGTCTGGCCCGCCCGCTGATCGAGCTGTCCTCGACGACGGCGGTGAAGGCGGCGGCGGTCAGCGGCGCGGGCCCCGCCGTCCTGAGCGAACTCGCGGTCGGCGAGGAACTGGCGATGCGGCGTCTGGTGCGGGTCCCGGTCGAGGGCGTGCGGCTGGCCAGGGACCTGCGCGCGGTCTGGCCGACGGGGCACCGTCCGGTGGGTCCGGCGCGGGAGCTGCTGTCGCTGACCCGGGGGTGAGCGGGGCCGGTCAGCCCGCCGCCGCCACCAGGGCCCGCATCACCCGCAGGTCGTCGCCCATCTCCGGGTGCCACTGGACGCCGACGACCCAGCCGGCCGACGGCGGGAGCTCGATCGCCTCGACGGTGCCGTCCTCGGCGTGCGCGGAGGGGGACAGGCCGGTGCCGAGGCGGTCGACGGCCTGGTGGTGGTAGGTCGGCACGGCCGTCTCCTCGGGCACGGCCCGCGCGTACCGGGTGCCGGGCACCGGGCGCACCGGGTGCCGTCCGAAGGCGCCCGGCACCCGCGCGTGCCCGTCGATGTGCTGGACGAGGGTGCCGCCGAGGGCGACGTTCAGCAGCTGCATGCCCCGGCAGATGCCCAGCAGGGGGAGCCTGGCGGCGAGGGCGGCGTCGATGAGGGCGAGTTCCCAGGCGTCCCTGGCGAGGGCGGGCGGGCCGGTGCGGGGGTGGCGCTCGGCGCCGTAGCGGGCGGGTTCGACGTCCGGTCCGCCCGCGATCACCAGCCCGTCGAGGCGGGCCACGGCCGCGGCCGCGTGCTCGGGCGCGTCGGGCGGCAGCATCGCGGCGAGTCCCCCGGCCCGCTGCACCAGCCGGGGATAGCCGGCCGGCAGCAGGGCCGCGTCCAGCTCCCAGATGCCCCAGCGCGCGCCGGACTCCAGATACGTGCTCACGCCGATCAGCGGCCGTCGGGTCACCGCGCCTCCCTCAAAGGTGTAATGACATACCTTTAACGGGCGCGACGGTCCCTCCGCAAGACCCTTCCGGTCGGCGGGCGTGATCGGATGCGGGCGCGGGCGGGCGGTCCGAGGG
>NZ_FMCI01000045.1 GCF_900091845.1 Streptomyces sp. SolWspMP-5a-2
CCACCGGACGGCCCCGGGCAGGACCCGCCCGGCCGGGACCGTCCGCCGCGGCCGCCCGCGGGGCCCGGAGCCACGCCGGGGACCCGGGCCGGTTGCCACAGCCGTTACGCTGGACGCGTGGCAGTCGTCGATGTATCCGAAGAGCTCAAGTCCCTCTCCTCGACCATGGAGTCGATCGAGGCCGTCCTGGACCTGGACAGGCTGAGGGCAGACATCGCCGTGCTCGAGGAGCAGGCGGCCGCGCCGTCCCTGTGGGACAACCCGGACGAGGCGCAGAAGATCACCAGCAAGCTGAGCCACCTCCAGGCCGAGGTCAGGAAGGCCGAGGCGCTCCGCGGCCGGATCGACGATCTCTCCGTGCTCTTCGAGATGGCCGAGGAGGAGGACGACCCGGACACCCGCGCCGAGGCCGACTCCGAGCTGGTCGCCGTCCGGAAGGCGCTGGACGAGATGGAGGTCCGCACGCTGCTCAGCGGTGAGTACGACTCCCGCGAGGCGCTGGTCAACATCCGCGCCGAGGCGGGCGGCGTCGACGCCGCCGACTTCGCCGAGAAGCTGCAGCGGATGTACCTGCGCTGGGCCGAGCAGCGCGGCTACAAGACCGAGATCTACGAGACCTCGTACGCGGAGGAGGCGGGCATCAAGTCCACCACCTTCGCCGTGCAGGTGCCGTACGCCTACGGCACCCTCTCGGTCGAGCAGGGCACCCACCGGCTGGTGCGCATCTCGCCCTTCGACAACCAGGGCCGCCGCCAGACGTCCTTCGCGGGCGTCGAGGTGCTGCCGGTGGTCGAGCAGACCGACCACGTCGAGATCGACGAGTCGGAGCTGCGGGTGGACGTGTACCGCTCCTCGGGCCCCGGCGGCCAGGGCGTCAACACCACCGACTCCGCGGTCCGGCTGACCCACATCCCCACCGGCATCGTGGTCTCCTGCCAGAACGAGCGGTCGCAGATCCAGAACAAGGCCACCGCGATGAACGTCCTCCAGGCCAAGCTCCTGGAGCGGCGCCGCCAGGAGGAGCAGGCCCGGATGGACGCCCTCAAGGGCGACGGCGGCAACTCCTGGGGCAACCAGATGCGGTCGTACGTGCTGCACCCCTACCAGATGGTCAAGGACCTGCGGACCGACTTCGAGGTCGGCAACCCCGAGGCCGTCTTCAACGGCGAGATCGACGGCTTCCTCGAAGCCGGAATTCGCTGGCGCAAGCAGCAGGAGAAGTAAGCTCGTCGACCAGGCAACCACCGTCCGACGGACGGTGGTTGCCTTTCGCGTTTCCGGCACGGCACCGGATGTCCGGGTTCTGCGTCACACTCCCGCACGGCAACACCCTGCAAAGGCCATCGAGCCGGACATTTGCGAACGGGACAGCCTTGACTGGGAGTTGAAAAGTGGGTTGGGTGTTGCCCGGCATGCGTGTCTGCGGGGCGCATGTGAACCGGGGGCCTGCACCAGGCCGTTGCCGTCCGCTCCCGTCGATCACCACCCCGAGCGCCGCCTCTCCGACGATTCAGCTACTGGGGGTAGCAGCAAGATGACGAAGAAGACGCGGATCCGTGTCGCGCGGATCGCCGCGGGTGCCGTGATAGCGGTCGGCGCCTCGGTGACCGCCGCGGGCGTCGCCGCCGCCGACGAGGACGACTGCGGTCTCCTGGGCATCTGCGTCACGCCGACGCCGACGCCCACCGACACCGGTCTGCCGACCGACCCGACGGAGCCGACCGAGGAGCCGACGGAGCCCACCGAGCAGCCGACCGAGCCCACCGAGGAGCCCACCCAGCCGACGGAGCAGCCCACCGAGCCGACCGAGGAGCCCACCAGCAGCTCCCCGACGGCCGGCAACGGCTCCGGCGGTGGCACCGGTGGCAACAACCAGACCGACCCCAACGGCGGCTCGTCCGCCCAGGAGGCGGGCACCTCCGCCCTCACCGACACCCGCTCCGACACCTCCCCCCAGGGCGGCGGCGACGAGCTGGCCGAGACCGGTGCCGCGCAGACCACCTTCCTGGTCATCGGTGCCGCCACGATGATCGCCGGTGGCATCGGCTTCCGCATCCTGCCGCGCCTCGTGGGCGGCCGCGGCGGCGCCGCCGCCTGACACCGGGCGCACCCGCGCACACCCTGAGTGAGCGCCGTACGACGACGGAGGGCCCGGAGCGATCCACTCGCTCCGGGCCCTTCCCGTGCTCGGCGCCCGCCCCCGCCGCGCTACGCGGTCTGGTGGGCCAGCAGGGCCACCGCCGCGATCAGCACCGCGAGCAGGGCGATCAGGGCCGCCGGGTTCAGCCCGGCGAAGAAGTTCTCGTGCTGCAGCCGCTCGCGGTTGGCCCGGCACACCGGGCACCGGCCCTCACTGACGGGGGCCGCGCAGTTCGCGCACACCAGCCGGTCGTACGTCATGCGCTCGCCCTCCTTGCGACGGTTCCACGTATCAGAACGTCCCCCGGGCGAAGAACGTTCCCCCTCCACTGTGCCAGGTTCCGCCGCCCGCTGCGCGGGGGTCGTCCTCCACCGCCCGACCCCGCGGTGGACGCGGGCGGGCACAAACCGCACAACTCCTACGCAACCCCGACCGGCGCCTGCGCTGGCACACCCGGTTCGCGTATGGTCACGCTCATCTACCCCCGGCGACCCGTGGTGCACCCGTGATCCGATTCGACAACGTCTCCAAGGTCTACCCCAAGCAGACCCACCCCGCACTCAGGGACGTCTCCCTGGAAGTCGAGAAAGGCGAGTTCGTCTTCCTCGTCGGCTCCTCCGGCTCTGGCAAGTCCACCTTCCTGCGGCTGATCCTCCGCGAGGAGCGGTGCAGCCACGGCCAGGTGCACGTGCTGGGCAAGGACCTCGCGCGCCTGTCCAACTGGAAGGTGCCGCAGATGCGCCGCCAGCTCGGCACCGTCTTCCAGGACTTCCGCCTGCTGCCCAACAAGACGGTCGCCGAGAACGTGGCCTTCGCGCAGGAGGTCATCGGCAAGTCGAAGGGCGAGATCCGCAAGTCCGTGCCGCAGGTGCTCGACCTGGTCGGGCTCGGCGGCAAGGAGGACCGCAGACCCGGCGAGCTGTCCGGCGGTGAGCAGCAGCGCGTCGCCATCGCCCGCGCCTTCGTCAACCGGCCCAAGCTGCTGATCGCGGACGAGCCCACCGGCAACCTCGACCCGCAGACCTCGGTCGGCATCATGAAGCTGCTGGACCGCATCAACCGCACCGGCACCACCGTGGTGATGGCCACGCACGACCAGAACATCGTGGACCAGATGCGCAAGCGCGTCATCGAGCTGGAGAAGGGACGCCTCGTCCGCGACCAGGCCCGCGGCGTCTACGGCTACCAGCACTGACCGCGACCGTCCACGGAAAGGCATAACCCGACGCCATGCGCGCCCAGTTCGTTCTGTCGGAGATCGGTGTCGGTCTCCGCCGCAACCTGACGATGACCTTCGCGGTCGTCGTCTCCGTCGCCCTGTCCCTGGCCCTGTTCGGCGGTTCGCTGCTGATGAGCGACCAGGTCACCACCATGAAGGGCTACTGGTACGACAAGGTCAACGTCTCCGTCTTCCTCTGCAACAAGAGCGACGCCGAGTCGGACCCCAACTGCGCCAAGGGCGCGGTGACCGACGACCAGAAGAAGTCGATCCTCGGCGACCTGGAGAAGATGACCACCGTCATCCAGAAGGTCACCTACGAGTCCCAGGACGACGCCTACAAGCACTACAAGCAGCAGTTCGGCGACTCGCCGCTGGCCAGCTCCCTCACGCCGGACCAGATGCAGGAGTCGTACCGGATCAAGCTGAAGGACCCGGAGAAGTACCAGGTCATCGCGACCGCCTTCGACGGCCGGGACGGCGTGCAGTCGGTCCAGGACCAGAAGGGCATCCTGGACAACCTGTTCGGGCTCCTCAACGGCATGAACTGGGCCGCCCGCGCGGTGATGGCGCTGATGCTGGTGGTCGCGCTGATGCTGATCGTCAACACCGTGCGCGTCTCCGCGTTCAGCCGCCGCCGCGAGACCGGCATCATGCGCCTGGTCGGCGCCTCCGGCTTCTACATCCAGGCGCCGTTCATCGCCGAGGCCGCGGTCGCCGGACTCATCGGCGGCACGGTCGCGTGCGGATTCCTGGTGCTGGCGCGGTACTTCATCATCGACCACGGCCTGGCCCTGTCGGAGAAGCTGAACCTGATCAACTTCATCGGCTGGGACGCCGTGCTCACCAAGCTCCCGCTCATCCTGGCGACGAGCCTGCTGATGCCCGCGCTGGCCGCGTTCTTCGCGCTGCGCAAGTACTTGAAGGTGTGACACATGCCAAGAAGGGCCGTGCGGTCAACCGACCGTGCGGCCCTTCCGCTTGTCCTAGACTCACCGGCATGTCAGGACCGGAACCCCTCTGTCATCCCCGCCGCGTCCGCCGCGGGGCCGCCCTGACCCTGATGTTCGCGAGCGTGCTGATGGCCGGAGCGGCGACCGGTTCGCTGCCCGACGCCGACGCCGGGCAGCCGTCCCCGGTCGGCGCGGACGGACCCGCCGTCACCGGTGCCCACGAGGACGTCGCGCGGGCCGCCGCCGAGGCGCTGGCCGACGGCACCTCCCCGGTGGAGGCCGCCGAACGCGCCGTCAGCCGCAGCGGCGACCGCTGGGCCGCCGTCTACTCCCCGGACGAGTACGAGGAGTTCGAGGACGCGCTGGACGGCCGCTACACCGGCGTCGGCCTCTCCGCGCGCCGCGAGCGCGACGGCCGCATCGAGGTGACCCGGGTGCAGTCCGGGTCACCCGCCGCCGAGGCCGGCATCCACCGGGGCGACCGGCTGCGCAGCGTCGACGGCGAGAAGGTCGACGGGCGCCCGGTGACCGAGGTCGTCTCGCTGCTGCGCGGCGACGCGACCGACGCGGGGGCGGGCACCGAGGTGCGGCTCGGCCTGGCCCGCGGCTCGCGCGACTGGAGCCGCACCCTGCGCCGGGCGGAGCTGTCCACCGACTCCGTGACCGTGCGCCGCGCCGCGGGCGAACCCACGGTGATCACGGTCTCCGCGTTCACCAAGGGCTCGGGGCAGACCATCGCCGCCGCCGCCCGGCAGGCCGCGGGGGGTCCCGGGGTCGTCCTCGACCTGCGCGGCAACTCCGGCGGCCTGGTCTCCGAGGCCGTCACCGCCGCTTCCGCCTTCCTCGACGGCGGCCTCGTCGCCACCTACGACGTGGACGGCGAGCAGCGCGCCCTGCACGCCGCGTCCGGGGGCGACACCGCGAGCCCGCTGGTCGTCCTCGTCGACGGCGGCACGATGAGCGCGGCCGAACTGCTCACCGGCGCCCTCCAGGACCGCGGCCGGGCCGTCGTCGTGGGCCTGCGCACCTTCGGCAAGGGCTCGGTGCAGATGCCGAGCAGGCTGCCGGGCGGCTCCGTCGCCGAGCTGACCGTCGGCCACTACCGCACCCCCTCGGGACGCGGCGTCGACGGCCGGGGCATCACCCCCGACCTGGAGGCGGACCGCGACGCCCTGGACCGGGCCCGCACGGTGCTCGGCGGTCTCGGCGACCGGACCCTGCCGTAAACGACTTCCCCGGCACCCCCCGCGTAGTGCGAAAATGGGCAGCACTATGGCCAAGGCAATGTACGTACCGAAAGAGTCCCAGCAGAAGCAGGGCAGCCAGGGAGCGTCCGGCAGGCCCAGGGACGGCAAGCGCAAGATGGTCGCGCAGAACAAGAAGGCACGGCACGACTACGCGATCATCGACACCTACGAGGCCGGGCTCGTGCTCACCGGCACCGAGGTGAAGTCGCTGCGCCAGGGACGCGCGTCGCTCGCGGACGGCTTCGTCCAGATCGACGGCGGCGAGGCGTGGCTGCACAACGCCCATATCCCCGAGTACAGCCAGGGCACCTGGACCAACCACACCGTGCGGCGGAAGCGGAAGCTGCTGCTGCACCGCGAGGAGATCGACAAGCTGGCGTCGAAGTCGGAGGAGACGGGACACACGATCGTGCCCCTCGCCCTGTACTTCAAGGACGGCCGGGCCAAGGCGGAGATCGCGCTCGCCCGGGGCAAGAAGGAGTACGACAAGCGGCAGACCCTGCGGGAGAAGCAGGACCGCCGGGAGTCGGACCGTGCCATCGCCGCGGCCAAGCGGAGGCAGCGCGGCCAGTAGCGCGCGGGAATACGGTGGCACGCGTGCGTGTTGGTCACGTACGATGGCATCGCGCCCCCCAGCGGGTGCACGCCTCTCGTCGGAGCCTCCCCGGAGGTCTCCCGCCGGGGGGATTGAAAAAACAACATGGGGATGATCGGTTTCGACAGCGGCTGTTGAAGCAGGGGAAGCGTGTCGAGGAAGCGGCAATGATCTCGTTAACCATATGTCGCAACCAATAATCGCCAATTCCAAGCGCGATTCCCAGTCCTTCGCCCTCGCTGCCTGATAAGCAGTGACTGAAGGACCCTAAATGGGTGTCAGCCCGGGGACGTTCCCGACCCGGATCCTGGCATAATCTAGGGAACTAAACCATTCCGCCCGGTCACGGGGTGGAATGGGAAATCAAACAGTGACTGGGCCCGTCGGCGACTTGTTCGCGTGATCACCGGGGCCGAGAAAAGCGCAGCGAACTGCACACGGAGAAGCCCTGATTTATCACCGTTGGACGCGGGTTCGATTCCCGCCATCTCCACGAACCCCATGTTGAGGGCCCGGTGGTCACCAGACCACCGGGCCCTCGTCGTGTCCTCAGCCGCCCGGCGCCGCCCGCGGGGCCGTGCTGGCCCGCTCGGTCAGCCGCGGCGGCAGCAGGGTCGCCTCCGGCACCGGCTCACCGTCCCCGGCCAGCTTGCGCATCAGCAGTTCCACCGCCCGTTCGCCCAGCTCGGCCGAGGGCAGCGCCACCGACGTGACCGGCACCCGCACCGACGCGGCCAGCTCGTCCGGGCAGATCGCGGTCACCGACAGATCGCCCGGCACCCGCAGCCCCAGCTCCTCGAAGGCGACGATCAGCGGCTCCAGAACGGCCTCGTTGTGCACGACCACCCCGGTCAGCGCGGGCTGCTCGCGCAGCAGCCGTTCGGCGGCCCGGCGGGCGGCAGCCGGGGACGCCTCGCACGGGAGCACCGACGACGCCATGCCCGCCCGGTCGGCGGCCCCGGTGAACCCCTTCACCACCCGCTGCGCGAACGCCGTCCGCCGCACGTAGACCTCGGGCGGCGACCCGACCAGCGCCACCGTCCGGTGCCCCAGCCGCGCCAGATGCTCCACGCACCGTTCGCCGGCCGCCCGGAAGTCGAGGTCGACGCAGGTCAGCCCGTCCGGCTCGGCCGGGAACCCGATCAGCACCGAGGGCCGGTCCAGGGAGCGCAGCAACGGCAGCCTGGGGTCGTGGAGTTGGACGTCCATCACGATCAGGGCGTCGACCAGCGCGGTGTCCGCGACCCGGCGCAGCCCGTCCTCGCCCTCCTCCTGGGTGAGCAGCAGCACGTCGTGGTCGTGGCGGCGGGCGGTGGTCACCACGGAGACCGCGAACTGCATGACGACCGGGACGTGGATGCCGGTCCGTAACGGCGCGACCAGCGCCAGCACGTTGGAGCGGCTGCTGGCCAGGGCGCGGGCCCCGGCGTGCGGACGGTAGCCCAGACGCCGGATGGACTCCTCGACCCGGCGCCTGGTCTCCTCGGAGATGGGGCGCTTGCCGCTGAGCGCGTAGGACACGGTGCTGGGGGAGACCCCGGCGTGCCGGGCCACGTCGGTGATCTTCACCATCAGGTCAGCTCCAGGGTGAGGAAACCGGTCCCGGCGGCGGCCCTGACCTCCCGGTCACCGGCGGCCAGCCGCCAGGGCGCGGCGGGGTCGGCGCAGCTCGCCCGCAGGGTGTCGCCCTCCCGGGCGACGGTGTAGACGACGTCGCCCACCGCGACCGTCACCTGGGCGCCGCGCGCGAGGCGGTAGGCGCGCAGGGTCACGTCGTCGGCGTGGTCGTAGTCGGGGCGGTCGTCCACCGCGCCGACCGGGATCACCGCGCCGGGGCGCACCAGCAGGGGCACGCTGTCGAACCCGTGCCGTTCGCGCGTCCAGCGCGGCCCGGTCACCGTCTCGCCGGTCAGGTAGTGCGTCCAGGTGCCCTCGGGGACGTAGTAGGTGACGTCGCCCTCGTCGTCGAAGACCGGCGCCACCAGGAGGTCGGGGCCGAGCATGTACTGCCGTTCCAGCGGGGCGCAGCCGGGGTCGTCGGGGAACTCCAGGATCATCGCGCGCATCATGGGCACGCCCTCGGTGTGGGCGGTGCGGGCGGCCTCGTACAGGTAGGGCATCAGGCTGAGCTTGAGCCGGGTGAAGAGGCGCAGGACGTCCACCGACTCCTCGTCGAAGTGCCAGGGCACCCGGTACGAGGAGGAGCCGTGCAGCCTGCTGTGCGAGGAGAGCAGGCCGAAGGCGAGCCAGCGTTTGAAGAGGGCGGGGGTCGGGGTGCCCTCGAAGCCGCCGATGTCGTGGCTCCAGTAGCCGAAGCCGGAGAGGCCGAGGGAGAGCCCGCCGCGCAGCGACTCGGCCATCGACGGGTAGCTGGCCTCGCAGTCGCCGCCCCAGTGCACCGGGAAGCGCTGGCCGCCGGTGGTCGCGGCGCGGGCGAAGACCACCGCGTCGCCGTCGCCGCGGTGCGCGCGCAGCACCTCGAAGACGGTCTGGTTGTAGAGGTAGGCGTAGTGGTTGTGCATGCGCTCGGGGTCGGAGCCGTCGGACCAGGCGACGTCGAGCGGGACCCGCTCGCCGAAGTCGGTCTTGAAGCAGTCGACGCCCTGGGCGAGCAGCGCCCGGAGCCGGTCCGCGTACCAGTCGCGGGCGGCGGGGCTGGTGAAGTCGACCAGGGCCATGCCGGGTTGCCACAGGTCCCACTGCCAGACGGCGCCGTCGGGGCGGCGCAGCAGGTGGCCGAGCGCCTTGCCCTCGGCGAACAGCGGGGAGCGCTGGGCGATGTAGGGGTTGATCCACGCGGAGACGCGCAGTCCCTTCTCCTTGAGGCGGGCCAGCATGCCTTCCGGGTCGGGGAAGACGCGGGGGTCCCAGGTGAAGTCGCACCACTGGAACTCGCGCATCCAGAAGCAGTCGAAGTGGAAGACGGAGAGCGGCAGTTCGCGCTCCCGCATGCCGTCGATGAAGGAGGTGACAGTCCGCTCGTCGTAGGACGTGGTGAACGACGTCGACAGCCAGAGCCCGAACGACCAGGCGGGCGGCAGGGCCGGGCGGCCGGTGAGGGCGGTGTACCTGCGCAGGATGTCCTTGGGGGTGGGGCCGTGGATGACGTAGTAGGTCAGCCGCTGGCCGGTCACGCTGAACTGGACCCGGGAGACGGTCTCCGAGCCGACCTCGAAGGAGACCTTGCCGGGATGGTCGACGAAGACGCCGTACCCGGCGTCCGTCAGGTAGAACGGGACGTTCTTGTAGGCCTGTTCGGTGGCGGTACCGCCGTCGGCGTTCCAGATGTCCACCACCTGGCCGTTCTTGACGAGCGGTCCGAACCTTTCGCCGAGGCCGTAGACGGAGGTGCCCACGCCCAGGTCGAGCTGGTCGCGCAGGTGGTGCGTGCCGTCGCCGTCCCGCATGATCCCCATGCCCTTGCGTCCGCTGGCGGTCAGGACGCGGCCGGCGGCCAGGAAGTCGACCTGCCAGGGGCCGGTGCGGGCGAAGCGGACCGTCAGTTCGCCCGAGGTGAGGGTCGCGTGGGTGTCGTCGCACGCCGTGCGCGGGGTGAACTCCTCGGGGTACAGCGTGAAGGAGGGGCCGCGCGGGTCCTCGCCCTCGAAGTGGGTGAGGGTGACGCCGATGACGCCGGGCATCGGGGCGTGCGCGGTGACCGTCGCGACCGGGCCCTTCAGCAGGTCGCCGCGGTGGCGCACGGGCTGGGTCGGCGCGTGGATCTCCAGGGTGCGGTCGGTGGCGCGGACGTCGAGGACCTCGACCGGGTGGGCCGCGGTGACGCCTTCGCGCAGCAGCCAGTAGCCGTCGGTGAACTTCACGTGGGGGGTCCTTACTTGACGGCGCCCACCGCGATGCCGCGGGTGAGCGTGCGCTGGAAGACGAGGAAGAACACGAGCGCGGGCAGGACGCCGAGCAGGGCCGCCGCGTTGGTCATCGTGGCGTCCATCAGCCGTTGCCCCTGGAGGACGCCGAGGGCGACCGAGACCGTCTGGTTGTCGTTGGAGATCAGCATGACCAGCGGCAGCAGGAACTCGTTCCAGGTCCAGATGAAGAAGAAGACCAGCAACACCCCGAGGGTCGGGCGGCTGACCGGGACCACGATCCGCCACAGGATCTGCCACCGTCCGGCGCCGTCGATCCGGGCCGCCTCGATGATCTCGCGGGGGAACTGGCCCAGCACGGAGGAGAGCAGGTACGTCCCGAACGCGGCCTGGATCACGGTGAAGACGATGATCACGCTGAGCCGGGTGTCGTACAGGCCGACCTGCTTGCTCAGGTAGTAGACCGGGTAGACCAGCGCCTCCTGCGGGAGCATGTTGGCCAGCACGAAGAAGGCGAGCACCCAGGCGCGGCCGCGGATCCGGCCGATGCCGATCGCGTACGCGTTCAGCACCGACAGGGCGGCGGCCAGCACCGCCACCGAGCCGCTGATCAGCACGGAGTTGACCAGTTTCGTCCCGTAGTCGACCCGGTTCCAGAAGTCCTCGATGCCGTCCAGGTAGAGGCCCTCGGGCAGGCTGAGCGGGCCGTTCGCGGCGTACTCGGCGGGCGACTTGACCGCGTTGAGGACGACGATCAGGAACGGCACCACCATGAACAGGGCCGCGAGGCAGAGGGCGGCGAGCACCGGGTAGCGGCGCAGCGCGGTGGTCATGCGCGGGCTCCTTCCGCGGTGTCCTCGGCGCGGGTCTGCAGCCGCAGCCCGACCAGGGACAGGGCCAGGATGATCACGGTGAGCACGGTGGAGATCGCGGCACCGTAGCCGACCTGCGTCTTCTCGAAGAACGTCGCGAAGGAGAAGTACGACGGGACGTCGGTGGCGCCGCCGGGACCGCCCTTGGTGAGCACGTACACCGCGCCGAAGACCTTGAGCGCGGCGATCGTGCACCAGGTGAGGACGACGTAGGTCTCCGGGCGGATCTGCGGCAGCGTGATGTGCCAGAACCGGCGCCACCACCCGGCGCCGTCCATTTCGGCCGCCTCGTACAGCTGCGGGTCGACGCGTTGCAGGCCCGCCATGAACACCACCAGCGGGAAGCCGATCTGCACCCACACCATCACGGCCATCACGCTGTACAGGGCGAGATCCGGGTCGCCGAGCCAGTCCTGCTGCCAGGAGCCGAGGCCGACGGCGCCCAGCAGCGCGTTCAGGGAGCCGTCGTCGGGGGCGAGGATCCAGCTCCAGACGATGCCGGCGACCGCGATCGGCAGCACCTGGGGGAGGTAGAAGCAGGCCCGCAGGACGGCGGCGGCGCGGGCGCCGACGTGCTTGGCGACGTAGTCGAACAGGGCGGCGGCCAGCACCAGTCCGATCGCGGTGGGCACCGCGGCCATCGCCACCACCATGAACAGGCTGTGCCTGAACGACGCCCAGAACTCGGAGTCGTCCAACAGCTCGCGGTAGTTGGCGAGGCCGGTCCACCGCGGGGTGCCGATGCCCTGCCACTCGGTGAAGCTCACGCCGGTGTTCATCAGGAACGGTCCGACGACGACGAGGAGGAAGGCGATGACCCCGGGCAGCAGGAACAGGGCGTAGGAGTCGCGGGTGCGGCGCGGGCCGTCGTGCCGGGTGCGGCCGGCGGCCCGCGCGCCCTTCTCGGCGGGCACCGTCATCGCTGCGGGACGCCCTTGTCGTACGCCTTCTGGAGGGCGCTGAGGTAGCCGTCCGGATCGACGGCGCCCGTCATCAGCTTCTGGGTCTCGGAGACCAGGACGTCGTAGAAGCCGTTGACCGGCCAGTCCGGGTAGAAGGCCAGGCCGTCCCGGGCGGAGAGCGTGTTGAAGTTCTCGATCAGCGTCCTGGAGCGGGGGTCGGTGACGGCGGAGGCGTCGGCCGCGACCGGGACGCCGCCCTTGTCGCCCAGCAGGTTCTGGATCTTCTTGGACAGGGTGATGTCGATGAAGTCGTAGGCGAGCTGCTTGTTCCTCGCCTTCTTCGGGACGACCCAGAGGTTCCCGCCCGAGCCCAGGGTGAGCTTCGAGTCGGGCCACAGGCCGGTGTCCCAGTCGAACTTCGCCTCGGCCCCGAACCGGCCGTACCACCAGCTCCCGGAGAACAGGATCGGCGCCTTGCCCTGGATCCAGGAGACGCCCGCGTCCTCGGCCTTGGCGCCGGTCGTCTTCTTGCCGAGGTAGCCCTTCTTCACCCAGTCGGCGAAGGTCCGCGCCGCGTACGTCCAGGCCGCGTCGTGGAAGTCGGTCTTCCCCTTGTACAGCTCGTAGGAGTCGACCCAGGAGCGGTCGGCGCGGGAGAGGGCGAGCTGGTACAGGTACTGCTGGGCGACGTACTCGGCGCCCGCGTTGGCGAGCGGGGTGACGCCCTTCTTCACGAACGCGTCCATGGCGGCGGTCAGTTCGCCGAACGTCGTCGGCCGGGCGATCCCGTACTTGGCGAAGAGGTCCTTGTTGTAGAAGACCATCGTGTACTCGGCGTAGTCGGGCACGCCGTACCAGGCGCCCGAGCCCATCACGCCGTTGGTGTCGTACCTGCTGGTCGTGGCGACCGCCGTGCTGAGCTTCCTGTCCCAGCCGCGCGCCTTCACCTCGGCGCTCAGATCGGTCAGCAGGCCCTGCCGGGAGAGCTGGCCCGCGGTCGCGTTGCCCTTGTTGTACTCCATGAGGTCGGGGGCGTCCGAGGAGTTGAGGACCATGGGCGCGGTCTTCTGGATCTGCTCGAACCCCTTCTCCTCGAACTTCACCTTCACGCCCGGGTGTTGGGCCTCGAACTCCTTGATGGCCGCGTTCCAGGCCACGCCCATGGCGCTGTCGGGGCCCTCGTAGTGCCAGAGCCTGAGCGTCTTGGCGTCACCGGAGCCGCTGTCCGAGCCGCCGCACGCGCTCAGCAGCAGGGCGCCGCTGAGCGCCGCCGCGGTGAGGGTGGTCAGCCGCCGTGCGGTACGCCTTCGTGCCGTCGACATCCATGTCCTCCAGGGGGACGCGAGGGGAGGGTGGCAGGGGCGTCACGCGGGTCCGTCGAATCGATTCGATGCGTGACGTCGAAGCGCTTCGACGGGGGACCGTAGGTGCGGGCACGGGGCGCGTCAATGGTCCGGACGGGATTCGGCGTCAGGTCCGGTGGGACGGGCGGGACGCGAGGGACACGGCGAGGGCGAGGGCCGCCGCGCCCGCCGGGACCGCGAAACCGGCGGCCGGGCCCAGGTGTTCGGCCGCCCAGCCGCCGGTGGCCGAGCCGCCCGCGATACCGCCCAGCAGCCCGGTCAACGCCAGGGTCATGCCCTCGTTGAGGCGGCCGGGCGGGGTGCGTTCGCGCACCAGCGTCATGGTGGTGACCATCACCGGCGCGGTCGCCGTCCCCGCCGTCAGGAGCGCGAGCGCCACCCAGCCGAGCGAGCCGGTCAGCGCGGCCGCCAGCAGCGGCAGCGGCAGCAGGGCCGCCATCACCGCCACGCACCGGGGCAGCCGGTCGGCGGCGGGTCCGGCCGGGCGCACCGCCCCGGACACCAGCCCGGCCGCGCACGATCCGGCCGCCTGGAGCGCCAGCACCGCCCCCGCCGCCGTCCGGTGGCCCGCCGCGTCCGCGAAGGCGATCGTCACCACCTCCGTCGCCCCGAACACCGCGCCCAGGGCCAGGCAGACGGCGAGCAGCGGCGGCATCCCGGGGGAGCGGACCGGGGAGCGCCCGGCCACCCGTCCGTGCGGGGGCGGCTCGGTGGCGCGCTGCGCGGCGAAGGCCAGCACGCCGGTGAGCAGCAGCACCGCCGCGACCAGCGTGCCCGCCTCCGGGAAGAAGGTCCCGCAGAGCAGGGCCGCGAGGACCGGGCCGAGCATGAAGCACAGCTCGTCCGCGGCCTGTTCGAAGCTCTGCGCGGTGTGCAGCGCGGGTTCGTCGCCGTCGAGCAGCCGCGCCCAGCGGGCGCGGGACATGCCGCCGGTGTTGGGGGTGGTGGCGGTGGCGGCGTAGCAGGCGAACAGGGTCCAGTCGGGGGCGCCGTGGCGCACGCAGAGCAGCAGCGCCAGCGAGCCGAGGACCGCGACGGCCGTCGCCGGGACGGCGACCCTGGCCTGCCCGTGCCGGTCGACCAGGCGCGCCACCCAGGGCGCCACGACCGCCGTCGCGGCCAGCCCGGTCGCGGTGACGGCGCCTGCCAGGGCGTACGAGCCGCGGGTCCCGGCGATCATCACGACGGCGCTCACGCGCACGCCCGAGTGGACCGATCTCGCGCGTCACCTCTTCGAGGGGCGCGGGATCGCCGTGGCGCCACCCCTTCCGCTGGCCGTCGGGGACGAGGAGTTCCAGCGGATCATGGCCAAGACGCGGGCCCCGGTCCTCGCGGTGGAGGATTTTCCGGCCATGCCCCGGACCGTGGTGCGCCCTTTGACCGACCCTGTCCCGTGGTCACTCGTGTCAATGGTGTGGAGAAAGGGGCTGGTGCACCGAGGTCTCACCGCGCTGCGCCGGGCGGCGGCCGAGCTGACGGAGGCGGAGGGATGGCTCCGGCGCCCCGTGGAGGGATGGATTCCGGCCATCGATATGGACCTGATGGGTCCACGCAAATGACACGTGGCGACCACAGATCCCCCACATGCGCTACATTCTTCGCCTGAGCACGGTGTGGTAAAGGGGGCGCTCGGACCGGGTGGGGGCCCGGTTCGACCGACGGGTGCTCGAGTCGCGTGCGCTTCCCGAACTGTCCCGTGGGGGGATGTGCGTACGCGTGAAGAATTGGCGAGAAGACGCCCAACCGGAATGGCCCGGAACACCGTCAGGGAGTCCGGCCGTCCCGTTGATCGGCGGCGAGACCCGGAGACTTGCGGCAACCGGAACGACGCCGGTGCCGTCCGGGAGGGGACCGGCTCCGGCCGGTGACCCGGGCGGCCCCGGGGCGCCCCGGGCGGCCCGGACCACACCCATGACCCGCACGAGGTGACCGTCCAACTGGACGCCGTCGACCTGCGGCGGGACCTGCGGCAGCGGCAGGCGGCCGGCGCCCCGTCCGGCGCCCAGGACGGCGCCGACCGGCCCGTCTTCGTCGACGAGTCCGGCCGCCGCAGCCGTCGCTTCCGCCGTCTCGGCATGGCCGTCGGCCTCGTCTGCGCGGTCTACGCCGTCGTCATCGTCGTCACCCTGATGTCCGGCAGTTCCGACGCGCCCTGGCTGCCGGTGCCCGGTCAGAGAGACGACAAGCCCGCCGGTCAGGTCGACACCTCACCGGCACCCTCCGTCTCCAGCGCCCCGTCCGCCACCGCGGACGTCCCACCCGGCACCGCACCGCCCGCCACCCGCGGCGCGATCCCGTCGGTGGCCGGCTACGAGACCGCGGGCCGCGGTACGGCGGGACCCGCCGTACCCGGCGCCACCGGCGAGCCCGAACCCGCGGTCACGACGACCACGGCCACACCCGGCGGCGGCGCGAACGCCCCGGTGTCCTCGCCGTCCGCCGAGGCGCCCGCGACGGTCACGCCCGCCCCGAGCGCCACCCCCTCGACCGACCCCAGTGAGTCCGCGGACACCGGCGGCCCCGTGGCCAACGGTCCCGGCCGCCCCAGCCCCGTCGCCGAGGGGACGGGCCACGGCGTCCGGTCCCTCGCAGCGCCTTCCGAACATCCGGAGTACACCCTCTGATGGCCTCCCGCACCCGCCGTCACAAGGCCCCGCAAGGCGCCCGTGACGGCTCCCGGCGCCGTGTGCCCATGCGCCTGCTGCTGCCCTGCCTGGTGCTCGTCGCCCTGATGGCGATGCTGATGCTCCGCGGCTACGTGCACAGCGAGATCCTCGCCGACCACCGCATCCGGCCCGAGGCGGCCACCGACAAGGTGCCCGAGAAGATCCTCGACGGCGGGCCGGTCATCGACACCCGCGGCGGTCGCACCGAAAGCCTGCGCATCCCCGACCACCGCCTCGTCCTCACCTTCGACGACGGCCCCGACCCGCAGTGGACCCCGAAGGTCCTGGACGTCCTGAAGGAGCACCACGCGCACGCGGTCTTCTTCGTCACCGGCACCATGGCCTCCCGCTACCCCGCGCTGGTCAGGCGGATGGTCGACGAGGGCCACGAGATCGGCCTGCACACCTTCAACCACCCCGACCTCTCCTACCAGTCGAAGAAGCGCATCGACTGGGAGCTGTCCACCAACCAGCTCGCCCTCACCGGCGCGGCCGGCATCCGCACCTCGCTGTTCCGGCCCCCGTACTCGTCGTTCGCCGACGCCATGGACAACAAGTCCTGGCCGGTCACCCGGTACATCGGCTCGCGCGGCTACATCACCGTCGTCAACAACACCGACAGCGAGGACTGGAAGAAGCCCGGCGTCGCCGAGATCATCCGCCGCGCCACCCCGCACCACGGCAAGGGCGCCATCGTCCTCATGCACGACTCCGGCGGCGACCGCCACCAGACCGTGCAGGCCCTGGACACCTTCCTGCCCACGCTCCAGAAGCAGGGCTACACCTTCGGCAACCTCACCGAGGCGCTGGACGCGCCCAGCGCGCACACCGAGGTCACCGGCGCCTCCCTCTGGACGGGCAGGGCGTGGATCCTGCTGGTCTCCGCCTCCGACGCCGTCACCGGCGTCCTCGTCGTCCTGCTCGCCGTCGTCGGCACCCTGGTCATCGGACGGTTCGTGCTGATGCTGGTGCTGTCCGCCGCGCACGCCCGCCGGGTCCGGGGGAGGGGCTTCCGCTGGGGGCCCGCCGTCACCGGGCCGGTCAGCGTCCTGGTGCCCGCCTACAACGAGGCCAAGTGCATCGAGAACACGGTCCGTTCCCTGACGGCGAGCGAACACCCCGTCGAGGTGATCGTCATCGACGACGGTTCCAGCGACGGCACCGCGCGGATCGTCGAGGCCATGGGGCTGCCCGGGGTCCGGGTGATCCGCCAGCTCAACGCGGGCAAGCCCGCCGCCCTCAACCGCGGTCTGGCCAACGCCCGGTACGACATCGTCGTCATGATGGACGGCGACACCGTCTTCGAACCGGCCACCGTCCGCGAACTCGTGCAGCCCTTCGGCGACCCGCGGGTCGGCGCCGTCGCGGGCAACGCCAAGGTCGGCAACCGGGACTCGATGATCGGCGCCTGGCAGCACATCGAGTACGTGATGGGCTTCAACCTCGACCGGCGCATGTACGACATGCTGCGCTGCATGCCGACCATCCCGGGCGCCGTCGGAGCCTTCCGCAGGACGGCGCTCGAACGGGTCGGCGGCATGAGCGAGGACACCCTCGCCGAGGACACCGACATCACCATGGCCCTGCACCGCGACGGCTGGCGCGTCGTCTACGCCGAGAACGCGCGCGCCTGGACCGAGGCCCCCGAGTCCGTGCAGCAGCTCTGGTCCCAGCGCTACCGCTGGTCCTACGGCACCATGCAGGCGATCTGGAAGCACCGCCGGGCGGTCCTGGAGAAGGGCCCCTCGGGCCGCTTCGGCCGGGTCGGACTGCCCCTCGTCTCCCTCTTCATGGTCGTCGCGCCCCTCCTCGCCCCGCTCATCGACGTCTTCCTGCTCTACGGCGTCGTGTTCGGCCGCACCGAGCAGACGATCGTCGCCTGGCTGGGCGTCCTCGCCCTGCAGTTCGTCTGCGCCGCCTACGCGTTCCGTCTCGACCGGGAGCGCATGACCCATCTGATCTCGCTGCCCCTGCAGCAGATCCTCTACCGCCAGCTCATGTACGTCGTGCTGCTCCAGTCCTGGATCACGGCGCTCACCGGCGGCCGGCTGCGCTGGCAGAAGCTGCGCCGCACCGGCGCGGTCGAGGCGCCCGGCGGCCCGGTGCCCCGCCAGCGGACCCGCACCAGCAGCAGTGATCGGAGGCCGGTGGGATGACCCACGGACACACGACGGGACACCCGTCGCACGGGACACCGCGGCAGTACCCGACCGGCTCGGGCCCGGACGCCGTACCGGTGGCCGGGGCGGGAGCCTGGACGGCGGGCGGTGCGGGGCCGGGG
>NZ_FMCI01000103.1 GCF_900091845.1 Streptomyces sp. SolWspMP-5a-2
TTGTGGCCCGCGTTACCCGGGCTGGCCGTGGGGCTCGGGCTCGGCGTCGGCGGGAGTCTGCTGATGCGGCGCGCGGCGGGCGGGCCGGGGGCCGGGCAGCCGCGCCGCGCACCCCGTCAGGAGAGGCGCTCCCCTGACGGGTGACGGGACCGCGGGAGGTCAGCCGAGGTCGATCTCCGGGTAGAGCGGGAAGCCCGCGACGAGGTCGGTGGCGCGGTGCGAGATCTCGTCGGCGATCTTCGGGTCGAGGACGTGCTGCGCCTTGGAGGGCGCGCCCTTGGCGGTGGTGCCGGCCTCGGTGGCGGTGAGGACCCGGTCGATGAGCCCGGCGACCTCGTCCATCTCGGCGGCGCCCAGGCCCCGGGTGGTGAGGGCCGGGGTGCCGACCCGGATGCCGGACGTGTACCAGGCGCCGTTCGGGTCGGCGGGGATCGCGTTGCGGTTGGTGACGATGCCCGACTCCAGCAGGGCGGCCTCGGCCTGGCGGCCGGTGAGGCCGTAGGAGGAGGTGACGTCGATCAGGTTGAGGTGGTTGTCGGTGCCGCCGGTGACCAGGGTGGCGCCGCGCCGCATCAGGCCGTCCGCGAGGGCGCGGGCGTTGTCGACGATGCGCTGGGCGTAGTCCTGGAAGGCGGGCTGCCTGGCCTCGGCGAGCGCGACCGCCTTGGCGCCCATGACGTGCGCCAGCGGGCCGCCGAGGACCATCGGGCAGCCGCGGTCGACCTGGTCCTTGAGGGAGTCGTCGCACAGGACCATGCCGCCGCGCGGGCCGCGCAGCGACTTGTGGGTGGTCGTCGTCACGATCTGGGCGTGCGGGACCGGGTCGAAGTCGCCGGTGAGGACCTTGCCCGCGACGAGACCGGCGAAGTGCGCCATGTCGACCATGAGGGTCGCGCCGACCTCGTCGGCGATCTCCCGCATGATCCGGAAGTTCACCAGGCGGGGGTAGGCGGAGTACCCGGCCACGATGATCAGCGGCTTGAACTCGCGGGCGGAGGCGCGCAGGGCCTCGTAGTCGATGAGGCCGGTGGCCGGGTCGGTGCCGTAGGAGCGCTGGTCGAACATCTTGCCGGAGATGTTCGGGCGGAAGCCGTGGGTGAGGTGGCCGCCCGCGTCCAGGGACATGCCGAGCATGCGCTGGTTGCCGAAGGCCTGGCGCAGCTCGGCCCAGTCGGCGTCGGAGAGGTCGTTGACCTGGCGGACGCCGGTCTTCGCGAGGAACGGCGCCTCGACCCGGTCGCCGAGGACGGCCCAGAAGGCGACGAGGTTGGCGTCGATGCCGGAGTGCGGCTGGACGTAGGCGTGGCGGGCGCCGAACAGCTCGCGGGCGTGCTCGGCGGCGAGCGCCTCGACGGTGTCGACGTTGCGGCAGCCCGCGTAGAAGCGGCGGCCGATGGTGCCCTCGGCGTACTTGTCGCTGAGCCAGTTGCCCATCGCGAGGAGGGTGGCCGGGGAGGCGTAGTTCTCGGAGGCGATCAGCTTGAGCATCTCGCGCTGGTCGGCGACCTCCTGGCCGATGGCGTCGGCGACCCGCGGCTCGACGGCGCGGATCACGTCCAGGGCGGCGCGGAAGGCGGTGGACTGGGGAGAGAGGGGCTGCTGCTCGGACATCTGGTCGGCCTCCGGATGGCGTGGCTGAAGCGGTCACGGTGTCACGGTTCGGCCCAGGCGCACGGCACTCGCTGACGTACAGGCCGCTCCCCGATGGTCGGTCCCATCCCAGCGCGCCAGTCACGGCCCGCGGCCAGCGTACCCGGCGCCCCGCGGGCGGCGGGGCGTCGTCCACCATGCGAGCGGGCCGGTGACCGGGGCCCGGGGCGGCGGACCCGGGCCGCCGGTGCGGCCAGGGGCCGGGTCACGGCGGCGGGCGGGTCACCTGATGAGGTGGGGGACGAAGCGGGCGTACTCGTCGGTGACGGGTCCGGCGGACTCGCGGATGCCGAGTCCCGCGGGCTCGCCGTCGACGACCCAGGCGCCGAGGACCGCGCGGTTGCCGTCGAAGTCGGGCAGCGGGGCGAGCGCCTGGTAGCAGTGGCCGGGCGCGGGCGGCACGGGCGGGGCGCCCGCCGGGTGGAGGGTGACGCCCGCGCCCTCCCGGCCGAGGAGCGGCTTGGCGGCGTACCCGGTGGTGGCGGCCAGCTCGCGGGGTCCGTCGAGGTGGGCGGGCAGCAGGTTGGGGTGGCCGGGGGCCAGCTCCCAGAGGACGGCGAGCAGCGCCTTGTTGCTGAGGAGCATCTTCCAGGCGGGCTCGATCCACAGGGTGGTGCCGGTGCCGCCGCCGTTGTCGAGGGTGTCGAGGACGTGTCCGGCGAACCGGTCGGTGGTGAGCCACTCCCACGGGTAGAGCTTGAAGCAGCCGCGGATGAAGCGCAGCCGCTGGTCGACGAAGCGTCCGGAGAGCGGGTCCCAGCCGATCTCCTCCATGGAGATCCACTCGGTCTCCAGACCGGCCTGCTCGGCGGTCTCCTTGAGGTAGGCGACCGTCATGAGGTCCTCGCCCAGCTCGTCGTCCGAGGAGTGCGCGAAGTGCAGGGGGGCGCCGGGCGGCAGCAGCGGTGCCTGACGGCGCCAGGCGGCGACCAGGCGGTCGTGGAGGGAGTTCCACTGGTCGGCGCCGGGGAATCGTTCCTCCATCCAGAACCACTGCGGGGACGCGGCCTCGACGAGCGCGGTGGGGGTGTCGGCGTTGTACTCCAGCAGCTTGGCGGGCCCCGACCCGTCGTAGCGCAGGTCGAACCGACCGTACAGGGACGGCAGTTCATCCCGCCGCCGCCACGACTCGGTGACCGCGTCGGCGACCCGCGGGTCGGTGATCCCGAGGTCGGCGAGGCGCCCGGCGGTGACGAGGTGGTCGGCGGCGGCGAGGCAGAGGGCGTGCAGCTCCTCGACGGTCTCCTCCAGCGTCTCCACCTCGGCGAGGGTGAAGGAGTAGTAGGCGCTCTCGTCCCAGTAGGGGCGCAGCGAGCCGTCGGGATAACGGGTCACCGGGTAGACGAGCCCCTGCTCCTCCACCGTGCGCTGCCAGCCGGGGCGCGGGGTGAGGGTGTGGCGCTGCACCGCTCAGCCGCCCTTCGCGCCCTTGCCGCCGCCGAAGCCGCCCCGGTCGACACCGCCCGCTCCGCCGCTGCCCGAGCCCTTGCGGGGCGCGCTGAACGACCCGCTCTCCACCCAGCCGCCCTTCTTCTTCCCGCCGTAGTACCACGTGCCGGAGGAACCACCGGCCTTGCAGTTCTTGTCGGAGACGACCCGGTAGCCCTGGCCGAGGCGGTAGCTGTCGCGGTCGACGCACCGCTTGTCGGGGTCCGAGGAGCAGGCGGTGAGGGCGGCGGCGAGCAGCCCCATCCCGCCCAGGACGACCGTGCCCGACCGTAGTTGCCTGCGTGCGTCCGCCATGCCGTGTCTCCCCGTGGTGTGCCGTGTCCGGAATGCATCTGGCTCGAACCCAGCGTATTGCCGCGGACCGGCGCGGCAACCGTCCCGGCCCCAACTCCCCCGGCCCCGGGTCCCCTAGAGTCGGTTTTGTGCTCCTCGGAATGTTGTGCGCGCTGGGCGCGGCGGTCTGTTTCGGTACGGCGACGGTGTTGCAGGCGGTGGCCGCGCGGGCGGCGTCGGGCGGGGACGGTGCGGGCGCCGGGCCCGGCGGCCAGACGGCGCTGCTGCTGCGGGCGGTCCGGCAGTGGCGCTACCTGGCCGGACTCGCCCTGGACGGCCTCGGGTTCGTCTTCCAGATCGCCGCGCTGCGGTCGCTGCCCCTCTACGCGGTCGGCGCGGCGCTGGCGTCCAGCCTGGCGGTGACGGCGGTGGTCGCGGCGCGGCTGCTGCGGACGCGGCTGAGCGGCACGGAGTGGGGCGCGGTCGGGGTGGTGTGCGCGGGCCTCGCGATGCTGGGCCTGGCGTCGGGCGCGGAGGGCGACGAGCGGGCGCCGGGCGCGCTCGGGTACACGATGCTCGCGGTCGCGGCGGCGATCCTGCTGCTGGGCCTCGGCGCGGGGCGCTGGACGGGCCCCGGCCGGTCCGCGGCGCTCGGCCTCGGCGCGGGGTTCGGGTTCGGGGTGGTGGAGGTGTCGGTCCGGCTGATCGACTCGGTGACGCCCGCCGCGCTGTTCACGAACCCGGCGACGTACGCGCTGCTGGTGGGCGGGGGCGCGGCGTTCCTGCTGCTGACGTCGGCGCTCCAGCGGGGCTCGGTGACGGCGGCGACGGCGGGCATGGTGATCGGCGAGACGATCGGCCCGGCGGCGGTGGGCGTGGTCTGGCTGGGCGACCGCACCCGGGAGGGCCTGGTGTGGCTGGCGGTCCTGGGGTTCTGCGTGGCGGTGGCGGGCGCGCTGGCCCTGGCCCGCTTCGGCGAGGCACCGCCCGAGAATCCCGGACAGCCCGATCCCACGGGCTGACGAGGGATCGGCGGGCGGGACACACGGGGCGGACGCCGGACCGACGGCACCCCGGACCCCGTCCAGGCCGCGCCGGAGGGACGGCGACCCACCCGGGGCGCGCCGGAGGGACGGCGAGGTGTCCGCCCCCGAGGCGTCGCCAATCGTGCGTATTCCGTGGGGATTTGCCCCGGACATGGGTGTTCCTCACTCAGCTATACACACCGTGTATGCACCATGTGTATAGTCGGGCGGGTGGTTGCTCCGTACCTTCTGCCGGCGAAGACCGCCGCGGCGCTCTTCCCGCTCCTCGCCGTGCTGTTGTTCCTCCCGACCGCGGTGGTCCTGTACCGCCGCCACGGCGTGATGTCGCGCGGGCGCGTGCTGTCGCTGCTCGGGTTCCTGTACTACGCGGTGACGGCCCTGTGCATGACCGTCGTGCCGCTGCCGGAGCGCACGGCGGACATGTGCCGCAGATTCGCCCCGGTCGCCAGGCCGCAGTTGACGCCGGGCAACACCGTCGGGGACGTCTGGAAGGAGGCGCACCACAAGGTCGCGTTCGACGCGCTCGTGCTCGGCAACCCGGCGGTCACCGGCGCGCTGCTGAACCTGGTCCTGCTGCTGCCGCTGGGCGTCTTCGTCCGCTGCCACCTGCGGCGCGGTGCCGCCGTCGCGGCGGTGGCGGGGTTCGGCGCCTCGCTGTTCTTCGAACTCACCCAGGGCACCGGGCTCTGGGGCGTCTACCCGTGCCCCTACCGCCTGTTCGACGTGGACGACCTCCTGATCAACACGGCGGGGGCGCTGCTCGGCTGGTGGGCGGCAGGCCCCTTCGTCCGGCTGCTGCCCGCGCCGGACGGCACCCCGCAGCACCGGCGGCCCGTCACCGTCGGACGGCGCCTCGTCGCGCTCGTGGTCGACCTGGCGGGGTCCGCCGCCGTGACCGCCGTCGCGCTGCTGGTCCTGATGCACGACGGGCACGGCGGCTCCGAGCTGCTGACGCCGGTGACGCTCGCGACCCTGGTCCTCTGGTTCGTCGCGCTGCCCCGCCTGTACGGGGCGACGCCCGGCAAGCGGCTCCTGCTGCTGCGGCTGGTGACCGCGCACGGCGGCGGACCGCCCCCGCTGTGGCGGCTCGCGGTGCGGGCGGCACTGCTGGGCGTGGTGACGCTGCCGCTGGTCGCGACGCTGGTCGCGGCGGCGCTGATCCTGCTGGAGCGCCCGGGCCTGCCGCTCGGCCGGGCGGCGGGGATGGACCCGCACAACCTCTACTGGCTGCTGGCCGGACACCTCCCGCAGTTCCTGATGCTCCTGCTGGTCACCGGCTGGATCGGCGCGTACCTGCTGCTGGCCCGGCACGGCGCGTCCGCGCTCTGGCCGCACGAGCGGGCGTCGGGCCTGCGCGTCGAGCCCCTGCGCCGCCCGGCCACACCCCGGAACGGCGGCGGACGGGAACGGGTCCGGGAGCCGGAGCGGGAGTACGCCGCCTCCGGGCACCGGTGAGCCGAGGCGGCGGGGCGACGCCACCGAAGCGGCCGGGGCTGCCCGATTCCGGGCAGGATCGTGGACGTCCGGCCCACGCCGTCTCTAAGGTGAACGCACATGATCACCCTTGAGTCATTGGGGGCGTTCGCCCTCATCGTCGGACTTCTCACCCTCACCCCGGGGCTGGACACGGCCCTCATCCTGCGTACCGCCGCGCTCGGGCACCGGCGGCGGGCCTGGGGCGTCGTGTGCGGAATACAGTGCGGGACCCTCGCCTGGGGCGTGTTCGCCTCGCTCGGGGTGAGCGCGGTGCTGACCGCCTCGCACCTCGCGTACGAGATCCTGCGCTGGGCCGGTGCCGCCTACCTGGTGTGGATGGGCGGCCGGATGCTCTGGGCGACCCGGCGCCGCGCGGCCGGGGCTTCGGACGGGACGGGCTCCCCGGAGTCCCCGGACTCCCCGGTCGCGGGCGGGAGCCTCGCCGGGGGCTGGCGCCAGGGGTTCGTGACGAACCTGCTCAACCCGAAGATGGGCGCCTTCTACGTCGCCGTGCTCCCGCAGTTCATCCCGGCGGGCGCCTCCCACCTCGCCTACGGCGTGCTCCTCGCCGGGGTGCACGTGCTGCTCGCCGTCGTCTGGTCCTGCGCCCTGATCGGCTTCGCCCGGGTGCTCAGGGACCAGTTGCGGCGGGAGTCGGCCCGCCGGTTGCTCGACCGCGTCACCGGCACCGTCATCGCCGCGTTCGGCGTCCGCCTCGCCCTCGGCGACTGAGGACGCGCGGGGCGGCGCACCGAACCGGGCGGTGCCCGTCCCCGTCGCGGTGGCGCGAGGAGACCCGTCAGGCCGGCGACCCAGCGGCCCTGTCAGTGACGGGAGTTCAGGACAGCCACGCCTTCCAGGTGGAGGTGTGGCCGTCCACCCACTTCTTCGCCGCCTGCTCCGGCGTCAGCTTCCGGTCGGCGATCAGCAGGGAGACCTCGTTCTGGTCGTCGGTCGTCCACGCGAACTTCTTCAGGAAGGCCGCCGCCTTGCCGCCGTGCTCCGCGAAGTCCGCGTTGAGGTACTTCTTCAGCGGGGTGTGCGGGTAGGCGCAGGCGACCTCGGCCGGGTCCGCGTCGCAGCCCTCCTCGTACGCGGGCAGCTTCACCTCGGTCATCGGGACCTGCTCGAAGAGCCACTGCGGCGCGTACCAGTACGTCAGGAAGGGCTTGCGCTCCTTGGCGAACTGTTTCATCTGGGTGATCTGCGCGGCCTCGGAACCGGCGAACACCACCTGGTAGTCCAGCTTCAGGTTCTTCACCAGCGCCTTGTCGTTGGTGACGTAGGACGGCGAACCGTCCATCAACTGGCCCTTGCCGCCGCTCTCCGGGGTGCGGAACAGCGAGGCGTACTTGTTGAGGTTCTTCCAGTCGGTGATGTCGGGGTGCTGCTTCACCAGGTACGTCGGCACGAACCAGCCGATGTGCCCGGTGACGCCGAGACCGCCGCCGTCGCTGATCGTCTTCTTGTCCTCGACGTACCGCTTCTGCTGCTCGGGGTGGCCCCAGTCCTCCAGGATCGCGTCCACGCGGCCCTGGCTGAGGGCGTCCCAGGCGGGCACCTCGTCGACCTGCACGGTGTCGACCCGGTAGCCGAGTTCGTGCTCCAGCAGGTACTGGGCGACGGCCACGTTGGCCTGCGCGCCGACCCACGACTGGACCGAGAGCGTCACCGACCTGGCGCCGCCCGCGTTGGCGAAGGGCGACGCCTGCTCGGTCATGTCGGCCGCGCCGCAGCCGGTGAGCAGGAGCAGCGCGCCGAACGCCGCGAGACCGCGGATCCTCATGTCACGCCCCCTTCTCGGAACGGCGCCCGGTGGGCTGGGTCACCCGGTCGAGCATCAGGCCCAGGCAGACGATCGCGGCGCCCGCGACCAGCCCGGTGGCCAGGTCGCCCTGGGCCAGGCCGAAGACGACGTCGTAGCCGAGCGCGCCGCCGCCGACCAGGCCGCCGATGATGACGACGGCGAGGACCAGGACCACGCCCTGGTTGACGGCGAGCAGCAACGAGCGCCGCGCCAGCGGCAGTTGGACCTGGCGCAGTTGCTGCCAGGGGGTCGCGCCGAGGGACCGGGCGGACTCCAGGGCGGCCGGGTCGACCTGGCGCAGGCCCTGCGCGGTGATCCGGACGACGGCCGGGAGCGCGTAGACGACGGCCGCGGCGACGGCGGGGGCGCGGCCCACGCCGAACAGGGCGACCACCGGGATCAGGTACACGAACTGCGGCATCGTCTGGAAGACGTCGAGGACCGGGCGCAGCGCGCGCTCCACCCGGTCGCTGCGGGCCGCCGCGACGCCGGTCGCCACGCCCAGCACGAGGGTGACGGCGACGGCCGCGAGGACCTGGGAGAGGGTGTCGAGGGACGGCTTCCACAGGCCCAGCACGCCGATCGCGGCGAGCGCGAGGACGGCGGTGAGGGCGGTGCGCCAGGTGCCGATCACCCAGGCCAGGGCGGCGACCACCAGCAGCAGCGACCACCAGGGCAGCCATTGCAGGCCGCCGCGCACCGGGTCGAGGACCCAGGTGGTGAAGTGCCCGGCCCAGTCGGCGGTGCCGCCGATCACGGGCACGCCCGAGTAGAGGTGCGCGGTCATCCAGTCGACGGCGCGGTTGACGGGCGCGGCGATGTTCACGCTCCAGCCGCCGGGCCAGTCGAGGACGCCCGCGAGGCGTCCGGCGACGGCGACGACGGCGACCGCGCCGAGGGCGGACGCCCAGGCGGTGCGGGCGTCGCGGGCCGGTTCCCCGCCGGTGCGCTCACCGGCCGCGCCGGTCACCCGGTCGAGGACGACGGCGAGCAGCACGATCGGGATGCCCGCGGCGAGGGCGGCGCCGACGTCGACGGAGGCGAGCGCCTGGTAGACGCGGTCGCCGAGGCCGCCGCCGCCGATCACGGAGGCGATGACGGCCATCGAGAGGGCCATCATGATGGCCTGGTTGAGGCCGAGCAGGAGTTCCTTGCGGGCCAGCGGGATGCGGGCGGTCAGCAGCCGCTGGGCCGGGGTCGAGCCGAGCGACTCGACGGCCTCCAGGACCTCCTTGTCGGCGCCGCGCAGACCGAGCGAGGTGAGCCGGGCCATCGGCGGGGCCGCGTAGACGACGGTGGCGAGGACGGCGGCGGGCACCCCGATGCCGAAGACCAGCACGACGGGCAGCAGGTACGCGAAGGCGGGCAGCACCTGCATGGTGTCGAGGACCGGGCGCAGGGCGCGGTCGAGGCGGTCGGAGAGTCCGCCGGCCAGGCCGAGCAGCAGGCCCGTGGCGACCGACGCGAGGACGGCGACGGTCATCAGGGCGAGGGTCTGCATGGTCGGCACCCACATGCCCAGCAGGCCGCAGGCGAGGAACGCGGCGGCGGACCCGGCGGCGAGCCTGACCCCGGCCACCCGCCAGGCGACGAGCGCGCCGAGGGCGGCGACCCCGGCCCAGCCGAGGCCGAGCAGCGCGAGGTAGACGGCGCGCACGGAGATCACGACGGCGTTGCTGACGTGGCCGAAGAAGTAGAGGAACAGCGGGTGGCTGTCGCGGTTGTCGATGATCCAGTCGCTGACCCGGGTGAGCGGCGCGGTCAGGTCGACGGTCAGCGCCGCGGGCCAGCTCCCGCTGGCCCAGCGGGCGTTGGCGAGCGGCACCAGGACGGCGGCGGCGAGCGCGAGCAGCAGGAGTTTGCGGGCGGCGCGGGTCCTGAGCACGCCGGGGACGGCGAGGCGGGGCGCGGAGGTGGTGAGGGTCGCCATCAGACGGCCTCCCCGGCCGGACTCCCGGCCCCGCCGGTCTGCGCCCCGGCGACCACGTCGAGCAGCCGGGCGTGGTCGACGACGCCGAGGCAGCGGCCGTCCTCGACGACGCAGGCGGCCCGGCCGGTGCGGGAGACGGTCCTGATCGCGTCGGCGACGACCGCGTCGGGCGGGAGGGCGTCCGGGTGGTCGGGGGCGCCGCAGCCGCCGGGGCGCATCGCGGTGCGCACGGTGACGACCTGCTCGCGCGGCACGTCGCGGACGAACTCGCGGACGTACCCGTCGGCGGGGCGGGAGACGATCTCCTCGGGGGTGCCGAGCTGGACGACCCGGCCGTCGCGCATCAGGGCGATCCGGTCGCCGAGCCTGAGGGCCTCGGTGAGGTCGTGGGTGATGAAGACCATCGTCCGGCCCTCCTCGCGGTGCAGCCGGACGACCTCCTCCTGCATGTCGCGCCGGATCAGCGGGTCGAGGGCGCTGAAGGGCTCGTCGAAGAGGAGCACCTGCGGGTCGACGGCGAGGGCGCGGGCGAGGCCGACGCGCTGCTGCTGGCCGCCGGAGAGCTGGCTGGGACGGCGCTGCTCCATGCCGTCGAGGCCGACCTTGGCGACGATCTCCTTGGCCCGCGCCCGGCGCTCCGCCTTGCCCATGCCCTGGATCTCCAGGCCGTAGGCGACGTTGTCGAGGACCGTGCGGTGCGGGAGCAGGCCGAAGTGCTGGAAGACCATGGCGGCCCGGTGGCGGCGCAGTTCGCGCAGGCGGGCGGTGTCCATGGCGCGGACGTCCTCGCCGTCGATGGCGATGGTGCCCGCGGTCGGCTCGATGAGCCGGGTCAGGCAGCGCACCAGGGTGGACTTGCCCGATCCGGACAGGCCCATGACGACGAAGACCTCGCCCCTGCGCACGTCGAAGGAGACGTCGCGGACGGCGGCCGTGCAGCCGGTGCGGGCGCGCAGTTCGGCCGGGCCCAGGTCGGCGAGGGCGGGGTCGGCGGGGACCTGGTCGGCGTCGGGTCCGAAGACCTTCCACAGGCCCTGGACGGAGAAGACGGGGCTCGCGTCCGTGGTGGCGGTCGTGGTGGCGGGCTCGGTGGACGTGCTCATCACGCACCGCCCCCGATCAGGTCGACGGCGCGTTCCCCGACCATCAGCACCCCGATCATCGGGTTGACGGCGGGCATGGTCGGGAAGACGGACGCGTCGGCGATCCGCAGCCCTTCGAGGCCCCGGACGCGCAGCTCCGGGTCGACCACGGCGAGCCGGTCGTCGGCGGCGCCCATCCGGCAGGTGCCCGCCGGGTGGTAGACGGTGTGCGCGGCCTTGCGGGCGTACGCGCTCAGTTCGGCGTCGCCGAGGATCTCGGGCCCGGGGCAGACCTCGCGCTTGAGCCAGCTCGCGAGCGGCTCGGTCCTGGCTATCTCGCGGGCGATGCGGATGCCGTCGACGAGGGTGCGGCCGTCGTGGTCGTCCTCGTCGGTGAAGTACCGGAAGTCGAGGGCGGGCTTGACGGACGGGTCGGCGCTGGTGAGGTAGAGGCGGCCGCGGCTGCGGGGCTTGGGGATGTTCGGGGTCATGGAGACGCCGAACTCGGGCCGCTGGTAGCCGAGGCGCTCGGGGTTGTCGGTGAACGGGATCTGGTAGAAGTGGAACATCAGGTCGGGGCCCTGGTGTTCGGGGTCGCGGCGCACGAAGAGGCCCGCGTCGGAGTCCATCGCGGAGTTCTCCGGCAGGGGTCCGTGCGTCTCCCAGACGATCACCGACTCGGGGTGGTCGAGCAGGTTCTCGCCGACGCCGGGCAGGTCGTGGACGACCGGGATGCCGAGCGCGTCGAGATCGGCCCTGGGGCCGATGCCGGAGTGCAGCAGCAGCCGGGGCGAGTCGACGGCGCCCGCGCACACGACGACCTCCCGGCGGGCCCTGATCAGCCGCTCCTCGCCGTCCGCGGTGCGCACGTGGACGCCCTCGGCGCGGGTGCCGTCGAGTTCGAGGCGGTAGGCCCAGGTCTCCAGCAGGATCGTCAGGTTGCTGCGCTCGTCCATCACCGGGTGGAGGTAGGCGACCGACGCGGAGGAGCGCTTGTTGTCCTCGGGGTGGTAGGCGAGGTCGAAGAAGCCGACACCCTCGGTGAACGGCTTGCGGTTGAAGCCCTCGACAAGCGGGACGCCGAGCGCGCCGTGCGCGGAGTCGACGAAGTCGCGGGCGATGGCGTTGCGGTCCTTCTCGTCGACCGGGACGATGTTGTTCTTCAGCCGCGGGAAGTACGCCTCCATGGAGACCGAGCCCCAGCCCCTGGCGCCCGCCGCCTCCCACTCGTCCCAGTCGGAGGGCAGCGGCTTGAAGGCGATCAGGGTGTTGTGGGAGGAGCAGCCGCCCAGCACCCGGGCCCGGCTGTGCCGGATGTGGGAGTTGCCGCGCGGCTGCTCGGTGGTCGGGTAGTCGTAGTCGAGTTCCCCGCCGAGCAGGCCCATCCAGCGGCGCAGGGTGAGGACGTCCTCGCGGCCGACGTCGCTGGGGCCGCCCTCGATGACGGCGACCGTGACGTCCGGGTTCTCGGTGAGGCGGGAGGCGATGACGGAGCCCGCCGTGCCGCCGCCGATGACGACGTAGTCGTAGACCAGGTTGTTCTCGGGCATGGAGAGGCGCTCCAGGTGCGGGAGGTACGGGGGAACCGGGACCGGCCCGGGGCGGGCGGCGGCCGGGCGGGGAGGGCCGGGGTCAGCCGGCGAACCAGCGGACCGGCCTGGGGGCCAGGTTCTGGTAGATGTGCTTGGTCTCGCGGTACTCGGCGAGTCCGGCGGGGCCCAGTTCGCGGCCGGTACCGCTCTTGCCGAAGCCGCCCCACTCCGCCTGCGGCAGGTAGGGGTGGAAGTCGTTGATCCACACGGTGCCGTGGCGCAGCCGTCCGGCGACCCGGCGGGCGCGGCCCGCGTCGGTGGTCCAGACGGCGCCCGCCAGCCCGTACTCGGTGTCGTTGGCGAGGGCGACGGCCTCGTCCTCGGTGCGGAAGGTCTCGACGGTGAGGACGGGTCCGAAGACCTCCTCGCGCACCACCCGCATCTCGCGGTGGCACTGGTCGAGGACGGTCGGCTCGTAGAAGTAGCCGCCCTCCGGGCGCTCGGGGGCGGGTTCGGGGCGGCGGCCGCCGGTGCGCAGGACGGCGCCCTCGGCGAGCGCGGACTCGACGTACGCCTCCACCTTCGCGCGCTGCTGCTCGGAGACGAGGGGGCCGCACTCGACGCCGTCGGCGGTGCCGCGCCCCAGGCGTATCGCGGCGGCGCGGCGGGCGAGTTCGGCGACGAAGCGCTCGCGCAGCGGCTCCTCGACGATGAGCCGGGCCCCGGCCGAGCAGACCTGCCCCGAGTGGATGAAGGCCGCGTTGAGCGCCTGGTCGACGGCGGTGTCGAAGCCCTCGTCGGTGGCGCAGGCGTCGGCGAAGACGACGTTGGGGTTCTTGCCGCCGAGTTCGAGGGCGACCTTCTTGACGGTGGGCGCGGCGGCCTGCGCGACCTTGGTGCCGCTGACCAGGCCACCGGTGAAGGAGACCAGGTCGACGTCGGGGTGTTCGGCGAGCCGGGCGCCGACGGTGTGCCCGGCGCCGGTGACCAGACCGGCGACACCGGTCGGCAGTCCGGCCTCGACGAGCAGGTCGATGAGGGCGACGGTGGTCAGCGGGGTGATCTCGCTGGGCTTGACGACGAAGGTGTTACCCGCGGCGAGCGCCGGGGCGATCTTCCAACTGGATTGCAGGAGCGGGTAGTTCCAGGGGGTGATCAGCGCGCAGACACCGACCGGCTCGTGCACGACGACGCTGTGCACGTCGGGGGTGCCCGCGTCGACGACCCGGCCGGGGGCCTCGGCGGCGATCAGCCGGGCGAAGTAGCGGAAGGCGTCGGCGACGCAGTCGATGTCGACGCGGCCCTCCTCGACGGTCTTGCCCGCGTCCCGGCTCTCCAGCCTGCCGAGCCGCTCCCGGTCGCGCACCAGCAGGTCGGCGACGCGGTGGAGCAGGGCGGCGCGCTCGACGGCGGGGGTGCGCGGCCACTCTCCGTGGTCGAAGGCGTGCCGGGCGGCCTCGACCGCCTGGTCGGTGTCCTTCGCGTCGCCCTCGGCGACGACGGCGAAGGGCAGTCCGTCCGCCGGGTCGAGGATCTCGCGCGTGGCTCCGGAGAGGGCGTCGCGCCACTCCCCCGCCACATGGATGGTCGCCTGGGCGTCCAACGCGTGGGTTTCCGCTCTGTCGGCCATGGTGGGTGCTGCCTTCCGTTCCTGTTCCGTGCCCCTGAGTCACACCGGCGTCACCCCTCGGGACCGTCTCCGCCTGCCCCCGCCCTCCCGTTGCATGCGCAATTCACGCCGGAAAGTGTGCGGCGTCACTGAAATTGCGGACAGGCATGGGCAAAAACGGTCGGCGATGGTCAGCGGGCGGCGAGGACATGGGGAGCGGGAGTCGGGTGGCGGCAGCAGGGGCGGGCGGGTCGCGGCGGCCGGTCAGTCCGCCGCCGTCACGCTCGCGCAGCCGGTGCCCGGCGGGCAGAACCACTCCAACGCGGCGGTGAGGTAACGGAGTTCATCGGCGCGGCCGTCGGCGTCGGGTCCGTAGGAGGCGATCGCGTAGACCCTGCCGTCGGGCGCGGTGAACCGCTCGTCCAGGACCCGCCAGGTGCCCACGTCCGGTTCGTCCCTGATCCGGGAGGCCAGGTATTCGAGCCGGGAGCCGGTGACCCCGCCGTCGTCGACCGTTCGCAGGGAGACCTCGCGGAAACCGGCGGGCCGGGGCGTGTCGTCCGACAGGAACAACTGGAACGAGGCCGCGGGCGACTCCTCAGCGACCTGGAAGATCTGCAGCCGCTGGGTGCGGTCGGGGCTGCGGTAGCTGACCACGGCCATGCCGTACTGCGAGGGCACCGACGAGCGCGTCCACTCCTCGGGGACGGCGATCCTGAACCCCTCCTGGTCGTCGCGCAGGGTGAACCCGGCGGGCGGCCCGCTCCCGGCCGGGGACGGCGACGGGACAGCGGGCGAGCCCTGCGGGGGCCGGGCGGCCGACCCCGGGGACGACGGGGAGAGCGGGGCCGAGGCGGTCGGCGCGGGCGCCCCGCCCTCGTCGCCGCTGCCCCCGTCACCGCCCACCAGCGTCAGCACCAGGCTGACGGCGACCCCGGCCACGGCCGCCCCGATCACGACGGACCACACCAGCCGGCGGTCGACACCGGCGCCGGGGGCGGCCGGAGGCGCGTCCGGCGCCACGGGCGGCAGCCAGCCGCCGCTGTCGTCGTGCCA
>NZ_FMCI01000024.1 GCF_900091845.1 Streptomyces sp. SolWspMP-5a-2
CTGACCGTCGTCCTCGTCGACGCCCGCAACGGCGTCGTCGAGCAGACCCGCAGGCACGCGGCGATCGCCGCCCTGCTGCGGGTGCCGCACGTGGTCCTCGCCGTCAACAAGATGGACCTGGTCGGCTACGCGGAGCCGGTCTTCGCCGCGATCGCCGAGGAGTTCACGGCGTACGCGACCGAGCTGGGGGTGCCCGAGGTCACCGCGATCCCGATCTCCGCGCTCGCGGGCGACAACGTGGTGGACCCGTCCGCGACGATGGACTGGTACGGCGGCCCCACCGTCCTGGAACACCTGGAGACGGTCCCGGTCGCCCACGACCTGAGCCACTGCCACGCCCGGCTGCCGGTGCAGTACGTGATCCGCCCGCAGACCGCCGAGCACCCCGACTACCGGGGCTACGCCGGTCAGATCGCCGCGGGCTCGTTCCGGGTCGGCGAGGAGGTCACCGTGCTGCCGTCCGGCCGCACCTCGCGGATCTCCGGCATCGACCTGCTGGGCGAACCGGTCCAGGTGGCGTGGACGACCCAGTCGGTGACGCTCCTGCTGGAGGACGACATCGACATATCGCGCGGCGACCTGATCGTGCCGGGCACGGACGCGCCCGCGACCACCCAGGACATCGAGGCGACCGTCTGCCATGTCGCCGACGAGGCGCTGGCCGTCGGGCACCGGGTGCTCCTCAAGCACGGCACCCGCACCGTCAAGGCGATCGTCAAGGACATCCCGTCCCGCCTCACCCTCGACGACCTCTCCCTGCACCCGCACCCGGGGCAGCTCGTCGCCAACGACATCGGCCGGGTGAAGATCCGCACCGCGGAGCCCTTGCCGGTGGACGCGTACGCCGACTCCCGGCGCACCGGCTCGTTCATCCTGATCGACCCCAGCGACGGCACCACGCTCACGGCCGGCATGGTCGGCGAGTCCTTCGCGGCTCCCGAGCCGGTCAAGGACCCCGCGGACGACGACGGTTGGGACTTCTGACCATGGCCGGGAACGACTTCTACTCCACGTTCGCGAAGGAGGGCGGCCGCGTCGGCAGCGGCGCCCTCGGCAGCGGGCAGGGCGGGGTGGCGCGATGTGCGCGATGACGTACGCGCACCGCCTGCGCGCCCTGTCCCCCCGCCGGACGTCTCCGAGACGACGAAGACACCCTGCCGACCTCCCGGCCACGACCTGAGAGACCGTGACCGCCGGGCCGACGAGAGGAACCCCTCCCGTGCCTGCCAACCGCTCAGCCCGTACCGGGTTCGCGCGCCGCGGTGCCGCCGTCCTGGCCGCACTGCCCCTGCTCGCCCTCGCCGCCTGCGGCTACGGCTCCGAGTCCAAGGACGACGCGTCGAACCAGAAGGTCGCCGCCGGGTCGAAGAAGATCGACGGTCTCGACTCCGTGAAGATCGGCTACTTCGGCAACCTGACTCACGCGACCGCGCTGGTCGGCCGTGAACAGGGCCTGTTCCAGAAGGAACTGGGCGCCACCAAGGCGCAGTACGCGACCTTCAACGCCGGGCCCTCCGAGATCGAGGCACTCAACTCCGGTTCCATCGACATCGGTTGGATCGGCCCCTCCCCCGCGATCAACGGGTACACCAAGTCGGCGGGCAAGAGCCTGAAGATCATCGGCGGTTCGGCGTCCGGCGGGGTCAAGCTGGTCGTCGACCCGAAGAAGATCACCTCGCTCGACGACGTCAAGGGCAAGAAGATAGCGACGCCCCAGCTCGGCAACACCCAGGACGTGGCGTTCCTCAACTGGGCCGCCGAGAAGGGCTGGAAGGTCGACGCGCAGAGCGGCAAGGGCGACGTCACCGTCGTCCGCACCGACAACAAGATCACCCCGGACGCCTTCAAGGCGGGCTCGATCGACGGCGCGTGGGTGCCCGAACCGACCGCGTCGAAGCTGGTCGCCGAGGGCGGCAAGGTGCTGCTCGACGAGGCGTCGCTGTGGCCGGACAAGAAGTTCGTGATCACCAACATCATCGTGCGGCATAGCTTCCTCAAGGAGCACCCGAAGGCCGTCGAGGCGGTCCTGAAGGCGGCCGTCGACAGCAACAAGTGGATCAACGCCAACCCCGACGAGGCGAAGGCGTCCGCCAACAAGCAGCTCGGCGTGGACTCCGGCAAGGAACTGCCCGCCGACGTCCTCGACCCGGCCTGGAAGTCCATCCAGTTCACCGACGACCCGCTGGCCGCCACCCTCGACACCGAGGCGCGGCACGCGGTCAAGGCCGGTCTGCTGGCCAAGCCCGACCTCAAGGGCATCTACGACCTCACGCTCCTGAACAAGGTCCTCAAGGCCCAGGGCGCGAGCACCGTGGACGCAGCGGGTCTCGGCACCAGCTGATCCGGCCCCGACGAGTTCCCAGGAGGTGACGACCATGGCCACGACCCTCGCCAAGGCCGAAGAGGCGGTCGAGCACGCCGCACGCATCGAGCACGTCTCCAAGTCCTTCACGACCCCGGCCGGGCAGCAGCTCGTCCTGGACGACATCACCGTCGATGTCGCGCCGGGCGAGTTCGTCACCCTCCTGGGCGCCTCGGGCTGCGGAAAGTCCACGCTGCTGAACCTGGTGGCGGGTCTCGACCGGCCCACCGCGGGCACCATCACCACCGACGGGCGCCCGGCCCTGATGTTCCAGGAGCACGCGCTGTTCCCGTGGCTGACCGCGGGCCGCAACATCGAACTCGCCCTGCGGCTGCGGGGCGTGCCCAAGCCGGAGCGGCGCGGCAGGACCGAGGAACTGCTCGAACTGGTCCGGCTCAAGGGCGCCTACGGCAAGCGGGTGCACGAGCTGTCCGGCGGTATGCGGCAGCGGGTCGCGCTGGCGCGGGCGCTGGCCCAGGAGAGCAACCTGCTGCTGATGGACGAGCCGTTCGCGGCGCTCGACGCCATCACCCGGGACCTGCTGCACGACGAACTGACCAGGATCTGGGCGGAGACGGGAGTCTCCGTGCTGTTCGTGACGCACAACGTGCGCGAGGCGGTACGGCTCGCCCAGCGGGTGATCCTGCTGTCCTCCCGGCCGGGCAGGATCGCCCGGGAGTGGACGGTGGGCATCCCGCAGCCGCGCCGGATCGAGGACGCGCCGGTGGCCGAACTGTCCCTGGAGATCACCGATGTACTGCGTGGGGAGATCCGCCGCCATGGCCAGCACTGAGACGCAACCGGCCCAGGACGCGGGCAGCGTCGAGGCCGGTCTCGACGCCCTGGAGACCGCGGCCGCCGGGCGGCCGCCCCTGCGGCACACCCTCGTCAACAAGGTCCTGCCGCCGGTCATCGCGATCGCGGTGGTCCTGGTGGCCTGGACGCTGCTGTACCCGGTCGTCGACGACCCGTCGAAGCTGCCGTCGCCCGCGGCGGTCGGGGCCGTCTTCAAGGACGCCTGGCTCCGGGGCGATCTGCTGGGCTACATCTGGACCAGCGTGTCGCGCGGTCTGCTCGGCTTCTTCTTCGCGCTGCTCATCGGCACCCCGCTCGGGCTGCTGGTGGCGCGGGTGAAGTTCGTGCGGGCGGCGATCGGGCCGATCCTCTCCGGGCTCCAGTCGCTGCCGTCGGTGGCGTGGGTGCCGCCCGCGGTGATCTGGCTCGGCCTGAACAACTCGATGATGTACGCGGTGATCCTGCTCGGCGCGGTGCCCTCCATCGCCAACGGGCTGGTCTCCGGCGTCGACCAGGTGCCGCCGCTGTTCCTGCGGGCGGGCCGCACCATGGGCGCGACCGGGCTGAAGGGCGTCTGGCACGTCACGCTGCCCGCCGCGCTGCCCGGCTACGTGGCGGGGCTCAAGCAGGGCTGGGCGTTCTCCTGGCGGTCGCTGATGGCCGCGGAGATCATCGCGAACTTCCCCGATCTCGGCGTGGGCCTGGGGCAGTTGCTGGAGAACGGCCGCACGGCGAGCGACATGGCGATGGTGTTCGAGGCGATCCTGCTGATCCTGTTCGTCGGCATCGCGATCGATCTGCTGATCTTCAGCCCGCTGGAGCGCAGGGTGCTGCGCGGCCGCGGTCTGCTGGTGAGGAGCTGAGGCAGTCCCATGAACGTCCGGCAGGTCTCCCCCGTTCTCGTCGTCATCGCCCACGGCAGTCGCGATCCCCGGCACGCGGCGACCGTGCACGCCCTGGTGCGGCGGGTACGGTCGCTGCGGCCCGGACTGCGGGTGGAGACCGGCTTCCTGGACTTCAACATCCCTTCTGTTCCGGCGGTGTTGGAGTCCCTGGCGGCGGAGGGCGTCCGTGACGTGGTGGCGCTGCCGCTGCTGCTGACCCGCGCCTTCCACGCGAAGGCGGACATCCCCGCCGTGCTGCGGGAGGCGCCCCGGCGGCTGCGCGTGCGCCAGACGGAGGTGCTCGGCCCGTCGCCGCTGCTGCTGTCCGCGCTCGAACGGCGGCTGTACGAGGCGGGGTTGACGCCCGCGGACAAGGCGTCGACCGGGGTCGTGCTGGCCTCGGCGGGGTCGACGGACCCGGAGGCCATCGCGGTGATCGGGGACGTCGCGCGGCAGTGGCGGGAGACCGGCTGGCGGGCGGTGCGGCCCGCGTTCGCGTCGGCGGCGCTGCCCCGCACCGAGGACGCGGTGCGGGAGCTGCGCGCGCTCGGCTGCGAGCGGGTGGCGGTGGCGCCGTACGTGCTGGCGCCGGGCTTCCTGCCCGACCGGATCGCGCGGGGCGCGGCGCAGGCCGATGTGCTGGCCGACGTGCTGGGTGCCTCGCCCGAGGTGGCGCGGGTGGTGCTGGGCCGGTACGCGGAGGCGGTCGCCGGTGGCCCGGCGGCCCTGCGTCCGGTGCTCAGCGCCTGACCCCGGCCGCGCCGCCCGCCCGTCGCGCGTCCCGCGCCCGGGAGCGGCCGCTCAGGACTCCTCGACGGCCGCACCGGACTCGACGGCCGCATCCGACCCGTCGGCCTCAGCAGCCTCGGCGAGACGCAGGAGATCGGGCAGGGGGAGCGATCCCGGGGCCCGGCGTTCGGCGGCGAACCGGTCG
Organism: Streptomyces sp. SolWspMP-5a-2; assembly: GCF_900091845.1. GTDB lineage: Bacteria > Actinomycetota > Actinomycetes > Streptomycetales > Streptomycetaceae > Streptomyces > Streptomyces doudnae. The sequence continues at coordinate 4,976 of NZ_FMCI01000024.1, forward strand.
GCGAGGCGTTGCAGCAGCTCGTTCAGAGGGGTCGGCACACCGTGCAGGCGGCCCAGGAGGGCGATCTCGCCGTTGAGGTAGTCGGTCTCGATGGTGCCGGTGGCCCGGGTGAGGGACTGCCAGGACGAGCCGCCGCCGCGCGGGGTGCCCTCCATCGGCACCTGGTCGACCTTGTGGCCGCGCACCGCGCGCTGCTCCTCGGGGCTCGCGTGGCCGATGCCGGCCGCGTCGAGGACGGCCGCGCCCTCGGCCCGCACCCGGTCGAGGAGGGCCGCGGCGTCGTCGTGCTCCAGGGGCCCGGTGAGCGCTTCGACGGCGTTGCCGAGGTTGGCGAGGAGTTTGGCGTGGCGCCAGCGCTCGACGTCGGCGGCGACGGGCGCCTCGAAGCGTGCGGTCTCCAGGTCGGCGGCGACCGCGCGGGCGGTGTCGTCGGTGCCGTGCGGGTAGCGGCCGATGTGCAGGATGCCGGTGAGCGGGGCGCCCGCGGCGGAGACGGCGCCGGGTTCCAGATGGGTGGCGGGCAGCCAGACGCAGACGCCGTAGACGCGGCGGAAGACGCGCAGTGCGACGCGGGTGCTCTCCACGCCGTTCTGCGCGCACAGCAGCGGCAGCCGTTCGGCCGCGGTGCCGCCACCGGCCACCGGCGCGGGTCCCCAGGCCCGGAGGGCGTCCTCGGTGTGCTGGGTCTTGACGGCGAGCAGCAGGACGTCGTCGGGCCGCAGCTCGCCCAGTTCGGCCGGGCCCTCGACGGCGGGCAGGCGGTGGGTGAACTCCCCGTCGGGGACGGTGAGTCGCAGTCCGTCCCGGCGCAGCGCCGCGAGGTGGGCGCCGCGCGCCACCAGGACCACGTCGTGTCCCGCGCCCGCGAGACGTCCGCCGATGGAACCGCCGACGGCTCCCGCTCCGATGATGATGTAGCGCATGGGGCGAGCCTCGCACACGGTCCGTGGGGGCGGGGGGGCGGTGTCAGCCGGTCGGGCGGGTGAGTTCGGCGAGTCTGGCCGCGGTGTTCCAGTTGCGGGTGGTGGCGATCAGGCCCCTGTTGACGCGGGGGCGGGCGAGCGCCTCGGCGAGCTTGGAGCGGCCGAGGCCGTCGGGGGCGTACAGGTACAGGGCGCGGTCGCCGAGGCGGAACTCCTCGGGGAGGTGGGTGTCGCGGTCGATGTCGGTGAAGCGGGCCGGGTCGGCGGGGGCGGAGAAGTAGGTGACGTGGAGCTGTCGGGGTTCCAGTTCCGCTGCCGGGAAGGGGCAGTCGTCGACGACCGCGCGGAGGTAGGCGTGGTCGCGGACGATCACGTCCACCGGGAAGCTGAATCGTTTCTCGATGGCTTCGGACAGCTCGGCGGCGAGGCTCTCCTCGTCGCCGCGTGCGGTGGTGAAGACGGCCTGGCCGCTCTGGAGGTGGGTGCGGACGCCGCCGTGCCCGAGGCCCTCCAGGAGCTGTCGCAGCTCGGCCATCGGGAGTTTCTTCCTGCCGCCCACGTTGATCCCGCGCAGGAGCGCCGCGTACGTCGTCGTCATGCGCACACCATAAGTCGCCGGTGGGGCCGCGCGGGGGTGGGCGCGGCGGCCGGTCCACGGGTGGCGCACGCGCCGGTGTGCGCGCCTGGCCGGTGCGCCCGGCGGGCGGCGGCTCCCGCGCCCGCGTCACCGGCGTCCGGCCCCCGGCCGCGGACCCGGCACCCCGAGACCGCGCGGCCCGGCCCCCGGGGCGCGCTCCCGTCCCGGACCCGACGGGTGGGGCGCGTCCCCGTCCCCGACCCTGACGGGCGGGGTCCCGCGACCCGGAGACGGGGCCCTGCCGACCCCGATAGATGTAAGGGACCCGGCTCCTCCGCGGCGGTGAGCCGGCGCCGTCCGCACGGAGGAGCCCGCGGCCCTCCGGGTCACCGGGGAGCAGGACGAGGGACGCTTATCCCGCACATACCTTCGAAGCGGAGGTGACGGCAGGGGGCTGTCACCGCGCACACGAGGGCAGGCCCGTCATGGGGAACGGACAGGCGCGGGTACGGGGCATCGCCGCGCGGGCGGGCGGCTGGAGCGCCCGCCACCGGTGGGCGGCGGTCGGCATCTGGATACTGTTCGTCGTACTGGCGACGGGGCTCGGTTCGGTGGCGGGCCGCGTCGACGTCAAGGACAGCGACCAGCTCAAGGGGGAGACGCACACCGCCGCGCGGATCGTCGAGGAGGCCGGGATCGAGGAGCCCGCGGGCGAGACGGTCCTCGTGCAGGCCACGGGCGACGGCGTCAGGGCGACCGACGCCGGGTTCCGTTCGGCGGTCACGGCGGTGATGACGGCGGTCGAGGGCACCGGCGAGGTCACGGGCGTGAAGTCGCCCTACGACACCGGCACGGTCTCCGGGGACGGGCGCAGCGCCCTCGTCCAGTTCGACATGCGGGGCGCCTCCGACACCGCGGGCGACCGGGTGGGCCCGGTCCTCGACGCGGTCGCCGGGGTGCAGAAGGAGCACAGCGGGCTGCGGATCGAGGAGATCGGCGGCGCCAGCATGCACAAGACGTTCGACGACGCCTTCGGGGACGACTTCCAGAAGGCCGAGCTGTCCGCGGTGCCGGTCGCCCTCGGCATCCTGCTGATCGCGTTCGGCGCGCTGGTGGCGGCGCTGCTGCCGGTGGCGCTGGCGATCACCGCGATCGTGGCGACGATGGGTCTGATGGGCGTCGTCAGCCATGTCCAGCCGATGAGCGACACCGCCAACTCGGTGATGCTGCTGGTCGGTCTGGCCGTCGGTGTCGACTACTGCCTGTTCTATCTGCGCCGGGAGCGCGAGGAGCAGGCCGCCGGACGGGACGCGGCGACCGCGCTGCGGATCGCGGCCGCCACCAGTGGCCGCGCGATCGTCGTCTCCGGCGTCACGGTCTGCGTGGCGATGGCGGGCATGCTGTTCACCGGGATCTCCGACTTCGAGGCGATGGGCCTGGCCTCGCTGATGGTGGTCGCCGTCGCGATGGTCGGCTCGGTGACCGTGCTGCCCGCGCTGCTGTCGCTGCTCGGCGAGCGGGTCGAGAAGGGCCGCATCCCCGTCCTGCGCAAGGCGATGGAGCGGCGGTCCGCGCGGACCGGCGGCGAGAGCCGGTTCTGGCGGACCGTGCTGCGCGGCGTCCTCGCGAAGCCGCTGGTCTCCGTGGTCGTCGCGGCCGGGGCGCTGCTCGCCGTCGCCGCGCCCGCGCTCGGCATGAAGACCCAGAACCTCACCCTGGACCAGGAGTTCGGCGACTCGCTGCCCATCGTGCAGACCTACAACCGGGTCAACGAGGCGTTCCCCGGCGGTTCGGAACCGGCCGAGGTGGTCGTCAGCGCGCGGGACATCGCCGCGCCCGAGGTGCGGGCCGCGCTCGCCGCCTTCAAGAAGCGTGCCGTCTCCTCGGGCGCCTCGCGCGGCCCGGTGGAGATCAGGCTGCACGACGCGCAGAACGTCGCCGTCGTCCGGGTGCCGCTGGTCGGCGGCTCCGACCTGGAGGCGGCGGGCGCCAGCCTGACGACGCTGCGCGACGAGGTGCGCCCCGCGACCCTCGGGAAGGTGGCCGGGGTGCGGGCGCCGATCACCGGCCAGGTCGCCGGATCGCTGGACTTCAACGCCCAGTTGACCGGCGCGGTCGTCCCGGTCTTCGTCTTCGTGGTGGTGTTCGCGTTCGCGCTGATGCTGCTGTCGTTCCGCTCGCTGACGGTGGCGGCCACCTCGATCGTGCTCAACCTGCTGTCGGTGGGCGCCGCGTACGGCATCCTCGTCGCCGTCTTCCAGCACGGCTGGGGCGCGTCCCTGGTCGGCGCGGAGGGCGTCGGCGCGATCATCTCCTGGCTGCCGCTGTTCCTCTTCGTGATCCTGTTCGGCCTGTCGATGGACTACCACGTCTTCGTCGTCTCCCGGATCCGTGAGGCCCGCCTGCGGGGGCGTTCCACCCGGGACGCGATCGAGCACGGCGTGGTCACCACGGCGGGCGTCGTCACCAGCGCCGCGGTCATCATGGTCGCCGTGTTCGCGATCTTCGGGACGCTCTCCATGCAGTCGATGAAGCAGATGGGCGTCGGCCTGGCCGCCGCGGTCCTCATCGACGCGACGGTCATCCGGGGCGTGCTGCTCCCCGCGGTGATGGCGCTGCTCGGCGAGCGCAACTGGTACTTCCCGAGCTGGCTGCGCCGACTGCCCGACCTCACCCACGACGAGACGCCGCTGCCGCCGGCCCGCCCGGCGGCCCGCGACGACGAGGGCGAGCCCCTGCGGGTGTGACCGACAGGCACCCGCCCGTGCCGGAGAGCCCGTTGATGTCCCGGGGGGACCAACGGGTTCTCCTCTGCCCGGGGTTGACGGACTTGCCCGGTCCGTTACGACGGGTCCTCCGCTCTCCCCGCTGCCGAGGCGGCGGGCGTCAGGGACCGGCCGGACGGGGCCTGTGTCCCGGGAGTTCGGCCTCGATCAGGTCGGCCGCCCGCTCGACGCCGCCCTCCGCCGCCGTCTCGGCCTTGAGCCTGGCTAGCCGACGGGCCGTGGCGGGGTCGTCGACCAGGGCGAGCGCGGTGGCGCGCAGGGTCGCGGCGGTCGCGTCCGCGGTGTCTACCCGGCGGGCCACGCCCAGCGCCTGGAGCAGATCGGCGTTGCCGAACTGGTCGACCGCCTGCGGGACGGCGATCATCGGGGTGCCGGTGACGAGGCCCTCCTGGCTGCCGCCCGCCCCGGCGTGGGTGACGAACAGGTCAGCCTGCCGGAGGATCGCCAACTGCGGCACCCAGTCGTGCACTTCGACGTTGGCCGGGACGTCCCCGAGCGCGGCCGGGTCCACGTGCCGGCCGATCTGGAGCACCAGGTGCCAGCCGGGCAGGCCGCCGAAGGCCCGCACGCACTCCCGGTAGAAGTCGGGCCGGTCGGTGAAGGCCGAGCCCAGCGACACCAGGACCACCTTCCCGGCCTCCGGCGGGCGCCGCCAGCCGCCCTGTGCCGCCCGGTCGCCCTGGCAGGCGCCGACGAAGGTGTGCACGCGGGTGTCGACCCGGTCGGCGTGGGGCTGCAGGGCGCGCGGGATCAGCACCAGCGACCGGTCCGGCCTGCCGACGAAGGGGTCCGGGTGACGGGTGACGCCGTTCTCCGCCAACCACGCCTGGAACCGGGCGTAGTAGGCCCGGCCGCGCTCGGTGCGGCGGGGCTCGGCCCACATCGGTTCGGCGACCTCCTTCTCGTACCCCTCCCAGGCGACGAGGTTCGGGGAGAGGGAGATCGCCGGGACGCCCCAGCGGTGCGCGAGGACCCGGGCCGGATAGGAGGTGATGTCGTGCAGCACCAGATCCGGTTCGTCGCCCTCGTACGCCTCGGCCAGCTGGGGCAGCGCCTGGACGGCGTCGTCGAGGAAGGGTTCGACGTGGTCGAGCAGGGTGGTCCCCCAGGCCGCCGGGTCGTCGTCGGGCGAGGGCAGCACGGAGTGCCAGGTCCTGGGTTCGGCGCCGGTCCCGGCGACCTTCTCCGCGAAGACCGGCGGGATCGCGTACGTGACCCGGTGCCCGCGGCGGACGAGTTCGCGGATCACCTCGATGCTCGGGTTCACGTGCCCGTGGGCGGCGATGGAGAACATGGCGATGTGGGCGGGTGCGGTCATGACGACGACGCTAGGCGAGACGAAACGTCTCGTGCAATCTGTTTTCCGCGACGGGAGGCGACGGGGACGGAAGGGGCAGGACGGCGGGCGACGGGAGGGCGCGGGTGCGGGGCGGGGAGCAGGGGTGGGGAGGAGTGCGGGCGGGGGTCCGTCAGGTGGCCGGGCGGGCGGTGCGGGTGGTGCGGATGGGACACTGACCGGCGGTGCCGACGGCGAGGGCCCGCGGATGTGCCGGTGGGCGCACCCGCCGGGGCTCCGCGCGGGAGGGCACCGCACGGATCACGACACGGAGGCGGACGATGGACGAGGCACGGGCCCGGGAGGTACTGGCCGCGGCGGAGGTGCTGCCCGGCCCGGCGGACGGGGCCCGGCTCCTCGCCCTGGGCGAGAACGCCGTCTTCGCCGCCGGTGACCTGGTGGTCAAGGTCGGCCGGGACGCCGAACTCCTGGACCGGGCCCGGCGCGAGCTGTCCGTCGCCCTCTGGCTGGCGGAGGCCGGGGTGCCCGCCGTACGGGCGGCCCGCCCGGAGCCGCTGCTGGTCGAGGGGCACCCGGTGACCGTGTGGGAGCGGCTGCCCGACCCGGTGCGCCCGGCCAAACCCGGCGACCTGGCCGGGCTGCTGCGGCTGGTGCACGCGCTGCCCGCGCCGCCCTTCGCGCTCCCGGCCCGTGAGCTGCTGGGCGGGGTGGAGCGCTGGCTGCGGCTCGCGGGCGACACCGTCGACCCCGAGGACGCGGCCTATCTGCGGGAGCGCCGGGACGGTTTCGCGGCAGCGGCGGCGGCGCTCACCCCGCATCTGCCGCCGGGCCCGATCCACGGCGACGCCCTGCCGCGCAATGTGCACGTCGGCGCGGACGGCCCGGTCCTGGTGGACCTGGAGACCTTCTCCGCCGACCTGCGCGAGCACGACCTGGTGGTCATGGCCCTGTCCCGGGACCGGTACGGGCTGCCCGCCGAGGCGTACGACGCCTTCACCACGACCTACGGCTGGGACGTGCGGGAGTGGGCGGGCTGTTCGGTGCTGCGCGGCGCCCGCGAGACGGCGAGCTGCGCCTGGGTTGCCCAGCACGCGCCGGGCAACCCCGAGGCGCTGGTGGAGTTCCGGCGCCGGGTGGCGTCCCTGCGGGACGGCGACGAGTCGGTCCGCTGGTACCCCTTCTGAACCGCGCCGCGGCTCAGCCGACCGTCTCCCCGGCCGGTGCGCGCAGCGGCCAGGTGCCGTCCACGACGGCGTCCGTCTCGCCCTTGCGGCGCAGGAAGTCCTGGAAGTCGGCCGCCCACTCGGCGTACCAGGCGATCTGACGGCGGTGCAGTTCCGCCGGGCCCAGCTCCGCGACCTTCGGGTGGCGCTCGGCTATCGCGGTGGCCAGCCGGGCTGCGGCGAGGGCGTCGGCGCCCGCCTCGTGGGCGGCGTCGAGCCGGACGCCGTACTCGGTGCAGACGGCCTCCAGGTTGCGTTTGCCGCGGCGGTAGCGGTCGACGCGGCGGTCGATGGTGTACGGGTCGACGACGGGCGCGGGCTCGCGGCCGCCGAGGCGCTCGCTCAGCGACGGCAGTCCGTGCCTGCGCAGTTCGGCGGAGAGCAGGCTCAGGTCGAAGGCGGCGTTGTACGCGACGACCGGGACGCCCGCGTCCCAGTAGCCGGTGAGGGTGTCGGCGATGGCGTCCGCGACCTCGGCGGCGGGGCGGCCCTCGGCCACGGCCCGCTCGTTGGTGATGCCGTGCACGGCGACCGCGTCCGCGGGTATCTCCACGCCCGGGTCGGCCAGCCACTCGCGGTGGCCGCCGGGCTCCCGCGCCGTGACCTCGATCACGGCGCCCGTGACGATACGTGCCTCGTGCGGATCGGTCCCTGTCGTCTCCAGGTCGAAGCCGATCAGCAGCTCCCGGTGCCAGCCCATGCGTGGCCCCCCTTCTCGGTGGTGCGTTCCCCCAGTGGTCTCCCACCCTGCCATGGGCCACTGACAACCAGAGGGGCGCGTTCCGTTTCCGGCGGCGGGACGATCAGGACACGGGGCGCGAATCCGCCCAGGACATCTCGAACTCCTCGCGGTAGGTGGCGAAGAGTCCGACGTCGTCCGCCTCGTCCGTCTTCACCACCCGGTTGCCGTTGCGCAGCACCAGGACCGGCGCCTCCATGCCCCGGGAGCGGCGCAGGTAGGACTGGACGACGGCGATGCCGTCCGGGCCGTCGGCGTCGACCAGGTAGGCGGTGACGCGCGGGGTCTCGTCGTAGACCTGGATCTCGAACGCGCCGGGGTCGCGCAGCCGGGAGCGGACGCGGCGCATGTGGAGGATGTTCATCTCGACGGCGCGGCTCAGTTCGCCCCGTTTCATGCCGAGTTCGCGCTCGCGGCGCTTGACCGCGCTGGAGGCGGGGTTGAGGAACAGCAGCCTCACCCGGCAGCCGGCCTCGGCGAGGCGGACCAGGCGGCGCCCGGAGAAGTTCTGCACCAGCAGGTTCAGGCCGATGCCGACGGCGTCCAGGCGGCGGGCGCCGCCGAAGATGTCCTCGGCCGGGAACTGGCGCAGCAGGCGGACCCGGTCGGAGTGGACGGCGACGACGTCGGCGTACCGTTCGCCGACCAGGTCCTCGACGGCGTCGACCGGCAGCCTGCGCGCGGAGGGCACGTCACCGGCCGAGCCGAGGGTCTCCAGGATGCGCGCGGAGGCGCGTTCGGCCTGGTTGAGGACGGCCTCGGAGAGGGCGCGGTTGCGGGAGACGACGTTGCGGGTCACCTCCAGCTCGTCCAGGGCGAGTTCGACGTCGCGGCGGTCGTCGACGTACGGCTCGAAGCACGGCCAGTGCTGCACCATCAGCTCGCGCAGCTGGGGCAGGGTGAGGAAGCTGAGGACGTTGTCGTCGGCCGGGTCGAGCAAGTAGCCCTTGCGGCGGCTGACTTCGCGGACGGCGACGGCGCGCTGCACCCACTCCTGCCCGGCCGGTCCGGCGGCGGCGACCACCCAGTCGTCACCGTGGACGGGTTCGTAGACGGGCCGCAGCACGGCCGCCACGACCGCGCGCAGCCGCTGTTCGACGAGGTTCAGCCAGATGTAGGCCCGGCCCGCCCGCTGGGCGCGTGTGCGCACCTCGCGCCAGGCGTCGGCGTCCCAGTCCAGCTCCGGGCCGATGGAGGTGGTCTCCATCGGCCGGGCCAGGGACACCGTGCCGGGCGGGACTTGTGCGGAGTTCCCCTCGCGACCGTCGTCGCCAGGGGGCAGCTCCAGCCCTCCCGCGCCCACCCGCGCACCGCCTTCCGCTCCCCCGAGCAATCCCCGTGCCAATGATCAAGGAAGGGTACTCCGGGAGCGGTCGGCGGTGCAGCCGGATGGACAGGTCGTTTCTCAACTGCGCGGTGTGACTTGTCCGTTCTGATCGGCCAGGGCGGCCGGGGTGAGCGGATTCATGGCGGTGACGTCACGAGGGGCGATGGAGAATCCCTGCCAGTGGACCGGCATGGGCTGCTGGTCCTCGTCCCGGGCGATGTGGTGGAACCCGACGTTGACCCAGGTGATGGGGTGAGTGAGGGTCTGCCCGTTGACCCAGGCGTCCACGGACTTGCCGTGCCCGGACGGGCAGGCGCCGGTGTTGTTGCTGGCGAACTGTTCGCACTTGTTGTATTCGGTGAAGTACACGTCGTGCCGGGTGAAGGTCCGGCCGAGGAACTTGGTGGTGGCGCCCGGCACGATCTCGTAGGAGCGGGCGTGGCCGTCCTTGTTCTTGCCGGTCGCGCTGACCATCCGCCACCAGCGGTAGTTCTTGGCGTCACCGGCGAGTTCCTTGGTGACCTTGGTGACGGTGGTCCTGTTGGTCGGCGCCTCCTGGCCGCGGGCGGGCGCGGTGACCTTGGAGTCGTACTGCTCGACGCGGCCCTTGGTGGAGCCGTCGAGGCCGAAGTCGAGGCGCCAGAACACGTTGTGGCTGTGGCTGGTGGCGTACGCCTTGGGGCCCTTGCCGATCGGCCAGCCGCGGCCGTCGCCCGCGTCGTAGTCGCCGGGCGAGAGGCTGCCGGTGGCGCCGACGTTCATGGCGACGGTGCCGTCGTCCTGGAAGCGCCACTCGGTCATGTACTCGTACCAGCCGACCTTGTTGACGGTGTAGATCAGCAGGTCCTTGCCCTGCTGCTGGTACACCTTGTTGCCGGTGTCGGCCTGCATCCGGTAGGCGTGGCCGCGGGCCCGGGTGGTGGCGCACAGCCCCTTGATGTTGGGGTTGTCCGAGTAGAAGGCGTCCGGGACCTTGACGGTCTTGATGGTGCCGCCGGGGCACTCCGCGGCGTTCATGTTGACGAGGCCCTGCGCGAAGCCGAAGCCGGTGAGGTCGTCGTACTCGACGCTGCCGTCGTCGTAGGGGACGTCGATCTGGCCGAGGCGGGCGCTGTTGAGGACCTTGACGGGCTTGGTCTCGCCCTTGGGCTGGTAGGAGATCTTCTCCAGGACCAGCCCGGCCTTGCTGTCGTAGTGCCAGCACATCCGCCAGGTGGTGCCGGTGGAGAGCTTCTGTTCGATGCGGTAGGCGGCGCTGCAGTCGGCGGCAGCGGCGGCGGCTCTCGGCTGCCGCTGGGGCCGGGCGTCGGCGGGGCCCGCGCCGGCCGTGGCGCCCACGGCGAGTGCGGCCACGGCGACGCCCAGGGCGGCCCGGCCGCGGGCACGGCTGATGCTGTTCACGCGCATGGAGAGGTGACTCCCTTACAGGAGGAGCGAGTTCGGAGGAGGGCGCGGGACGGTCAGCCGCGGCCGAGCGCGACGACGGTGCGGTCGCTGAGGTCGATCACCAGGTGGCGGGCGTCGATCCAGGGGCCGTTCCTGACCTTCGGGAACAGCCGGACGCACCGGTGGTCGCCGCACGCGGCGAGTCGCTCGGGCCGGACGCCGGGAGTGGCCCGGTAGACGGCGCCGTTGACCAGGAGCTGGCCGGGCGAGGTGAGCACGTCCCCGGTGGCGTCCTTGAAGTCGGCCTTGAGTCCGGCGCCGAGCGGGTCGGCGATCAGGAGCTTGGTGGCCTCGTCGAACTCGGCCCGGCTGAGCGGCGGTTGGACGCCGTGCTGCCGCGTGGTGCTCTCCACCCGGCCGGTGGCGAGGTTGACGGTCTTGGTGACGAGGGCGTCGTCCTTGTAGTCGTAGAACGCGACCTCCGCGCGGCGCGGCGCGTCCGGGGCGGTGTCGCCGTTCTCCGGCTCCGCGAGGTCCACGCTCAGCCGCTGCGGTCCCCGTCCGCCCGCCACGTTCTGGGTGGCGCCGAACATCGGCGGGTCGACGGCGATCTTCTCGACGCGCTTCAGCTCGTCGTCGGTGAGCGGGTCGCGGCCGGTGCCCCGGGCGCCCTCGGCGGGCGCCCGCTCGACGACGGCCTGCGGCACCACGTCGCCCTGCCCCTGTCCCTGCTGCCCGGCGCCCGCCGCGCCGTCCGCGGTGCCGTCGGCACCCGCCGTCCCCGGCAGGGTGACGGCGACCATGACGGCGGTACCGGCCACCGCGATCGCCGCGCCTGCCACCACCTTGCCCAGGTGGCGGTGGACTGTCCTGCGCACATTCTCCCCCTGCTCCCCCGGCGGATCACGCGGGCGGATCCCCTGCGCCCCCGGGAGTACGTCTCGGCCCCACACATTCGGCACCTCCGGAGTGCGGTGGTCAGGCCGCACACCGGGTATGCACTGGTCGAGAGGTAAGAGGCACGTAAGTCGTCGAGGGTTCCATCACTTTCGGGGAGACTCGGGAGCAAGGCGCGTACGGGGGCGCGCTCGACCTGGAAGAGTCATGACATGCAGGTCTGGCCTGGCGAGGCGTATCCGCTCGGTGCCACGTACGACGGCGCCGGAACCAATTTCGCGGTCTACACGGAGGCCGCGGACCGAGTAGAGCTGTGTCTGCTGCACGACGACGGCTCGGAGACGGCGGTGGAACTGCGCGAGAGCGACGCGTTCGTGCGGCACGCGTACCTGCCCGGCATCATGCCGGGGCAGCGGTACGGGTTCCGCGCGCACGGCCCGTACGCTCCCGAGCGCGGGCTGCGCTGCAACTCCGCGAAGCTGTTGCTCGACCCGTACGCGAAGGCCGTCAGCGGCTCGGTCCGCTGGGGCGAGGAGGTGTACGGCTACCACTTCGGCGAGCCCGAGAGCCGCAACGACCTGGACTCGGCGCCGCACACGATGACGTCGGTCGTGATCAACCCCTACTTCGACTGGGGCGACGACCGGCGCCCCAGGACCCAGTACCACCACACGGTGATCTACGAGGCGCACGTCAAGGGCCTCACCATGAGCCACCCGGGGCTGCCGGAGGAACTGCGCGGCACCTACGCGGCGCTGGCCCATCCGGCGGTCATCGAGCATCTGGTGGAGCTGGGGGTCACGGCGCTCGAACTGATGCCGGTGCACCAGTTCGTCAACGACCACCGGCTGGTGGACATGGGCCTCAACAACTACTGGGGCTACAACACCATCGGCTTCTTCGCCCCGCACAACGCGTACGCCTCCTGGGGCGACCGCGGGCAGCAGGTGCTGGAGTTCAAGTCGGCGGTGCGGGCGCTGCACGAGGCCGGCATCGAGGTCATCCTGGACGTCGTCTACAACCACACCGCCGAGGGCAACCACCTGGGGCCGACGCTGTCCTTCCGGGGCCTCGACAACCCGTCCTACTACCGGCTGACGGACGACGCCCGCTACTACATGGACACCACGGGCACCGGCAACTCGCTGCTCATGCGGTCGCCGCACGTCCTCCAGATGATCATGGACTCGCTGCGGTACTGGGTGACCGAGATGCACGTCGACGGGTTCCGCTTCGACCTCGCGGCGACCCTGGCCCGGCAGTTCCACGAGGTGGACCGGCTGTCCTCGTTCTTCGACCTGGTCCAGCAGGACCCGGTGGTCTCCCAGGTGAAGCTGATCGCCGAGCCGTGGGACGTCGGCGAGGGCGGCTACCAGGTGGGCAACTTCCCGCCGCTGTGGACCGAGTGGAACGGCAAGTACCGGGACACCGTGCGGGACATGTGGCGCGGCGAGCAGCGCGCGCTGGCCGAGTTCGCGTCCCGGCTGACCGGTTCCTCCGACCTCTACCAGGACGACGGCCGCCGTCCGCTCGCCTCCATCAACTTCGTGACCTGTCACGACGGTTTCACCCTGCACGACCTGGTCTCGTACAACGACAAGCACAACGACGCCAACGGCGAGCAGAACCGGGACGGCGAGAGCCACAACAGGTCCTGGAACTGCGGGGAGGAGGGCGACAGCGACGACCCCGAGGTGCTGGAGCTGCGGGCCCGGCAGATGCGCAACTTCATCGCGACGCTGATGCTCTCCCAGGGCGTGCCGATGCTCAGTCACGGCGACGAGTTCGCGCGCACCCAGCGGGGCAACAACAACGCCTACTGCCAGGACAACGAGCTGGCGTGGGTGCGATGGCCGCAGGAGGGCGACGGGCTCGCCGCCTTCACCAAGGCGATGGTGTGGCTGCGCAAGGACCACCCGGTCTTCCGCAGGCGGCGCTTCTTCCACGGGCGGCCGGTGGAGGGCACTCACGACGAGCTGTCGGACATCGCCTGGTTCACCCCGGAGGGCCAGGAGATGACCCAGCGGGACTGGGACTCGGCGCGGGCGTCCGCGCTGAGCGTCTTCCTGAACGGCAACGCGATCTCCGAGCCGGACGCGCGCGGGGAGCGGATCACCGACGATTCGTTCCTGCTGATGTTCAACGCCTCGCCGAAGCCGCTCGACTTCGTGGTGCCGGTGGACCACGGGCGGCAGTGGCAGGTGGTGGTCGACACCGCCCGCGCGGACGGCGTGCCGCCCGGCGAGGGCCCGAAGGTGCGGGCCGGTGAACGCCTGACCCTGGTCGACCGCAGCATGACGGTGCTCCAGCGCCCGGTGTAGTCACGGCGGACCGCCGCCGGAAGCGGGGCGCGCGGCGGCGGGATGTCCGGCGGCGGGGTGTCCGACGGCGGGCGGGGCGGGGTGTGCCGGGGCTTCGGGGAGCCCCGGCGGGCGCCGCCCGGCTCTGTTCCGGACGCCCGGCTCTGTTCCGGGCGGCTCGCTCTGTTCCGGGCGGCTCGCTCTGCTTCGGGCGCCCCGCTCTGCCACGGACGCCTCGCTCTGCCCCGGGTGCCGGCTCTGTTCCTGGCGCCGCGCTCTGCCCCGGGAGCCCCGGCGATCCCGGAAGCACCGGTGGTCCCAGGCGTCCCGGCGATCCCGGGCGTCTCTGTGGCCCCGGGCGGCCCTCGGAGCGGGCCTCCGGCGCGTCCCCCCTCGGGGTCGATACACCCGTGCAGGGGCGGCGATGACAGGAATGGCGGCGGGGCGGGTACGTAGGTTCCCATGACATCTGAGCGCCCCGAGCCCGTCGTGCCCACGGCCACCTACCGGCTTCAGCTCCAGCCCGCGTTCCCGTTCGCCGCGGCCGAGGAGGCGGTGCCGTACCTCGCCTCGCTGGGCGTCTCGCACCTGCATCTGTCGCCGGTCCTGGAGGCGGTGCCGGGTTCGACGCACGGCTACGACGTCGTCGACCACGCCCGGGTGCGGGAGGAACTCGGCGGCGAGGAGGGGCTGCGCGCGCTGGCCCGCACGGCGCGCGAGCACCGGCTCGGGCTGATCGCGGACATCGTGCCGAACCACATGGCGATGGCCCCGCGTCACAACCACGCCCTGTGGGAGGTGCTGCGGGAGGGCCCGGGATCGCCGTACGCGCGGTGGTTCGACATCGACTGGGAGGCGCGCGGCGGCCAGGTGCTGCTGCCGGTGCTCGGCGGGCCGCTCGGCGGCGAGATCGACGCGCTGCGGGTCGACGGCGACGTGCTGCGCTACCACGACCACGAGTTCCCGCTGCGCGAGGGCACCGCGGGACTGCCGCTGCCGCGGCTGCTGGACGCCCAGTGGTACCGCCCGGTGTGGTGGCGGCTGGCCAGGACCGAGCTGAACTACCGGCGGTTCTTCAGCATCTCGGAGCTGATCGGGGTGCGGGTCGAGGACCCGGAGGTGTTCGCGGCGACCCACGCGAAGACGCTCCAACTGCTGCGCGAGGGCGTGCTGGACGGGCTGCGCGTCGACCATCCGGACGGGCTCGCCGACCCGGACGGATATCTGGCGCGGCTGCACGAGGCGACCGGCGGCCGGTGGACGGTGGTGGAGAAGATCCTGGCGGCCGGTGAGCCGCTGCCGCCGTCCTGGCCGGTCGCGGGCACCACCGGGTACGACGCGCTGCGGCACGTCGACGGCGTCCTCACCGACCCGGCCGGGGTTGGTGAACTCCTGGGCGGCTACCGGCGGTTCGCGGCCCCGCAGACCGACCGGGGCGGGCAGTGGGACGCCACCGTGCGGCGGGCCGCCTACAAGGTGCTCACCTACGAACTGGCCGCCGAGACCGACCGGTTGGCCCGCACCGCGTCCCGGCTGTGCGCCGCCTCCGCCGACCCCGCGCTGCGCGACCGGGCGCCCTGGGCGCTGCGCACGGCGCTGGAGGAGCTTCTGGTCAGGCTGGGGGTGTACCGGCCCTACGAGTCGGGCGACACGGCGTCCGTGGTCACCGAGGAGGCGGCGGCGCAGGCCCGGCTCGCGTTCGTGGTCCCGGAGGAGGCGGGCGCCGTCGACGTGGTGCGCGACCTGGTCCTCGGGGTGGCCTGTCCGGGCGCGGAGGGCGCCGAGTTCCGCGCCCGGTTCGCGCAGACGGCGTCGGCGCTGCGGGCCAAGTCCGTGGAGGACACGGCGTTCTACCGCTACGTCCCGCTGCTGTCGGCGACCGAGGTGGGGGGTGAGCCCGGGAGCCCGGCGGTCTCCCCCGCGGAGTTCCACGCCCACTGCGCGCGGGTGCAGCGCGACTGGCCGTCGACCGGGACCGTCGTCTCCACGCACGACACCAAGCGCAGCGCGGACGTCAGGGCGGCGCTCGCGGTGCTCACCGAGTGCCCGGGGCGGTGGGCGGACGCGGTCACCGCGGCGACCCGCGCGGCCGGGGACGTACCGGACGGCCAACTCGCCTGGGCGGCCTGGCAGACGCTGTTCGGCCTCGGCGAGCCGGACGGTGAGCGGATCGGGCCCGCGCTGCTCAAGCACGTGCGCGAGGCGGGCCTCTACACGAGCTGGACGGAGCGGGAACCGGCCTACGAGGAGGCGGTGACGGCGTTCCTCGCGGCCGGTCCGTGCGGGCCGCCCGGACGTCATGTGACCGCGCTGCGCGACGCGTTGGCCGACCCGGTGCGCACCAACGTGCTGAGCGCGGCCCTGCTCCATCTGACGATGCCGGGGGTGCCGGACGTGTACCAGGGCAGCGAGACGGAGTTCAGGGCGCTGGTCGATCCGGACAACCGCGGGCTGGTGCGGTTCCCGCCGTCCGAGCCGGGCGAGAAGGCGGCGCTCACCCGGGCCGCGCTGCGGCTGCGGGCCCGGCGTCCGGAGGCGTTCGGCGACACCGCGTCGTACGCGCCGCTGCCGGCCGAGGGCCCGGCGGCGGACCACTGCCTGGCGTTCTCGCGGTCGGGGGAGGTCGTCACGGCGGTCACCCGGCTGTCGCTGCGGCTCGCGGAGGCGGGCGGCTGGCGGGACACCCGGCTCGCGCTGCCGCCGGGGCGCTGGGCCGACGCGCAGTACCCGGAGCGGGAGTTCAGCGGCCCGACGCCCGTCGCCGACCTCTTCGGCCGGGTGCCGGTGGTGCTGCTGGCGCGGGTGGAGCAGGGCTGAGGCGACCGGCGGCCGGGCGGCGACGGCCGCCGGGCCGCCGGGTCCCCGGCCCGCCAACGGGCGGGCGCCGGTGGGCCGGAGAGCCCGGGGGCGTCTCCCGCGCTCAGGTCGCGGCGGTGCGGCGGGAGCCGGGGAGGCCGTCGAGGGCGAAGACGGCTCCGGTGCGGGCGGCGAGCAGGCAGGCGTTGGAGAACGTCCGCCGGTAGTTCACCGGGCGGCCGTTCCAGCGGCCGCGGGCGTCCGCGGTGACCGGGGCGTAGAGCGTCGAGCAGTAGAGGTGCCGGTCGGGGACGGCGTCGATGTCGCCCTTGACGGCGCGGAGTTGGGCGCACGCCTCGGCGGCGCGGGCGTGCCCCTGCGGCGGGTCGCAGGAGAGCAGGGTGCCCCGGGTGTCGCTGGAGTGGGCGTCGCCCTTGGTGACCGTCAGATAGAGGTGGTCGCCGCCCGCCCTTGCGGTGGGGCCCGCGTCGGCCGGGGCGGCGCAGGCGAGGAGCAGGGCGGTGGCGGCGAGCAGGGCGCCGGGTACGGGGAAGGTGTTCATTCCCTGTGCATCGGCACCGCGGCCTCGGGACCCCACCCCGGGTCACCCGAACGGGAGCGCTCCCGCGGGTGGCGCAGGGCGAGTTCGAACGCGGCGAGGACCACCCGGGCCTGGTACTCGGCCTGGCGCGCGACGGGTATCCAGCGGGCGCCGCAGTGGTCGCGGTACTCGGCGCACCAGGTGTCGATGAGCCGGTCGAGGGCGGGCCTGACCCCGGCCGGGTCGTGGCCCGCGCGGGTGACGAGCTGGTGCAGGAGTCCCGCGGTGCGCAGCGCGAGGCGGCGGGCGGAGATGCGCAGGGCGGCGAGGTGGCCGACGCTGAGCGGCGGGAGCGGGCGGACGGCGTCGGGGACGTCGGGGTCCCAGGTGTCGGCGAGGCCGGGGCAGACCATCAGGTAGTCGTCGACCGGGGCGAGCAGGCGGGCCGCGTCGGGGAGTCCGGCCAGGTGGGGTCTGAGCCGCGCGGCGATGGTCTCCAGGAGCCGGATGTCCTCGCGCAGGGTGTGGCTCGCGGCGCGCAGCACGGCGGTCGGGTCGGCGGGCGACGCGTTGTCCTCGACGGCGCCCACGCCCCACATGGGGGCTTCGACGACGGCGGTGACCGTGCCGTGCCGGTCGGGGTGGAACCAGGTCGACTCGACGGCGGCCTCGGTGATCGCGGCGGCCAGGTCGCCGGGGCGGGGCGGCGGGATGCGGTAGACGGCGGGGCCGAGGCGGGGCCAGAACAGGGCGTCGTAGGGGCCGAGTTCGCGCGGGACGCCGAGGCGGGCGGCGGTGTGGGCGACGCGCCGGGCGAGGCCGGGCAGGTCGTGGGTGAGTTCGACGAAGCCGCCGCCGACGTCGACGCCGTGCAGGGAGCACTGGAGGAAGGGGCGCAGTTCGTCCTGGAGGTCGAGCAGGGCGCGGGTCTCCGGGAGGGCGGCGGCCGCGGCGCCCGCGGGCAGCCACTCGGGCTGTTCGAGGAAGCCGGGGCGGAAGAAGTTACGGAAGTACCGGCCCAGGGTGTAAGGCCCGGCCAGCCAGCCCTCGTTGTGGCGCAGCCCGTCGGGGTCGACGCTCAGCAGCAGGTCCCAGGTGGCGTCGGCGCCCTCGGTGAGCCGCGGGTCGGCCAGCACGCGTTCGGCGAGGCGCAGCGCGGTGACGCCGCCGACCGGTTCGTTGGCGTGCGGCCCGGCCACCACGAGGGCGTGGCGGCTGCCGTGCCCGACGGAGAGCAGCAGCAGGGGGTGGCCCGCGCGGGAGGTGCCCACCCTGCGCAGCCTGGCCTCCCCGGGACGGTCGGCGGCCAGGGCCGCGGCTCTGGCGCCGAGTTCGTCGGCGGTGAGGTAGCGCAGGAGGGGCGGCAGGGCACACCTCCACGATGGTGGTGTCGTCGGGTCACCTGACGTGTCAGGTGTACGCACAGTCAGTCACGAGTTGCGGGGTACGTCAATACCCGGACGAGGAACGGCATTTCAGCCATATCGGCGGGCGCGGGGATGTGACGGCGGTGCGGGCGGGGTCAGTTCGCGGCGATCCGGAACGTCATGTGCCCGAAGCCGATGAGGTCGCCCTCGCGGACCACGGCGGCGCCGAGGACCCGCCGTCCGTTGACCGTCGTCCCGTTCGAGGAGCCGAGGTCGCGCAGGACCCACATGCCGCCCTGGCGGCGCAGTTCGGCGTGCACCCGGGAGACCGTCTCGTGGGTGAGCCGCAGGCCGTTGGCGGGGTCGCGGCCGATGCGCAGCGGGTGGGTGGAGCCGGGGTGCGGCAGCAGCAGCTTGGGGAGGCGCTCGGCCTGCCAGGCCCGGCGCAGCCGCACGGTGAACCCGGAGACCGCCTCGACCGTCCCGAAGACGAGCCGCGACATCCGGCTCTCGGTGGGCAGATCGGCGGTGAGCACGGCGAGTTCGTCGGGCCTGCGGGCGGAGAGCGCCAGTTCCATGCGGCGGATGTACGTGTCGTGCGACAGCCGTCCCACGGCGACGCCGTCACGGAGCACCTGGAGCGCCTTGTCGCGCTCCGCGTCGGAGATCCGCGCGGGGTACGTGTTGAACTCGAAGGACGACGTCACATCCGTGATTGTCGGGCAGCGACCCCCGGGTGTCCAGAATACGAGCGATCGGTGACCGCACCAGGACATCCGCCGACACCCGGCGCGAAAGGCGGTGATCCGACGGCGGATCGGCCGCGCATGACGCACGATGGACGGACTCCGTCACGTTGGGCAGACGAAGGGGAACCGTCCGTGCAGTTCGAGGTGTGGGCACCGCAGGCCGACCGTGTGACGCTCCGGTGCGATGGCGCCCCGCACGCGCTGGGGCGCGATCCGGACCGCCCCGGGTGGTGGTGCGGCGAGGCGGAGGCGCGGGACGGCACCCGGTACGGCTTCGCGCTCGACGACGGTCCGGTGCTGCCCGACCCGAGGTCCCGCCGTCAGCCGGAGGGACCGGACGGGCCGAGCGCGGTCGTCGACCACGGCCGGTACGCGTGGCGCGCCGAGTGGGCCGGGCTGCCGCTGCCGGGGGCGGTCCTGTACGAGCTGCACGTGGGCACGTTCACCGCCGAGGGGACGCTGGACGCGGCCGCCGAACGGCTCGGCCACCTAGCCGAACTGGGCGTCACGCACGTGGAGTTGATGCCGCTGTGTCCCTTCCCCGGGCGGCACGGCTGGGGGTACGAGGGGGTGTCGCTGTGGGCGGTGCACGAGCCGTACGGCGGACCCGAGGCGCTGAAACGGTTCGTCGACCGGGCGCACGCGCTGGGCCTCGGCGTCGTCCTGGACGTCGTCCACAACCATCTGGGGCCTTCGGGCAACCATCTGCCCGCGTTCGGGCCGTACTTCACCGACACGCACCAGACCCCGTGGGGCTCCGCGGTGAACCTGGACGCGCCCGGCTCGGACGAGGTGCGGGCCTTCCTGCGGGAGAGCGCGCTGGCCTGGCTGCGGGACTACCGCCTGGACGGGCTGCGGCTCGACGCGGTGCACGCGCTGGTCGACACGCGCGCGTGCCACTTCCTCGAGGAGCTGTCGGCGGCGGTGGACGCCCTCGCCGCCGACCTGGACAGGCCGCTGTTCCTGATCGCCGAGTCCGACCTGAACGACCCGCGGCTGATCACCGCGCGCACGGAGGGCGGCCTCGGGCTGCACGCGCAGTGGAACGACGACTTCCACCACGCCCTGCACACGGCGGTCACCGGCGAGTCCCAGGGCTACTACGGCGACTTCGCGCGCGCCCCGCTCGCCGCCCTCGCCAGGACCCTCACCGGCGGCTACTTCCACGACGGCACCTACTCGTCGTTCCGCGGGCGGCACCACGGGCGTCCGCTGGACCGCGCCCGGGTGGCCGGGCACCGGCTGCTCGGCTACGGCCAGACCCACGACCAGGTCGGCAACCGCGCCCAGGGCGACCGGCTCGCCGCGTCCCTCTCCCCCGGGCTGCTGGCCTGCGTGGCGACGCTCACGCTGACCGCGCCGTTCACCCCGATGCTGTTCATGGGCGAGGAGTGGGCGGCGGGCACGCCCTGGCAGTTCTTCACCGACCACACCGACCCGGACCTCGCGGACGCGGTACGCCGGGGCAGGCGGCGGGAGTTCGCGGCGCACGGCTGGGCCGAGGAGGACGTGCCCGACCCGCAGGACCCGGCGACCCGGGACCGCTCCTGCCTCGACTGGTCGGAACCGGCCGCCGGGCCGCACGCGCGCGTGCTGGACTGGCACCGGCGGCTGATCGCGCTGCGCCGCGCCGAGCCCGACCTCACCGACCCGGACCTCGCCGACACCAAGGTGGCGTTCGACGAGGACGGACGCTGGCTCGCCTTCCGGCGCGGGGACGTCCGGGTCGCCGTCAACCTGGCGCCGACCGCCGCGGCGATCCCGCTGGGCCCGCGCGAGGCGACCGTCCTCGCCGCGTGGGAGCCGGTCACCCCGCCGGGCCCGGACGGCGTCCTGCACCTGCCGGGCGAATCCTGCGTGGTGCTCCGGCAGGGGTGAGACGACGGGGACGGGGCCTGCCGGTGGCGGCGGGCGCCCTGTCGGGTGCCGGGCCGGAGACGTCAGGGGTGGTTCTCGTCGCCGTCCTTCAGCTCGGTGACCCGTTCCAGGAGGATCGCCTCCCAGGCGCGGGCGAGCCGGAGCCGCAGGGGCGGGAGCGGGGCGTCGTCCTTGCCGTCGAGGGCCGCCGCGAGGCGCAGCAGCGTGTCGCAGCGGGCCAGCCAGAGACCGCGCAGGCACGGGCGGGCACCGTACCCGGCCAGGGTCGCGGCGCGCACGGCGGCGGGCGAGCCGACGGCGGCCGCCAGTCCGGCGATGTCCTCGGCCGGGTCGCCCAGGACCGCCTCCGTCCAGGCGAGGACGCCCCGCACCCGGCCGTCCGCGCGCACCACGAGGTGGTCCCCGGTGAGGCCGTGGTGGACCAGCACCGCTCCGCCGGGCTGCACGGCGAGCTGCACGGCCGCCCCCGGCGGGAACTGCTGGAGCGCGGCCGGGTCGAACTCGTCGGCCGCCGCGAGCCGTCCCGCGGACTGCACCGCCATGCGGCGCAGCGCCTCGAGGGAGCGCGGCGCGGCCCGGGGCACACCGAGGGTCTCGGCCTGCCGGGCGGGCACGTCGCGCAGGCCGGTGAGCATCCCGGCGAGGTCCGCCTCGCCCACGGCGGAGACGTCGTGCTCCCCGGCGGTGCCGCCGGGCACCACCGTGTCGAGGGTGTAGGCGAGGCCGGGCGCCCATTCGCCGTGCGCGACGCTGGTCGGCACGGCGACCGGCAGATGCGGCCGGACGAGGTCCCGCAGCCGCAGCTCGCGGCGGCGCCGGGCGCTGTCCGCGCGGTCGAGGGCGAGGCGCAGCACATGCCGGCTGCCGACCCACCAGGTGGAGTGCCCCTCTCCCCCGGCGACGGGCCGCACCTCGGGCCCCGGACGGCCGTCGGCCCCCGGGGACTCCTTGAGCAGGGTGCCGACCAGCCGTCGCACGGCGTCGGCGGTGGGCGCCGGGGTGGACCCGGGCCGGTCCGGGGGTGAGGGGGTCGCCTCGGGCATGGTCGTACCGCCGCCGCTCAGTTCACCACGACCAGTTCGCGGGTGGTGTCGTTCAGGCGCCGCCCGCCGTCCTCGGTGACCGTGACGATGTCCTCGATCCGGACGCCGAAGCGGCCGGGCAGGTAGATGCCGGGCTCCACGGAGAAGCACATCCCGGGGACGAGCGGCTGCTCCTCGCCCTCGATCATGTAGGGCGGCTCGTGGGTGGTGACGCCGATGCCGTGTCCCGTGCGGTGGATGAAGTACTCGCCGTACCCGGCGTCCGCGATGACCTGGCGGGCGGCCCGGTCGACGTCCTGGCAGGCCGCGCCGGGCCGCACCGCGCGGAAACCGGCCTCCTGGGCGGCCCGCACGATGTCGTGGACCGCGCGCTCCTCGTCGTCGGGCTCGCCGACGTGGACGGTGCGGGAGGTGTCCGAGCCGTAGCCGTCCTTGAGTCCGCCGAAGTCGAGGACGACCATGTCGCCGTCCTCGATGACGCGGTCGCCGACCTCGTGGTGCGGGTTGGCGCCGTTGGGTCCGGACGCGACGATGGTGAAGTCGACCTGCGCGTGCCCGAACCGGCGCAGCAGCCCGGCGAGGTCGGCGCCGACCTCGGACTCCCGGCGGCCGGCGAAGGGGACCGTGCGGATCTCCTCGAACGCCGCGTCGGCGGCCGCCCCGGCCGCCGCCATCAGCTCCAGCTCCGCCGCGTCCTTGACGGCCCGCAGCATCGGCAGGGCCTCGGTGAGGGCAGTGTGGGAGGTGTCGGGCAGCGCGCGCTGGAGCCCGAGCAGGTGCAGGGCCCAGGCGTTGTCGCTGACCCCGTAGCGGCCGGTGCTGTCCAGCAGGGCGGCGGTGGCGGCGTAGGGGTCCTTGCCGTCGGTCCAGTCCCGCAGGCTCAGCGCCTCGGCACCGGGCGCGCGGGCCGCGTCCGGGGCCTCCAGGGTGGGCACGACCAGGACGGGCGGGCGGTCGGGGGTGAGCACCAGGAGGGTGAGCCGCTCGGTGATCGCGGTGGGCGCGTAGCCGGTGAGCCACACCAGGTCGGGTCCGGGTGCCACGAGGAGTCCCGCGAGTCCGGCGTCGGCGGCGGCACGGGCGGCGCGCTCCATGCGGGACCGGTAGTCGTCGGCGGTGAAGGACGTGGGCGTGCGGCCGGACATCCGGGCCTCCCTGGACGGCTGTGGAGAAACCAAAGGCTACGGGCAGCATCCTGCCCGCCGTACGGGGGCCGCGCGAGCCGATCGGGGGCGGGGCGGGGGCGCGGGACGGATCGAAAGGGGGCGCGGGGGCGCGGGGCGGAGTGATCGGGGGTGGTCGCAGGGGGTCGTCGGGGGGGCGGGCTGGTCGGGGCGGTCCTCTCCATTGCGGGGCGGCCCGTGGCGGCTCGCGGGGGTGGTCAGACGACGACGCCCGGGACGACCGTCAGCCGCTGGTAGGCGCCGTCGCGGTGGCGGACGGTCAGGGTGATCCGGGTGCCGGGGCGGGCGCGGGCCACCTCGCGGGCGAGGTCGGTGGTGGAGGCGACGGGGGCGGAGCCGAAGGCGAGGACGACGTCGCCCCTGATCAGGCCCGCCGTGTAGCCGGGGCCCGGCACGTGCACGGCGACGATCAGGGCGCCGGGCCGCTCGGTGTCCACGACCTCGACGCCGAGGGTCACCGGGGCCCCGGCGGGGGTGACCCGGACGGCGATCCGGGCGCCCCCGGTCGGCCCGGGGAGCGGGGCGGGCCGCGACGCCGTCCGCCCGCGCGCGTCCAGCAGGGTGGTGCCGACGGTGCCGAGACCGACGCCGGTGAGCAGCAGGACCGTGCCGACGCAGAGGCCGAAGAGGGTCGACCGCAGCCGTCTGGCCCGTCCTCCGGCCGCGTGCGAGCGCGGCGACGGCGGACCGGGGTCGGGTGCCTCGGGGGTCCCCCGCCGGTCGGGGGACCCGTCCGGGCCCGGTGCGGCGGTGGTCCGGGGCCGTTCTCCGCCCGGCATCGGCCTGGGACGTAACGCGGTGTGTTCCATGAGGCGCCTCCGGCTGATCCCCTACCCGCCGGACGCGCGCCCCACGAGCCACGAACGGGTGAGACGGCGCCGCACCCGGCGCACCCCCGCGACCGAACCGCCCGGCCGCCCTCCCCGCTCAGCCGACGGACACGGAGGCGGGGGTGGGCGTGGCGGGCGCGGTGGGCGTGGCGGGGGTGGCGAGGACGGCGGGGTTGGCGGGGGTTCCGAGGACGGCGGGGGTGGCGGGTGTCGGTGCGGGGACCGGCATCGGGACCGGGACCGCCGGGGCGCGGTCGGGGCGGAATCCGTGGGTGCGGCGGCCCAGGTACTCCGCCTTGTAACGGTCCACCTCGCGGTGCCAGTTGAGGATGCCCGCCATCCAGTGCTCCAGGTCGCGCACATAGGCGTCCATCGCCCGGCGGGCCTCCGCCGAGAGGTCGAAGTCCTCGTAGACGACAGGCAGTTCGTGTGCGACGACGTGCTGGAACTGCCGCATGCGCTGCGTCATGAGGTCGTGGACGACGGCGAGCGCCGAGGGGTAGTCGACGCCGAAGAAGTTCTGCACGACCAGGATCGCGTTGTGGATCTCGCCCTCGAACTCGATCTCCTTCTGGTAGGAGAAGACGTCGTTGGTCAGGCAGGCGTAATCGATGGCCGCGTTCTCCAGGGAGCGCACCGGACCGCTGCGGTAGACCTCGGGCGGGACGGCGGGCCCCGCGCCCATGCGGCACAGGTCGAGGGTGAGGTCGGAGCCGAAGGTGCTGCGCCGCATCTCCAGGTAGTCCACCGGGTCGGGGACCCGGTTCTGGAGCTGGTTGGACAGCTCCCAGACCCAGCTCTCGGTCATCTTGTCGACGGCGTCCTTGAGCGAGCGCCGGTTCTCGACGCTCATCCCCACCGTGGTGAGCGCCCACAGGTCGATCAGGCCGCGCTCCATGCCGTTGACGGGCACGAGCACCGGCTCACCCTCGATCGGCATGCACGCCGAGAGGCGGCGGGTGACCAGGTGGGCGGCGGCGAGGTCACGGCGGTGGCCGAAGACCAGCGGGTAGTAGTCGTCGCCGTAGGTGCCCCAGGCCAACCACCGCGCGCTGAGGTCGAGTTGCTCGGGGGTGGCGTCCGGGTCGATGCCCGCCGAGCAGAGCGGCAGGTCGGCGGCGGCGAGCCGGTCCTCGTCCCAGACGCCCTCCTGGAGCATGCCCATGGCGTGCATCCACTCCACGAGGTGGACCCGCGCGGCGTCGAGGTGCGGGCTCAGCTCGACCTGGAACGGCATGTGGAAGTCGGGCAGCAGCGACGGTCCGACCTTCTGGTACGGGACGTGCGTGAACGCGCGCAGCCGTTCGGACCCGGCCGCCGAGAGCAGCGCGCGGACGTCGGCCGCCGAGGTGCCGGGGCCGGTCGGCGCCGACCAGGGCGTGGTGGCCCGCGCGCGGGCGTTCATGTACCGGCTGGAGCGCATGTGCCACTCGTGGCCGCCGGCCTGCCAGTCCTGAAGGCCCTGCGTGTACTTGGCGACCGCCAGCGCCTGCGCGGGGTCGAGGCCCTTCTCCAGGGCCACGGCGGGCACTTCGGTGAGCGCGGAGTGCTCGAACTGGTGCAGCCGCGAGGTGAGGACGTCGTTGACGATCTCGGCGGCCTCCTGGGTGGCGCAGCCGAAGAACGTCTCCAGGACGAGGACACCGTTGCTCAACTCGCCCTCCTCCTCGACCTCCCGCTGGTAGGAGAAGAGGTCGTTGCGCAGGTGGACGGCGTCGGAGAACGTCTCCATCAGCACCCGCAGCGGCCTCGACCCGGCCACCGACGCGGGCACTTCGGCGGTGGCGTACTCCACCAGCCCCGCCGACCAGGGCGCCCCGCCGACCTTGCGGCGCATCTCGATGTACTCGACGGGGTTGGCGATCCGCCCCTCGTTGATGTTGGACAGCTCCCACAGCGACTCGTTGAGCAGATGCTCGGTGGCCGTCGCGAACCGGCGCCGCCAGTGCGCGGACATCGCCGGGACGGTGCGCCGCCACAGGTCGGCGAGGCCCGCCTCGACGGGGTTGCGCGGCTCGGGCATCGGGGTGGCCAGGTCCATCGGCATGAAGAGGGGCAGCCGGTCCAGGTACTCCTTGCCGCCCGCCCGGTCCTGGGAGCGCTTGAAGATCTCCAGGAAGTGGTCGTCGAAGAAGAAGACCCACACGTACCAGTCGGTGATCAGCGACAGCGCCTGACCGTCGCACTCGGGGTGCGTGTAGGCGCACAGCAGACCGTAGTCGTGCGCCTCCAGGTCGGTCTGGTCCCAGACCCCGGACCCTTCCAGCATGCCCATCTCGCGCGCCCACTCGGTGGAGTGGGCGCGCGCTTCGTCGAGGTGCGGGTTCAGCCGCGCGGGATACGGCATGTAGAAGTGCGGGAGTTCGAAGGGCTGCTGCGTCATGGCCGGGCCCTACCCGGGCCCCCGGAAGGGCATCCACCGGCGGGGACATGATCACACCATCGCGTGAATCGCGCGGGAAACGAGGTGCTCGGGGAGCCTCGTGTGACGCCTGTGGGGGCGCAGACGTTCGAGCGGAGGACCGGCGGACAGATCAGGACAGGACGGCGGGACATTCCGGAGCCATGCCCGCAATCCGCCGCGCGCGCAAGTCCCTTGCCGGGCCTCGCGGTTCAGGTGGCGCGGTGCGCTTCCGCCGCCCTAGGCTCGATCGCCACATGGAAGCCGGCCGGCCGTCACGGCCCGGGGGAGGTAGGCCGTCATGACCAGGACACCACTGCGCGCCGAACTGCTTTTCGCCCAGGATGTCTCCGCGCGGGACGAACAGCACATGGTGGCCCTCATGGCCGAGTTGGGGGCCCCGGCCGCCCAGGTCAGGCGGAGCGTCGGCCACCGGGGTCCGGAGGAACTGCACTGGCTGGTGCTGGCGTCCCTCCCCTTGCAGGCCTTCCTCTCCGGGATCGGCGCGGAGGCGGTGAAGGACGCGTACCGGGGGCTGGCGAACCTGGTCGGACGTCTCACCCGCCGCTCCGCGTCGCCGGGCGCGACGCCGCGGCCGGTGGTGCTCCAGGACGAGCGCAGCGGGGTGCGGGTGGTCCTGGAGGGCGACCTGCCGCCGGAGGCGTACCGGGAGCTGGCCCTGCTCGACCTGTCGCGGTTCGCCCTCGGCCCGGTCCACTGGGACAGGGCCCTCGGCCGCTGGCGCTCCGAGCTGGACGAGGCGGCGGGCTGAGGCGAGGCACGCGGTGGCGTGCGGGGACGACGCGGATCAGGGAACGGGGGCCGGGATCAGGATGCCGCCGAGGGAACCGGAGCAGACCCGACGGGCCTGCGAGCGGGCGGAGTCCCTGCTCGAAACGGGCCGCACGGACGCCGCGGCCCACGCCTTCCGAGAGGTACTGGCGAGCCTGGGACCACTGGAGGACGGGGACGACGCCGGGGGGCCGGTGGGGCGTGCGGGGGTGTGGGACGTGGGGGTTTCGGGGGGCGTGGGGGGTTCGGGGGGCGGCTGGGGGTTCGGGGGGCGCTGGGGGTTCGGGGGGCGCTGGGGGTTCGAGAGAGCCCGGGGATTCGCGGGGGCCCGGGGATTCACGGGGGCCCGGGGTCGGTGCCGTCGGGGTGGGGGCGGAGTCCCGTCCGGTCGACGGTGGGTGCCTCTCCCCCGGTCAGCTCGGCGCGCGGGCCCATGTCGGGCTCGGGCGGGTGCTGTTGCGGGCCGGGGAGGCGCGGCGGGCGGAGAAGGAGTTCCGGCGGGCCGCGCGCTTACGTCCGGCCGATCACGCGCCCGCCTACTGGCTGGGGTGCGCCGCCGCCCACCGGGGCGAGTTCGAGACGGCCGAGGACAGGTTCACCCGACTCCTGGAACGCCGACCCGGGGACGGTCCCGCGCTGGTCCAGCGCGGCTACACCCGGGTGCGTCTCGGGCGCCCCGCCGACGCCGTCGCGGACCTGCGCGCCGCCGCGGGGGTCGGCTGCCTGGACGCCGAGGCCCGCTGGGTACTGGCCGCGCTGTCCGGCGGCACGGCACGCGAGGTGGCTCGCCTGCTGGCCACGGCGGCACGGGCCGCGCTGAGCGGCGGCGCGGGCGCGTCGGCGGGCGGCTGCGGAGAGCGCCACGGGCGCGCCGACGTGGGGATGGCCACCGGCGGCGGCGAGTCGGACGGGTCCGGAATCGGGATCGGTCCGTCCGATGCCGGGACCTGCCAGGCCGGTGTCGGGACTGACGGGTCCGGTGACGGGGCCGGTCGGTCCGGCGTCGGGACTGACGGATCAGGTGACGGGTCCGGGCGGTCCGGCGTCGGGACTGACGGATCAGGTGACGGGTCCGGTCGGGCGGGCGGGCGGGGCGATGGGGCGGGCGGCGGCCTGAACTCCCGATCCGGCGCCGACGATGACGGCCGAGGTCGCGCACCCCGTGACCGCGAACGGGGTCCGGGCGCGGCGGACTTGGGATCCTCGTCCAGGCGGCTGCCGCGTCCGGGGTCCCCGGCGGAGGGCACCGGCCGAGCCCCCGTCTCGGGCCCCGGAGGCCGGGCCGGGGGCCACGGCGACGCCGGTAACCGTGCCGCCGGGAACCCCGCCTCCGTCTCCACCCCCCGTGAGCACCCACGTCACCGCGCTCCCCGGTCCGCCGCGCGGCCGCTCCTCGGTACCGGGTCGTCCGGGGCCCCACCCGGCGACCGGGCCGTCGTCGACTGGGACAGGGCCGTGTCCCTGCTCGACCGGGCGCGGCAACTCGACCCGGACGAGACGGACTTCGTGGTGCCGCACGCCGTGGCGCTCTGTCTGGGCGGGCGGCGGGAGGACGGGCTCGACCTGCTCGCCTGGGCGTCCCGTCGCGCCCCCGCCGACCGGCGGCTCGGCCATGCCTTCGCGGTGATGGCCTGGCACGCGCTCGGCCCGGCCGACCGCACATCTCTGGCCTGGCGGCGCTGTGTTGCCCTGTGGGCCGGGCTATTGCACGACCCCGGGTTCTGGGAGGCGTACCGCGCGGGGGCCGCCGCCCGCTACGGCACGCCCGTCACCGACGACGAACTCGGCGTGCTGCGGGCCGACCTGCTCACCCGGCTCGAAGCGCGGATGCCGGAGGCCGACCCCGTGGTCCGCCCCTCCCCCGAGATCGTCCTGGAGCGCGAGTCGGAGGCGGCGCGGCTGCTCGCGGAGGCGGGCGGGCTGTCGTGGACGGGCGCCGCCGGGACCGTCGTCTGCGGGCCGCTGCGGATCGTCGAGCTGGGGCGGGAGGCGGAGTTGGGGGCGTTCGTCGCGGCGGCGGGCGAGGCGGCGGCGGAGCTGCGGCAGGCCTTCTCGCACCTCGGGTTCGCCCACGCCCTGCTCCGTCTCGACCGTCCCGCGGAGGCACTCGCCGCGCTGTCGGGGCTGCGCTGCCCGAGCTGCCGTGCTCGGGGCGTCCCGAGCGATCACGCGCGGCGGCCTGGCGACCAGCACGAGCGGGACGGCGCCGGTGCGGCGGGCGCGCGAGGCGACGCCGTCACCGGGGGTGCTCCCCGGCCGCCCGTCCTCCGACCCGCCGACCTACCGGAACACGCGACCGCTCCCGCACGCGCGCCGGGCCCGCCCCCACCGGCGACCCCACCGACACCGCCGGGCCCGGCCGCACCGGCGACCCCACCGACCCCACCGACACCGCCGGGTCCGGCCGCACCGGCGAACTCGCGCACGCCATCAGGCCCGGCTGCACCGGCCAACCCGCCCACACCATCAGGCCCGGCCACGCCAGCGGGCCCACACACACCATCAGCCCCAGGCACACCGCCCAACCCGCCCACACCGGCAGACCCAGACACACCAGCCACCCCACCCGCACCGCCAGCCCCAGTCACACCATCGAGCCCACCCACCTCACCGGGCCCACTCGCAGCATCGAGCCCACCCACCTCACCGGACCCACTCACACCATCGAGCCCACCCACCTCACCAGGCCCATCCGCACCACCGGCCCCGGCCGCACCAGTGGGCCCGCCCGCCTCACCGAACCCCCCGCCGGGGCCCCCGGCCCCGCTCCCCGCGTCGGGTCCACCGCCGGGTCCGCCCGTTCCGCCGTCCTCGCCCGGCGCCGCCGCCCGGCCCTCTCCCTCGGCGGCACCCTCGCAGGCCGCCCCGCCCGCTCGACCGGTCCGCCCCGCCGCATCCGGCCGGTCCGCCGCGTCCACCGGGCGCGTCCAGCCCGCGGAGTCGGCTCGGTCGCGGCGGGCCGCCGTCTGTGATCCGGGGTGTCCGCACTTCGACGGCCGCAACCCGGCCTACGCCGGACTCCCCGACAAACGGGAGCGGTTGCTCGGCGACGCGCGGAGCGTCGCGCTGGCCGCGCGGCTCGCGCAGGGGCGGGCCGCGCTCTCCCCGACCGGCCCCGACATCCTCACCGCGGCGCTCAGTTGGCGCCGCGCCCTCGCGCACGCGGAGGCGCTCGGGAAGCGGCCGGAGGTGGAGGCCGTCGTCGCGGACACCGCGCTCGCCGCCGCCCGGACCCTGCACAGGGCCGGTGACATGCAGGGCTCGGGGGCGACCCTGGAGGCCGCCTGGACGCTGCTCGGGGAGGACGGACACGACCGTCTCAAGGGGCAGTTGGCGAGGGTGCTGACCGACAGGGCCATCGCGCAGGCCAACCGGGCGAGGGAGCGGATGGAGACCCCGGCGGCGGACCTGCGCCGTGCCGTCGCGCTCAACCCGCACCTGCTGCGCGCCCAGTTGAACCTGGGCGTCGCCCTGCACATCCTCGGCGCGCAGATGCGCTGGTCGGGGAGTCTCGCCGGGGCGGTCAGGAGCTGGCAGGAGGCCGCCGACCGGCTCACCGCCGCGCTCGTCCACTTCCCCGGCGACCCGGAACTCACCGCGCTCAGGGATCTGGTCAGGCGCGATCTGGCCCTGGTTCACTCGGAGTTGGAGCAGGGGCGGATCGGGGGTCTGCCGGAGTGATGGAGTACGAGGAACTGCGGGTCAGGATCCGCCCGGTGGGCGTCCGGCGTCATGTCCTGACGGTCGGCGGGGTGGGCGGCGGCGCCGAGCTGCTCACCGTGGGCGACCGGGCCGAGGAGTACCGGGCGCGCTGGGAGCAGGTGGTCGAGGCCGACCTCGGTCACGCCCCGCTGCGCGGGGTGGACCCGGCCTCCCGGCTGCGCGACCTGGGCCGGGACGTCTTCGCGCTGCTCGGCCCGACCGTCGCCGAGTGTCTGCGGGCCGCGCACGAGCAGGTGCGGGCCATGCAGCCGGAGCGCGGGCTGCGGCTGCGGTTCGACCTGCCGCCCGAACTGCGCGCGCTGCCGCTGGAGACGTTGTGCGGGCCCGCGACCGATCCGGGCCAGTCGGCGGCACTCCAGGACGGGGTGTCGCTGGTGCGGTCGCTGCCGGGCAAGCCGGTGGGCCGACGGCTGCCCGGACACCTGGACGCGCCCAGCAAGATCCGGCTGCTGGTCGTGCACGCGGCGCCGGACGGCGCGGAGCTGCCCGTCGCCGAGGGCGAAGTCACGTCCGTGCTGGCGGAGTTGCCGCAGGTGGCGGTGGAGACGACGGTGGTGCGGCCGGCGACCAGGGAACGGCTGGAGCGGGCCCTCGGGGAGGCGTCCGACCTGCCGACGGCGGTGCTGCTGATCGCGCAC
The DNA here is from genome assembly GCF_900091845.1 of Streptomyces sp. SolWspMP-5a-2. GTDB lineage: Bacteria > Actinomycetota > Actinomycetes > Streptomycetales > Streptomycetaceae > Streptomyces > Streptomyces doudnae. The sequence continues at coordinate 36,373 of NZ_FMCI01000024.1, forward strand.
GGGTCGTACGACCGGGATCTGCGCAAGGGGTTCGTCCATCTGGAGACGCCGGACCGCGCGGTCGATCCGGTGCCCGCCGACCTGCTCAGCGGCATGCTGCTGCGCGCTCCCCTGCTGCGGCTGATCGTGCTCAACCTCTGTTCGAGCGGCGAGAGTGCGCACAGCGAGCCGTTCTCGGGGCTGGCCCAGGCGCTGATCGGCGGCGGGGTACCGGCGGTCGTCGCCATGCACGGCAAGGTCAGCGACCGTTCCGCCGGACTCTTCGGACCGGAGCTGCTGAAGGGCGTCGCGGTCAACCGGACCGTCGACGAGGCGATGGCCGCGGCCCGGCGCCGGATCTCCTACCAGCCGGGGCACACCGTCGCCGAGTGGGCGACCCCGGCGCTGTTCCTGCACGAGGAGTGCCGGCACGGCTGGCTGTTCAAGGCGCGCGAGGTGCGGGACGGCGCCCATGAGGCTCCGGACCCGCTGCGCCGCGGCGCGGCGGCCTGGAAGGCATACGACGACCCCACCGGGGACGTGCTCGCGAGCCAGCTCATCGAGGCGGCGCGCCACCAGCGTCAGCGGCGCGACTGGGTCGTGGTGCGCCGCATCCTGGACACCGGCACCAAGGTCTTCCACGCCGAGCAGGAGATGCTGCGGCGCGAGGCGGCGTACGAGCTGGCCTGGCCGAAGGTCGAGGAACTCTGCCGGCACCTCGCGGAGGGCCGCCGGGACCGGACCGCGGGGACGCTGGACGCGATCCGGCAGGCCCTGCCGCGCGGCGAACGGGCCTGGCTGCCCGTGCTGGCCGAGGAGGTGCGGGGTCTCGAACGGCTCACCGGGCTCCTCGATCGCGCCCGCGCGGCGGAGCGGGCCGCGGACTGGACGGCGGTGCTGCGACTCGGCGGGGAGATCCTCACCGAGCGGCCCGACGGGTTCGCCGACACCGAACGGCTGTGCGGCACCGCCGACTTGGAGGTGGCCGTCGCCGGGTTCTGCGCCCGCGCGGAGGAGGCGTGCGCCGCAGCCGACTGGACGGGCGCGGCGGACGCCTGGGGCGAGGCGCTGGCGCTGCGCGCGGACCACGGTCCGGCGCTGGCGGGCACGGCGTACGCGCGGGGCCGCACGGCGGAGTCGGCCGGGGACTGGCCCGCCGCGGCGGACGCCTTCGGCATCTGCCCGGGGCTGTACGACGCGGCGGCGCGCGGCGCCTTCGCGCGGGGGCGCGCCGCGGCCGCCGACGACGACTGGGCCGGGGCCCACGAGGCGTTCCGCACGGCCCGGGACCACACCACCGTGAACCCGGCGGCGCAGGCCCCGGACTCCCCGGCACCGCCCGCACCTCCCCGCCCAACCTCGGGGACGTCCTCGCCCCAGCCCTCGCCCCCGCCCCCGAGCCCGGAGTCGACCCCGTCCCCCTCCGCCAACGGCCACTCGACACCTGCGGCCCCCGACAACAGACCCGACACCCCGCCCCCTTCGGCCCCCGACAGCACCGAGGCCGCGCACCCCACGGCATCCCCAGCCAACACCCCACCCCCGCACCCCACTTCGCCCCCCGCACCCGACGCTCCCCCCTCCCCCGGTCTCTCCGACTGGGTCGGGTACGCGGCCGGGCGGGTCGCCGAAAGCGGGGAGCGGTGGGCGGAGGCCGAGGGACTGTTCGGCGGTGTCGTCGGGTTCGCGGACGCCGGGCTGCGTGCTTGTCACGCGCGGGGCCGGGCGGCGGCCGAGGCGGGTGCCTGGGCGAGGGCGCTCGCGGCGATGGAGGCGGCCGTCGCGGAACGGGCCGCGGTGACCGCGTCGCACCCCGTCCCCGCGGGCGCGGCCCCTGCCACCGGCGACGCCGACCGGTTGCCCGAACCGGCAGCCTGGCTCGGGGAGTTGCGGGCGCGGGTGTACGAGGAGGCCGTCGCGGCGGCCGACGCCGGTTCGTGGGAGGAGGCGTCGGCCGCGCTGCGGCTGCTGCCCGACGACCACGAGGACGTGGCGCGTCGGCGCCGGTTCGCGCGGGGACGGGCGGCCGAGGCGCGCGGCGAGTGGACCGGCGCGGCGGAGGCGTACCGGGAGGCGGACCACCCGGACGCCGGGTTCCGGCGCCGGTACGCCCTCGGCCGGGCCGCCGTGCTGGCCGGTGAGTGGGGCGCCGCGTGCGAGCACTTCGCCCAGGTGCCGGGTCACGTCGACGACTTCCCCGAGCCGCCCGCCCCGCTGCTGCTGTACGCCCGGGGCCGGGACGCCGCCGCGCGGGACGACTGGAAGGCCGTCGTCGAGGACTTCGGCGGGCTGCCCGACAGCCACGCGGACGGGGACGTCGGCCACCGCCGCCGGTACGCGCGGGCCCGGCTCGCCGAGCGGCAGGACGCGACCAGGCCGGACACCTGGACCGCGGTCCTCGGGCACCTGGACGGCGTCCCGGACGAGGCCCTGGGCGGCGCGGTGGGGCTGCTGCGGCGCAAGGCGACGGCGCTGCACGCGCTGAGCCTGGGCGAACTGGAGCGGGCGCGCGGCCCGTTGGAGCCGTACGCGGACGTCGACGACGAGTTCGCGCTGCTGCACGGGTACGTGCTGGCGCGGCTGGCCGAGCGGGACGAGGAGTGGGCGGCGGCGCTCACCGGCTACCGGGGGCTGCCCGGGACGCACGCCGACGTGGCGCCGCGCACCCGGTACGCGGCGGCGCGGGTCGCCGAGGGGACGGCGGCCGGGGCCGCGGAGTGGCGGGAGATCGCGGCGGCCTACGAGGAGTTGGCGGCCTCCTTCGCCGACGACGGCGGGTTCGCGGACACCGTCGTGCGGGCCGGGTACGCGCGGCTGCGGCTCGCCGAGGCCGAGGAGGACTGGGCCGAGGTGTGCCGGGGCGGTGCCGCGCTGCGCGGTCACGCGGACGCGCCGCTGGTGACGGCGTACGCGCGCGGGCGGCTCACGGAGGCCGAGCGGGACTGGCGGCGGGCCGCGGACGCCTTCACCGGGTGCGGCACGTACCGGGACGCCCCGCTGCGGCTCGCCCACTGCGCGGGACGGCTCCTGGAGGAGCAGGGCCGGTTCGCGGCGGCCGTCGAGTCGTACGGGCGGGCCGGTCCCGGGCACGAGGGGGCGCGGGCCCGCGCCGCGCGGCTGCGGGGCGTGCTGCGGCTGTCGTGGGTGGAGGGGACGGTGGGCGAGCCGCTGGTGGCGGACGCGTTCGCGCTGCTGGACGGCACCTTCCCGTACCGGGCGCTGCGGGACGCCGGGATCGGGCCGGGCTCCTCGATCGCGGAGGTGGACAACGTGTCGTACCTCCTGATGGAGCGTCACCGGGCCAACGGGTGGCCGTGGGAGGAGCGGGAGGCGTGGAACCGGCTGCGGAACGCGGGCAGACGGCTGGAGCTGGACGCGCTGCTGTACCGCTGGCACGCGCCGACGGCGATCCGGGAGGCGGTGGCGCGGCTGGCGCCCGACGAGGCGTCCGATCCGCTGGAGGCGCTCTGCGCGCGGTTCCCGAAGGACGCCCCGCTGCTGCTGCTCGTGGCGCGCGGCCGGGACGCGGGGATCGAGGCGTGGCGGGAGCGGCTGGAGCGGGCGCCGGGGGACATGGCCGTGGTGCACGCTCTGGCGGTGGCCCGGCTGTGGCAGGCGCGGGAGTCGGAGCATCACGGGGCGTGGGAGCACGCGGTGCCGGTGTGGGAGGAGGCACTCGCGTTCTGGGCGGCGCTGCTCGGGGACGCCCGGTACTGGGAGGGCTGGCGGGCCGAACGCGCGGCCTGCTACCGGCATCCGGTGTCCGCCGCCGACCTGACGAAGCTGCGCCGGGACCTGGGGCTGTGGCTCTCGGACCGGCTGACCGCGGGCGAGCAGGGCCACCTCGACCAGGACCGTCCCGAACAGGCGGCCGCGTACCGCGAGTTGACGGCGTTGTTCGAGGCGGAGCTGGCGGGGGCGCGGGTGCTGCGGGAGGCCGGTGGGCTGCCGTCGCTGCCGGGCGGCGGCCGGGCCCCGGCCTGCGGTCCCCGGTTCGCGCGGATGCTGGGGCTCCAGGAGTCGCTGGCCGAGCGGGTCGCCGAGCTGAGCGCGGGCGCGCGGCACGGGGACGAGCCGGGCGAGTTCACGGTCCGCCGGGTGCGGTGGGCGTTCTCGGCGCTGTCCCCCGCGGCGACGCTGGTGGAGGCGAGGCGGTTCGAGGAGGCGCTCGCGGCGCTGCCCGCGCTGACCGGTCTGACGGAACTGCCCGCGGACTGCGCCGGTCCGGGCGCGGCGGCCGATCCGCGGGCGCATGTGCGGGAGTGCGTGCACTGCCGGGGGTTCGTGGAGCGTGATCCGGCGTATCTGCGGCTGCCGCGCCGGTACGCCCGGTTCGCGCAGGACGGTGCGGCGCTCGCGGTGCAGGCCCTGCTGTCGCTCGCGCAGACGGCGCTCACCGGCGGCCCGGACGGTCTGGACGCGGCGCTGGCGCACTGGGCGCGGGCGCTGCGGATCGCGGGGCGGGCCGGGATGCGGGCGCGGACCGAGGGGGCGGTGGTGCAGATGCTGCTGGGGCGGATCGACGCGCTGATCGACCGGGACGCGGAGGACCGGGACGCCGCCCTGGACGAGGCGGTGGCGCTGGCGGACCGGGTGCGGCCGGTGCTGCGGCCGCTGGCGGGCGATCTGGCGGGGCAGTTGGACGCGCAGTCGTCGCTGGTGCTGTCGATGCGCGGGGTGTGGCGGGCGTCGACGCGGGGCCGGTACGGGCTGCCGCTCGACGTCCCGGCGGCGGAGGCCGATCTGCGGCGGGCGCTGGAGCTGAACCCGGAGTCGGGGCACGCGCGGGACAACCTGGTGCGGTGCCTGGTGTTCAACCTGGACGAGCGGACGGACGACCCGGTCGGGCGGCTTGCGGTGCTGGAGGAGTCGATCGCGCTGCTGCACACGGGGTTGCGGCAGGAGCTGGCGCGGGGCTACCGGGAGACGTTCGGGGAGACGCTGAACCTGCTGGAGCGGCTGGTGTCGGAGCGGATCGGCATCGACGGGCTCGCGGAGCTGATGCGGTCCATGGCGCAGGAGCAGCCGGTCGCCGAGCGCGAACTCGCGGCGCTGGCACAGTCGTTGACGGAACGGGCGCGGCGGTCGCTCGATGTGCCGGGCGAAGTGCCGCTGGCGGTGCATCTGCTGGTCAGGGCGGCGCGCACGGACCCGCGTTCGGCGGCGGTGCGCGGGGTCCTGCTGGCAGCGGTCGGGCGCTGGCGCGCGGTGCTGGGGGCCGTCGAGGGTGAGGAGGAGCACGCATGAGGATCGAGGATCCGGCCGACGGCGGCGCGTCGCCCTACGCGGACCTGGCCCCGGTGGGGGTGACGCCGTGGACCACGCACGCGGCGATGCAGGACGTGTCGTTCGCGCTCCAGGAGCGGTCGCTGATGAACGCCCGCACCCAGCAGGCGTGGAACGACCTGCGCTCGGTCCGCCGCAGGCTGCTGTTCGACCTGTACGTGTACGACCTCGGCGACGGCCCCGGGGACGGGAGCCCCGCCGGGCCGCCGCCGGAGCCGGGCGGGACACCCCCGGCCGGGCCGGTCCCCGGGGCCGCCCCCGGACCCCGCACGGCCCCCGTGGCCACGGATGCCGCACCGGACAGCACCGGGCCGGACAGCGGTGGGCCGAGCAGCACCGGTCCCGGGGCTGCTCCCGGGACCGGTCGTACGGCCCCCGGGGCGGTCGGGCCGCCGCCCTCGTGGGCCGTGCGGCTGCTGGACGACCTGATCCGGTTCGACCGGTGAGCGCGGGGGACGCGGTGGCCGGGTCCGGCCGGGAGGCCGCACGGCTCGGCTACGAGCACACCAGGGAGCTGGCCGCCCGCGACGCGGCCCACCGGGCGCACCGGGAGCGGCTGTTGCTGCTGTGCGCGGACGCCCTGGACGGCTTCGACCGGCTGCTCGCCGACGGCGCCGACCGGGACGCCGCTGCCTACCGGCGTCATCTGCGGCTGCTGGCGGCGGAGTTGGAGAGCGGGCTGCGCGGTGAGGGGCTGGAGCCGATCGGGGTGGTGGGCGAGCGGGCCGACCCCGCGACCCATCACGTCGTCGAGGTGCGGCCGTCGGGTTCGGCGGGCGAGGACGAGGTCGTCGAGGTGGTGCGGCGCGGATACGGGGACCGGGGGCGGCTGCTGCGGCCCGCGCACGTGGTGGTCGCCGTCCCCGGGCCGCGGCCGGGCCGTGACGGCGCGCAGGCGGAGAACAGCGAGGGGGAACGGGAATGACGGCGATCGGGATCGACCTCGGCACCACCAACAGCGTGGTGGCGCACTACGACGCGGCCCAGCAGGAGAGCAGGGTGGTCGCCAACGGGGAGAGCCAGAACCTCACCCCGTCGGTGGTCGGGGTGCTGCGCCGGGACGGCTCGGAACAACTCCTGGTCGGCAGCGACGCGGTGAACTGGGCGGAACGGCAGCCCGCCGACACCGTCGTCTCCGTGAAGCGGCTGATGGGACGGGACTTCACCGACCGGAAGGTCACCGAGGCGCGGCAGCGGCTGAGTTACCGGATCGTGCCGGGCCAGGACGACGATCCGCGCGCCCACGTCCAGTTCGCCGGGCGGACCACCACCCCGGCCGGGGTGTCGAGCGCCATCCTGGGCAAGCTGGTCACGGACGCCGGGCACGTCCTGGGCGACGAGGTGACCCACGCGGTGATCACCGTGCCCGCCCACTTCAAGGACGCGCAGCGGGCGGCGACCCGGGAGGCGGCGGAGCTGGCCGGGATCACCGTCAAGAAGATCATCGACGAGCCGACGGCGGCGGCGATCGCGTTCGGCATGGACAAGCGGGCCGGTGAGCGCAGCCGCATCCTCGTCTACGACCTGGGCGGCGGCACCTTCGACATCTCGGTCCTCGACGCGACCAAGGGCGCGGACGGGACGGCCCAGTTCACGGTCCGCAAGTTCGCGGGCGACGACTGGCTCGGCGGCGACGACTTCGACATGGCGCTGGTGGAGCGGATCGCCGCCTGGGTCAGGGACGACTGCGGGATCGACCCGTCGCAGGACCCGCGGTTCCTGTTCGTCGCGAAGCGTTCGGCGGAGCAGGCGAAGCGGCAGCTCAACAGCCTCACCGAGACCCTGATCAGCATCCCGGCCGGGTTCCGCACGGAGGACGGCATGGTCGTCGACGTCCATATGGCGGTGACGAGGGCGGAGTTCAAGGAGTGGACCCGGCCGCTGGTGCGCCGCACGATGGACCTGGTCAGGGAGACCCTGGATCTCGACGGCCTGACGCCCGCGCAGATCACCGACGTGCTGCTGGTCGGCGGCGGGACGCTGGCCCGGCCGGTGTACGAGACGGTGGAGGCGTTCTTCGGGCGCGACAAGGTCCGCCGGAACATCAACGCGATGGAGTGCGTGGCGCTCGGCGCGGGCGTCCTGGCCGGGACCCTGGACGGCGTCGAGTGCCCGGTGCAGGACTGCGGCGAGGTCAACGACGAGGCGCAGGGCGTCTGTTCGCGGTGCGGCAGCAGCCTCGCGCACGCCCGCACGGTGGGCAGCACCGGCCTGTACGAGGTGACCGGCGTCGACATGGGCATCGCCGCGGTGCGCGGCTCCCAGCGGGACGTGTTCGTGCCGATCATCGAGAGCGGGACGTCGTACCCGATGCGTGATCCGCGCACCAAGCGGTTCCAGGCGACGGACAGCCGGCTGATCCGGGTGCCGGTGTACGAGGGCACCAGCCCGATCGCCAGCGAGAACGACGAGCAGGGCGTGGTGGAGTTCGAACTGCCGCAGCAGATCGAGCTGCACCGGCCGGTGGAGGTGTCCTTCAACTACGACGCCAACCGCACGATCACGGTCACCATCACCGTGCCGGGCACCGGGATGAGCCTGGAGGCGCGGCCCCGGCGGGAGAAGCCGCGCACCCTGCCGCCCGCCCCGGTCCTCGAACCGGACAGCGCGACGCTGCGCCAGCGTCTGGAGATGGCCCGCCGGGACACCGAGAAGTTCCTGCTGCGCTACGGCGACTACGTCGACGACGCCCAGGACATGAAGGTGCGCCGGGACATGCAGCAGGCCGAGCAGGTGCTGCGGCAGGCGGAGAGCGGCGAGTACCAGCGGATGACGGAGCTGCTGGTCGCCGACATGTACAACCACTGCGGCTACGCGAGCCAGTTCCTGCACGCCGAGGAGGCCGCGGACGGTGCGCCCCCGGAGACCACGAGACTGATCAACGAGGCGGTCGGCTACGTGAAGCAGGCGCACGACGAGGGCAACCGGATGATGACGATGCAGCAGGCCCGCGCGCTGGCCAACCTGGTGGCGCAGGCGTACGACGCGCGCCGGGTGTCGGCGCTGCGCGACTCGGAGCGCTTCGACGGCATCCTGCGGGTGCCCGACGACGCGGGGGACGCGTGAGGGCGCAGGGGGACGGCGCCGCGCCCGGTCCGGGGCTCGGTCTCGATCTCGGGAGCACCGCGCTGCGGGTCGCGTTCGGGCCGCCGGGCGGGCCGGTGCGCCGGTTCGCGCTGGCGGGCGGGCAGTGGCCGGGGCTGCTGTGCGAACCGGCCGTGGCGGGCCCGCTGCCGGTGACGTTCACCAGTCTCAAGAGCCGTCTGGGCAGCGGCCGTCCGGTGCGGGTGGACGGGATGTCGGTGCCGCCGGAGGACGTCCTCGCCGGGGTGCTGCGGGTGGTGCGGGAGCGGGTCGAGGACGCGTCGGGGGCCCGGATCGGGCAGACGGTGGTGAGCGTCCCGGTGTCCTACCGCTCGACCCAGCGCACCGCCCTGCTGGAGGCGGCGCGGGCGGCCGGGCTGTCCGAGGTGCGGCTGATCGGCGACGCGATGGCCGCCGTCGTCGGGTACACCGAGGGCCGGGGCTCCAGCACCTGTCTGGTCTACGGGCTCGGGTACCAGGGTTTCGAACTGGGCCTCGTGCGGGGGGCGCGGGGAGCGCTACCGGGCGCTCGGGCACGAGTCGGCGACCGGCACCGGCGGCCGGGTCTTCGACGACGCGGGGCTCACCGCGGCGCTGCGGGCGGTGCGGGGCAGGCCGCTCGCGCCGGACCCGGACGACGCGTGGTGGCTGCGGCTGCGGGAGCGGGTGGCGCGGGTCAGGGAGGATCTGGGCGCGCCGGGCGGCGGCGCGGGCGGCCTGCTGGAGATCGACTGCGGTGACGGCGGCACCGTCCAGCTCGGCTTCGACCTGGTGCGTCTGACCACGTACCTGGAGCGGCACGCGCGGCGCACGCTCGACCGGGCGCGGACGCTGCTCGACCAGTCCGCGATGACCGCGAGGGACGTGGACACGCTGCTCCTGGTGGGCGGCGGCACCCGGCTCGCGGCGGTCGGTGCGGCGGTGCGGGGGCTCGGCCGGGAGATCGTCCGGGCCCCTGACGACCTGCTCGCGCACGGCGCGCTGGTGCACGCCGCGCAGTTGGCGGGGGCGCCGCCCGGCGGGATCGAGGGGCTGGCGCCGACCGCGGCCGCCACGGGCGACGACACGCTCGCGGACGCCCCCCGGCTGTCGGTGACCCTGCTTCCCCCCGCCCCTCCCCCGGCACCGGACCCACGGGACCCGGGGTACCGGGGCGGATCGGGGGACCCGGGTGACACCGGGTACCAGGGCGCGTCGCGGGACGTGGACGGGTCCCGGGAACTTGGCGGTGCCGGTCGCCGGGGCCGGTCGCCGGAGACGGCCGGGCTGGACGTGGCGCGGGCCAGGAAGCTGGCCGGGGACGGGCGGGTCGAGGAGGCGCGCGCGCTGCTGGAGGCGATCCTCGCCGAGGCGCGCCGGACACTCGACGACCTCCGGCGGTCCGCCACCGCGCCCCCCGGGGAACAACCGGGCACCCCGCACGGCCCACAGGGCTCGGCCGCCGTCCCCGACGAACAGCCGGACGCCCCCACCGGCAGCAGTCCACGGCCCCGCGCCCCGCCCGGCGACCGGACCCTCCGCACCGGCGGCAGCCCCCCGGTGAGCGACCGGACGGTCCTCTCGACCAGCC
>NZ_FMCI01000311.1 GCF_900091845.1 Streptomyces sp. SolWspMP-5a-2
CCGGGGGACCGGGAGCGGGCGTCCACGCGCGCGTGGACGCCGTCGAGGCGCCGGACCCCGCGGAGCACGGGCCGGGCGCGCCCGCCGCCGAGGAGTGCGACGGGGACGGCGCGGGCCCGGACGGACCCGCCTTCGAGGTGATCTACCTGCTGGAGGCCGACGACCGCGCCGTCGCCCGGCTGCGCACCCGGCTCGACGCCCTCGGCGACTCCCTGGTCGTGGTCGGCGGCGACGGGCTGTGGAACGTCCACGTGCACGTCGACGACGCCGGGGCCGCCGTGGAGGCGGGCGTCGAGGCGGGCCGCCCCTACCGCATCCGCATCACCCACTTCGGGCTCGGCGACGCCCACACCGGCGGCGGGCGCCCGCCCCGCGAGCGGGTCCAGCGGGCCGTGGTCGCGGTCGTGCCCGGCGAGGGCCTGGCCGGGCTGTACTCCGAGGCCGGGGCCACCACCGTGCTCGCCCGCCCCGGCGAGCCGCCCGTCAGCGGCGAACTGGTCGAGGCGGTACGGCGGGCCCACGCGCGCGAGGTGGTGCTGCTGCCCAACGACGCCGACCTGCGCCACACCGCCGCCGCTGCCGCCGAACAGGCCCGCACCGAAGGCATCAGGGTGGCCCTCATCCCCACCCGCTCCGCCGTGCAGGGCATCGCCGCGCTCGCCGTGCACGAGCCGGAGCGGCGCTTCGACGAGGACGTCGTGTCGATGACGTCGGCCGCGGGCGCGACCCGGCACGCGGAGGTCGTCGTCGCCGAGCGGCAGTCCTGGACCATGGCCGGCATCTGCCAGGCGGGCGACATCCTCGGCCTCATCGACGGCGACGTGGCCGTGATCGGCGCGGACGTCACCGTCACCGCCGCCGCCGTCCTGGACCGGATGCTCTCCGCCGGGGGCGAACTCGTCACCCTCGTCCTCGGCGACGAGGCCCCCGGGGCGATCGCCGAGCACCTCGAAGCGCGGGTGCGGGAGTCCTACCTGGCCGTCGACACCATGGTGTACCGGGGCGGCAGGCAGGGCGCCCTGCTGCTCATCGGCGTCGAGTGAGCGCCGCTCACTCCCCGCCCGACTCCGCCACCACCTGCATCATCTGCTCCGCCTCCGCCCGGCGGCCCCGGGCCGCCTCGTCGTCGCGCGGCGCGTCCGCGTAGGCCGCGAGCACCGCACGCGCGCGTGCCGCCGCCTCCGCCGGGCGGCTGAGGTCGGCCGCCAGCCAGCCCGCCGCCAGCTCCGCCCCGGTCCGGCCGTGCAGGCCGTCCGCGCCCAGCGACGCGAACACCGCGACGGCCTCGGTGACATGGGCGAGGGCCGCTTCCAGGACGTCCCTGATGGCGTCGTCGTCGGCGTCCCCGGTGACCGACCGGGCCAGCAGGTCGCCGAACTGCCGCCGGGTGTGCCCGAGTTCGGCGACCAGCCGCTCCCTGGCCCGCTCGTCGTCACCGACCCGCTCCAGCGCCGTCGCGCACTCCTCCACCGCGCGGGCCATCAGCGCGCTCGCCGCGTCGACGGCGTCGACGGCACCGGCGTCCTCCGCACCACCGGCGTCCTCCGCGGAATCGGCGTCCTCGGCGGGATCGGCCCGCAGCGCCAGCCACGCGCGCGCCCGCAGCGCCCGCACCAGGCCGTGGACGTTGCCCAGCTCCCGCCACAGCTCGCCCGCGCGCGCGTAGGCGCGGTCCGCGTCCTCGGCCAGACCCGCCTGCCCGAGCGACTCGGCGGCCAGGTGCGCCAGCGTCGCGTGGTCGTGCTGCTCCGGCCAGTGCCGGGCCGTCTCGGCCGCCAGCAGCCGCCGTTCGGCCGCCGCGTGGTGCTCGCCCAGCTCGCTCAGGCAGTCCCCGAGCCACCACAGCGTCTGGACGACGGCGCCGTCCCCGTGGGTGTCCGCGTTCAGGTCGGGCAGCGCCGACTCCAGGACCTCCGCCGCCTCCGCCCACCGCTCCTGGCGCAGCAGGAACCCGCCGAGCTGGTGCCTGGCCCAGGCGCCGAGGGTGCGCCCCTCACCCGCCTCGTCGGCCCAGTGCGCCGCCTCCAGGGCGTGCTCGGCGGCCTCCGCGAACCCGGCCCTGCCGCCGACCACCTCGGCGAGCTGCAGGTGCAGCTGGGCCCGCCCGACCGGTTCGAGGTGGTCCCCGCCGTGCGCCAGCGCCGACCGCAGTGCCCGCTCCGCCTCGGCGACATCGCCCAGGTGGTGCGCCAGCGAGGCGAGCCGTGCCTCGTACTCCACCGCGTACCAGGGCAGCCCGGCGGACGCGAACGCCTCCGCCGACCGCGCGAACAGCCGCGCCGCCGTCTCCAGGTCTCCGGCGTGCGCCGCCAGGTCCGCGAGCATGGCCTGCGCCTCCGCCGACCGCGCCAGCAGCCGCACCTCGCCCCCGGCCCGCCCGTCGACCAGCGCCAGCAGCTCCCGCACGGCCGCCTCGGCGTCGGCCAGGGCACGGTCGAGGGCGCCGTCCCGGGCGTCGACCGCGTCGTCCTGCGCCGCCTCCTGCACCCGCCGCATCAGCGTCCTGGCCCGCGCGATCAGCACCGACGCGGTCTGCCGCAGCCCGGTGCCGTCCTCGGCGTACAGCGCGAGGACCTCGTCGTAGAGGACGGTGACGGCGGCCAGTGCCTCGCCGGTCTCCCCGCCCAGGGCGCGGACGTACGCCCCGCGCGCGCGTGCCGCCAGCGCCTCCCCGGGGTCGCCCGCCTCCGCGTACAGCAGCGCCGCCCGCTCGAACAGCGCGACGCCCTCGGGCCCTTGGCCCATCGCCTGATGGTCGACGACCTCCGCGCGGTCCCGCGCCGACAGGACGTCGCCGCCCGCGCCCGCGGCCGCCCGCGCCCGCTCCGCGCGCCGTCCGACCGCGGCCCACGCCTCGACCGCGTTCGGCCGCAGCCCGTCCG
>NZ_FMCI01000044.1 GCF_900091845.1 Streptomyces sp. SolWspMP-5a-2
TCCGGCGCGGCGTCCCCGAGACGGAGTAGTCCGGCGCGAGATCGCCGCCCCGCCGGGTGATCGTGGGACCACCACCTTCTGAGGTGAGCCACCTTCTGACCGGCGGGCACAAGCCTTCCGGAAGGCGAAAGCAGGCACGGTTCATGGCGACTTTGTGCAGACCCTCGGTGTCCGTCCCAGAGCACGTGATCACGATGGAACAGACGCTGGAGCTGGCACGCTCCCGGCACGCCGACCATCCCCAGCTGCCGCTGGCGCTCCGGCTGATCGAGAACACCGGAGTGCGCACCCGGCACATCGTGCAGCCGATCGAGGAGACCCTGCGGCACCCGGGGTTCGAGGAGCGCAACAAGCTCTACCAGGCCGAGGCGAAGGCCAGGGTGCCGGCCGTCATCCAGCGGGCGCTCGACGACGCCGAGCTGCTCACCGGCGACATCGACGTGATCATCTACGTCTCGTGCACGGGCTTCATGATGCCCTCGCTCACGGCCTGGCTGATCAACGAGATGGACTTCGACAGCACCACCAGGCAACTGCCCATCGCCCAGCTCGGCTGCGCGGCCGGCGGCGCGGCGATCAACCGGGCGCACGACTTCTGCACGGCCTACCCGGAGGCGAACGCGCTGATCGTGGCCTGCGAGTTCTGCTCGCTCTGCTACCAGCCCACCGACCTCAGCATCGGCTCGCTGCTCTCCAACGGCCTCTTCGGCGACGGCGTCGCGGCGGCCGTGGTGCGCGGGCGCGGCGGCGAGGGCATCGACCTGGAGCGCAACGGCTCCTACCTGATCCCCAAGACCGAGGAGTGGATCGCGTACGACGTGCGGGCCACCGGCTTCCACTTCCTGCTGGACAAGCGGGTGCCCGCGACCATGGAACCGCTCGCCCCCGCCCTCCAGGACCTCGCGTCGCTGCACGGCTGGGACGCCGCCGACCTGGACTTCTACATAGTCCACGCGGGCGGGCCCCGCATCCTCGACGACCTCAGCAAGTTCCTCCAGGTCGACCCGCACGCCTTCCGCTTCAGCCGGGCCACGCTCACCGAGTACGGCAACATCGCCAGCGCCGTCGTCCTGGACGCGCTGCGCAGGCTGTTCGACGAGGGCGGCGCCCAGCACCGGGCGCGCGGGCTGCTCGCCGGGTTCGGCCCCGGAATCACCGCGGAGATGGCCCTGGGCCGCTGGCGCACGGACGAGACGGCGTGACATGAGCGAAGAGACGATCACCGACACCACCCTGCCCCCGGTCAGGCAGTGGCCCGCCCTCGACCTGACCGGCGTCGACTTCGACCCGGTCCTCACCGAGCTGATGAGCGAAGGGCCCGTCACCCGCGTCCAGTTGCCCAACGGCGAGGGCTGGGCCTGGCTGGTCACCCGCCACGACGACGTCCGGACGGTCGCCAACGACCCGCGCTTCAGCCGCGAGGCCGTCATGGACCGGCCGGTCACCCGGCTCGCCCCGCACTTCATCCCGCAGCGGGGCGCGGTCGGCTTCCTCGACCCGCCCGACCACACCCGGCTGCGCCGCACGGTCGCCGCCGCGTTCACGGCACGCGGCGTGGAGCGGATCAGGGAGCGGTCCCGCGCCCTGCTGGACGAGCTGGTCGACGAACTCCTCCAGGACGGCCCGCCCGCCGACCTGACCGCGGCCGTCCTCAGCCCGTTCCCGATCGCGGTGATCTGCGAGCTGATGGGGGTCCCGGCCGCCGACCGGCACGCGATGCACGTGTGGACCCAGCTGATCCTGTCCTCCTCGCACGGCGCCGACGTCAGCGAGCGGGCCAAGCACGAGATGGGCGCGTTCTTCGCCGACCTGATCGGTCTGCGCGAGGGCGCCACGGGCGAGGACGTGACGTCGCTGCTGGGCGCGGCCGTCGGGCGGGAGGAGGTGACGCTGGAGGAGGCCGTGGGACTCGCCGTGCTGCTCCAGATCGGCGGCGAGGCGGTCACCAACAACAGCGGCCAGATGTTCTACCTGCTGCTCACCCGGCCCGACCTGGTCGAACGGCTGCGCGCCGAACCGGGGATCAGGCCCCGGGCGATCGACGAGCTGCTGCGGTTCGTCCCGCACCGCAACGCGGTCGGGCTCTCCCGCATCGCCCTGGAGGACGTGGAGATCAGGGGCGTCACGATCCGCGAGGGCGACCCGATCTACGTGTCCTACCTGGCCGCCAACCGGGACCCGGAGGTCTTCGCCGACCCGGAGACGATCGACTTCGCGCGCGATCCCAACCCGCACGTGGCGTTCGGCTTCGGCCCGCACTACTGCCCCGGCGGCATGCTCGCCCGGCTGGAGTCGGAGCTGCTGGTCGACGTGCTCCTGGACCGCGTCCCGGGGCTGCGGCTGGCCGTGCCCGCGCACGAAGTGCCGTTCCGCAAGGGCGCGTTGATCCGCGGACCCGAGGCCCTGCCGGTGACGTGGTGAGCCGCCGGTGACCGCGACCGAGGGGCTGCTGGTGCCGCCGGGCCACGGCAGGGTGGTCCAGACCCCGGCCCAGCGGGTGACGTTCAAGGTGACCGGCGCGCACTCCAGGACGGCGTCCGCCTTCGAGGTGGAGGTCCCGCCGGGGTTCGACGTGGGCGCCCATGTGCACGCCCGCAGCGAGGAGTTGTTCTACGTGCTGGAAGGCGAGCTGGACGTGCTCGCCTTCGAGCCGCTGGTGCGCACCCCGGACAACTGGCAGCGCTGGGAGTCGGGTTCGGGCAGCCGAGTGGTGCGGGCGACGCCGGGCACGGTCATCGTCGTCCCGCCGGGCTGTCCGCACGCGTTCGCCAATCCGACGGACACCCCGGCGAAGATGTTCTTCCAGGCGTCGCCGCCGCCGGACCACGAGCGCTACTTCGAGGAGCTGCTGGAGATCCTGCGCTCCGGGGGCCCGCCGGACCACGAGGCGATCGAGGCGCTGCGGGCGCGCTACGACATCGAGCAGCTGACGCCGCTGCGGCACGCGCCCTGAAGGGGGCGCGGGCGTCCCGCGCGGGCCTGGCCCGGCGGGACGCCTCCGCGGCTACCTGATGTTCATCCCGGCCAGCGTCCGCGCGATGACCAGGCGCTGGATCTCGCTGGTGCCCTCGAAGATGGTGTAGATCGCCGCGTCCCGGTGCATCCGCTCGACCGGGTACTCGCGGGTGTAGCCGTTGCCGCCGAGGATCTGGATCGCCTGCCCGGTGACCTTCTTCGCGGTCTCGCTGGCGAACAGCTTGGACATCGATCCCTCGGCCGCCGTGAACGGCTTGCCGTTGACCGCCATCCAGGAGGCCCGCCACACCAGCAGCCGGGCCGCGTCGACGGAGGTGCGCATGTCGGCGAGCTGGAAGGCGACGCCCTGGTTGTCGATGATCGGGCGGCCGAACTGCTCGCGGGTCTTCGCGTAGTCGAGGGCGACCTCGTAGGCGGCGCGGGCGGTGCCGACGGCCATCGCGCCGACGGCCGGGCGGGACGCCTCGAAGGTGGCCATCGCCGCGTTCTTCACGCGCTCGCCGCCGGTCTTGGCGCGCTCCCTGGCGCGGGCGAGCCGCTCGTCGAGCTTCTCCTTGCCGCCGAGCAGGCAGGAGCCGGGGACGCGCACGTCCTCCAGGACGACCTCGGCGGTGTGCGAGGCCCGGATGCCGTGCTTCTTGAACTTCTGCCCCTGCGACAGGCCGGGGGTGCCGGGCGGCACGATGAAGGAGGCGTGGCCCTTGGAGCCGAGTCCGGGGTCGACGACGGCCACGACGACGTGGACGTTGGCGATGCCGCCGTTGGTGGCCCAGGTCTTGGTGCCGTTGAGCACCCACTCGTCCTTGGCCTCGTCGTAGACGGCGCGGGTGCGCAGCGAGGCGACGTCGGATCCGGCGTCGGGCTCGGAGGAGCAGAACGCGGCGACCTTCACGTCGTTCTGGTCGCCGTACATCTGCGGGATCCAGGTGCCGATCTGCTCCTCGGTGCCGTTGGCGAGGACGCCGACGGCGGCGAGGCCGGTGCCGACGATCGACAGGGCGATGCCCGCGTCGCCCCAGAACAGCTCCTCCATGGCCATGGGTATGCCGAGGCCGGTGGGGTCGAAGTACTGCTGGGCGTAGAAGTCGAGGGAGTAGATGCCGACCTTGGCGGCCTCCTGGATGACCGGCCAGGGGGTCTCCTCACGCTCGTCCCATTCGGCGGCCGCGGGGCGGATGACGTCGGCGGCGAAGCCGTGCAGCCAGTCCCTGACCTCCTTCTGTTCGTCGTTGAGCTCCATGGTGAACTCGGCCATGTCCCCTCCAGCGGCGGCGCACGTACATGTTACTAGCGGTAACCCGAGTCTGTTACCCACGGGTAGGAAAAGTCAACTCCCGATGACGCCTCGGCAGCCCGTTCGATGCGGACGGGGCGTTGAGTGCTAGTTTGCGCAAGCGTCACCGAACAAGCACGGGTGGGGAGAGATCATGGACACCACACAGCGGACCGACCAGCAGAGGTCCGCCGACCGCCGTCGGCGCGAGCTGCTGGAGGCCGCCGACAGAGTGGTGCTCCGGGACGGACCGCAGGCCTCCATGAACGCCATCGCGGCGGAGGCCGGCATCACCAAGCCGATCCTGTACCGCCACTTCGGCGACAAGAGCGGACTCTACGCCGCCCTCGCCCAGCGGCACACCGACGCCCTCCTCGCCTCGCTGCGGGCCGCCCTCGACGCCCCAGCCGACCGGCGCGAGCGGGTCGAGGCCACCCTGGACACCTACCTCGCCGCCATCGAGGCCAGGCCCCAGGTCTACCGGTTCCTCATGCACCCGGCCGAGGGCACCCAGAGCTCCGACCAGGGCTTCGACGTCGGCCAGCACAGCGTCCCGCTGCTGCGCCGGATGGGCGAGGAGCTGGCCCAGGTCATCGAGGAGCGGCTCGACCTCGGGCCCGGCAGCCAGCAGCTGGCCCGGGTGTGGGGGCACGGCATCGTCGGGATGATGCACGCGGCGGGCGACTGGTGGCTCGGCGAACGGCCCTGCTCCCGCGCCGAGTTGGTGCGCAGCCTGGCGGACCTGCTGTGGGGGCGGCTGGCCGCCGCCGGGGACCGGGTCGGCGGCCCGGGTTTCTGACCGGGGGCCTCCGGACGGGCCGGACACCGGGCGGCCGAGGGCCGCCCGCCCGCCGCGGGGCACGACGGGACCGGCCCTCAGCCGCCCGCCCTCCCCCGGTTCCACGGCGCCCGCGCCACCTGGCGGGCGTGCCGCATCCGGCGCCAGCCGGTGAGCCCGTCCGCGTACACGCCACCGGCCAGGTGGTCGCACTCGTGCTGGAGACACCGCGCGAAGAACCCCGTGCCGTGGACCACGACCGGCTCCCCCGCCGCGGTGAACCCCTCGACCACCGCGTGGTCGTGGCGCTCGGTGCCCGCCTCGAGACCCGGCAGCGACAGACACCCCTCGGGGCCGCGCACCACCACTCCGTCGGCCGTCACCAGGCGGGGATTCACCACATGACCGAGATGGCGCACGTCCTCGTCGTCCGGGCAGTCGAAGACGAAGACCCGCACGGACTCGCCGATCTGGTTCGCGGCCAGGCCCACCCCGCGGGCCGCGTACATCGTGGCGAACAAGTCCTCCACGAGCCTTCCGAGTTCGGGACCGAAGTCGGTGACCTCCGCGCAGGGGGTGCGCAGGAGGGGGTCTCCGAGCAGGGTGAGGGGCCGGACGCGCCCGTGGGCGCCCGGGATGGGACCGTGTCGCATACCGGCAAGGGTACGGTCCTCTCGACCCACACCTGCCGCGCAGCCTGGGCCGGGATTCTGGAGTATGAACAGATCTCGATAGGCTGATGTCCACACCACGTTGCCGTCAGGCAGAGGCGCGGCGCGTACGCAAGGAGGATCGAGGACTGATGTCAGGCAACTCGGACCCGCTCACGCCGCGGGCCAAGCTGGCCGTGACCGCGGGCAAGGCGGTCGCGGCGGCGTCACGCGCCGCGGGGCGCGGCAGCGGTTCGGTGATCGGTGGCAAGGTGGCCCTCCGGCTCGACCCCGATCTCCTGGCACGGCTCGCGCAGAGCCTGGACGTCGTGCTCGTCTCGGCGACCAACGGCAAGACCACCACCACCCGGCTGATCGCCGAGGCGCTGCGCGCGGCGGGCCCGGTCGTCTCCAACGCGCTCGGCGCGAACATGCCGGCCGGGATCACCTCGGCGCTCGCCGGGAACTCGGACGCCCGCTACGGCGTCATCGAGGTCGACGAGAAGTACCTCGCCGGTGTCGCCCGGGACACCGACCCCAAGTGCATCGCGCTGCTCAACCTCTCCCGCGACCAGCTCGACCGCGCCGCCGAGACCCGGATGCTCGCCGAGAACTGGCGTGAGGGGCTGGCCGGTTCGAAGGCCGTCGTCGTGGCGAACGCCGACGACCCGCTGGTGGTGTGGGCGGCGTCCTCCTCCCCCAACGTGATCTGGGTCGCGGCCGGGCAGATGTGGAAGGACGACGCCTGGTCGTGCCCGTCCTGCGGCGGTGTCATGCAGCGACCGGGCGACGACTGGTTCTGCGGCGAGTGCGGCTTCCGCAGGCCCACCCCGAGCTGGTCGCTCTCCGGCGACCACGTCCTGGACCCGCACGGCTCGGCCTGGCCGATCCACCTCCAGCTGCCCGGCCGCGCCAACAAGGCGAACGCCACCTCCTCGGCCGCCGTCGCCGCGGTGTTCGGGGTGCCGCCGCAGGTCGCCCTGGAGCGGATGTACCAGGTGCAGGCGGTGGCCGGACGCTACGACGTCGTCCAGTTCAAGGACCGCGACCTGCGGCTGCTGCTCGCGAAGAACCCGGCCGGCTGGCTGGAGACGTTCAGCCTGATCGACCCGCCGCCCACCCCGGTGATCCTCTCGGTGAACGCGCGCGGCGCCGACGGCACCGACACCTCCTGGCTCTGGGACGTCGACTACACGCGGCTGACCGGTCACCCGATCTGCGTCATCGGCGACCGCAAGCTGGACCTCGCGGTCCGGCTCGAAGTGGCCAACCAGCACTTCCAGGTCTGCGACGACGTCGACCAGGCGGTCCAGATGTGCCCGCCGGGCCGGATCGAGGTCATCGCCAACTACACCGCGTTCCAGGACCTGCGCCGCCGCGTCGGCAACTGACCACGAAGGACGTCCACCCCATGAGCGACAACAGCCTGCGGATCGTCTGGATCTACCCGGACCTGCTCAGCACCTACGGCGACCAGGGCAACGCGCTGGTCGTGGAGCGCCGGGCCAGGCAGCGCGGTCTCGACGTGGCCCGCGTCGACGTGCGCAGCGACCAGCCGATCCCCACTTCGGGCGACATCTACCTGATCGGCGGGGGCGAGGACCGGCCGCAGCGCCTCGCGGCCGAGCGGCTGCGCCGGGACGGCGGTCTGCACCGGGCCGTGGAGAACGGCGCGATCGTCTTCTCGGTCTGCGCCGGGTACCAGATCCTCGGCCACGAGTTCATCAACGACCTCGGCCAGCGCGAGCCGGGCCTCGGCCTGCTCGACGTGGTCTCGGTGCGCGGCGAGGGCGCGCGGTGCGTCGGCGACGTCCTCGGGGACATCGACCCGCGCCTCGGGCTGCCCCCGCTGACCGGCTTCGAGAACCACCAGGGCGTCACCCACCTCGGCCCCACCGCCCGCCCGCTCGCCCAGGTCCGCCTGGGCAAGGGCAACGGCACCGGGGACGGCACCGAGGGCGCGTACAACGACACCGTCTTCGGCACGTACATGCACGGTCCGGTGCTGGCGCGCAACCCGCTCATCGCGGACCTGCTGCTGAAGCTGGCGCTGGACGTCAACGCGCTGCCGCCGACCGACGACCGCTGGTACGAGGCGCTGCGCAACGAGCGCATCGCCTCCGCCCAGCAGCCCGCCTAGCACGGGGCCCGGGGGCCCGCCTGACGACGTGTCCGCTCACATGTGCGGGCTCGTCCAGCAGGCGGACGCCTGGTGGGGCGGACCCCCCTCACGCCGGTAGGGTGGCCGCGATCCAGCCGGACGACCGCGACGGAACGTCCGGTACCCCGGTCCCACGTCGGGAAGGTATTTCGGGCAATGCGCATTGGTGTCCTCACGTCCGGCGGCGACTGCCCCGGCCTGAACGCCGTCATCCGCTCCGTCGTGCACCGCGCCGTCGTGGACCACGGCGACGAGGTCATCGGGTTCAGGGACGGCTGGCGCGGTCTCCTGGAGTGCGACTACCTCAAGCTCGACCTCGACGCCGTGAGCGGCATCCTCGCCCGCGGCGGCACCATCCTCGGCTCCTCCCGGGTCCAGCCCTCGCACCTGCGGGACGGCGTGGAGCGGGCCAGGGGGCACGTCGAGGAGCTGGGTCTCGACGCGATCATCCCGATCGGCGGCGAGGGCACCCTGAAGGCGGCCCGGCTGATGTCGGACGGCG
This sequence comes from Streptomyces sp. SolWspMP-5a-2, assembly GCF_900091845.1. GTDB lineage: Bacteria > Actinomycetota > Actinomycetes > Streptomycetales > Streptomycetaceae > Streptomyces > Streptomyces doudnae. The sequence continues at coordinate 8,341 of NZ_FMCI01000044.1, forward strand.
GGCTGCCGATCGTGGGCGTGCCGAAGACCATCGACAACGACATCGCTGTCACGGACGTGACCTTCGGCTTCGACACCGCGGTCGGGGTCGCGACCGAGGCGCTGGACCGGCTGAAGACCACCGCCGAGTCCCACCAGCGGGTGCTGGTCGTCGAGGTGATGGGGCGGCACACCGGCTGGATAGCGCTGCACTCCGGGATGGCGGCGGGCGCGCACGCGATCGTCGTCCCCGAGCGCCCCTTCGACATCGAGGAGCTGGCCCGCAAGGTCGGCGAGCGGTTCGAGGCGGGCAAGCGGTTCGCGATCGTCGTCGCGGCCGAGGGCGCGAAGCCGCGGGCCGGGAGCATGGACTTCGACGAGGGCGTCAAGGACGTCTACGGGCACGAGCGGTTCGCCGGGATCGCCCGGCAGCTCTCGCTGGAGCTGGAGGCGCGGCTCGGCAAGGAGGCGCGTCCGGTGATCCTCGGGCACGTGCAGCGCGGCGGTACGCCGACGGCGTACGACAGGGTGCTCGCCACCCGGTTCGGCTGGCACGCGGTGGAGGCGGTGCACCGCGGGGAGTTCGGCGCGATGACGGCGCTGCGCGGCACGGAGATCGAGATGGTGCCGCTGGCCGAGGCGGTCGAGACGCTGAAGACGGTGCCCGCGGCGCGGTACGAGGAAGCGGAGTGCGTGCTGTAGGCACGCCGGACGCCTGCGGCCGACCCCGGTCGCAGGCGTGGTCGTGGGGCGCCATACCCTAGTGCGGACAGAACGCACAAGCCCCATGAAACAGGAGCCCTCGGATGGATCACAGCGGGCACGGCATGACGATGGATCTGCCGCCGTTCACGCTGGGGCGGGGTCTGGAGTGGTCGGCCGACCCGTTCTTCCTCGTCGCCTGTCTGCTGGGGCTCGGCCTGTACGGGTGGGGCGTGGCGCGGCTGCGGCGGCGCGGGGACGCGTGGCCGGTCGGCCGGACCGTCTCGTACGTCGTCGGCGTGCTGACCGTCGTCCTGATGATGTGCACCCGGCTCAACGACTACGGCATGGTCATGTTCAGCGTGCACATGGTGCAGCACATGGTCATCAGCATGCTGTCGCCGATCCTGATCCTGCTGGGCGCCCCCGCCACCCTCGCGCTGCGGGCGCTGCCGACCGCGGGCCGGGGCCGCAAGGGGCCGCGCGAGGTGCTGCTGATGCTGCTGCACAGCCGCTACCTGCGGATCGTCACGCACCCGGCGTTCACCATCCCGCTCTTCATCGCGAGCCTCTACGGGCTCTACTTCACGCCGTTGTTCGACTTCCTGATGGGGTCGCGGACCGGGCACATCGCGATGATGGTGCACTTCCTCGCCGTCGGCGTGGTGTTCTTCTGGCCGATCATCGGTGTGGACCCCGGCCCGCACCGGCCCGGGTACCTGATGCGGATGCTGGAGCTGTTCGCGGGGATGCCGTTCCACGCGTTCTTCGGCATCGCGCTGATGATGGCGTCGACGCCGATGGTCAGCACGTTCCTGCACCCGCCCGCCTCGCTCGGGGTCGACCCGCTGGGCGACCAGACCGCGGCGGGCGGCATCGCCTGGGCCTTCAGCGAGATCCCGTCCGTGCTGGTGCTGATCGCCCTGCTGTTCCAGTGGTACCGCTCCGACCAGCGGCAGGCCAGGCGCTCCGACCGGGCCGCCGACCGCGACGGTGACCAGGAGCTTCAGGCCTACAACGCCTATCTCGCGTCGCTCAACACGCAGGGCCGCTGACGGACCGCGCCGGATCGGGGCACCATGGAGGAGGACGATTCCTTCAGGAGGGTGTCGCGATGGCCCGTTCCACGGACAGTTCCACCAAGGCCATGGGCGTCTTCACCGTCGGCGGTCTGGTCGCGGTGACGGCGTACACGGTGGCCCTCGGCAGCAACGGCTGGCTCTGGTTCGGCTGGGTCGTGCTGGGCCTGCTCACGCTCGGCATGGTCGCGCTGCGCGAGGGCTGACGCTCACTCCTTGGTCACCCGTCCCGCGGTGTGGACGCCCGGCTGGTACTTCGGCAGCCGGGCGGTGATCTTCATGCCCGCCCCGACGGCGGTCTCGATGACGAGCCCGTAGTCGTCGCCGTAGACCTGGCGCAGCCGCTCGTCCACGTTGGACAGGCCGATGCCGCCGGACGGGCCGACCTCGCCGGAGAGGATGCGGCGCAGCAGCGCCGGGTCCATGCCGACGCCGTCGTCCTCGATGACGACCAGGGCCTCCGCGCCGGCGTCCTGGGCGGTGATGCTGATGCGGCTCTTGCTCCCGGCGGAGGCGCCCCTGCCTTCGAGACCGTGCTTGACGGCGTTCTCGACCAGCGGCTGGAGGCAGAGGAAGGGCAGGGCGACCGGCAGCACCTCGGGGGCGATCTGGAGGGTGACGGAGAGCCGGTCGCCGAAGCGGGCCCGCACCAGCGCGAGGTAGTGGTCGATGGCGTGCAGTTCGTCGGCGAGGGTGGTGAAGTCGCCGTGCCTGCGGAACGAGTAGCGGGTGAAGTCGGCGAACTCCAGCAGCAGTTCGCGGGCGCGCTCGGGGTCGGTGCGGACGAACGAGGCGATCACCGCGAGCGAGTTGAAGACGAAGTGCGGGGAGATCTGGGCCCGCAGCGCCCTGATCTCGGCCTCGATCAGGCGGGTGCGGGACTGGTCGAGGTCGGCGAGTTCGAGCTGTACGGAGACCCAGCGGGCGACCTCGCCCGCCGCCCGCACCAGGACCGCGGACTCGCGCGGGGCGCAGGCCACCAGGGCGCCGTGCACCCGGTCGTCGACGGTCAGCGGGGCGAGCACCGCCCAGCGGGCCGGGCAGTCCGGGGTGTCGCAGCTCAGCGCGAAGGCGTCGCCGCGGCCGGTCTCCCGGGCCGCGGCGAGCCGCTCCAGGATCTCGGCCCGGTGGTGGGCGCCGACGCCGTCCCAGACCAGGACCGTGGAGCGGTCGGTGAGGCAGAGGGCGTCGGTGCCGAGGAGGGAGCGCAGCCGTCTGGCCGAGCGGCCCGCGGTCTCCTCGGTGAGTCCGGCGCGCAGCGGCGGCGCGGCCAGGGAGGCGGTGTGCAGGGTCTGGAAGGTGGCGTGCTCGACGGGGGTGCCGAGGCCGCCGAGGCTCTGCGGGCGGGCGGTGCGGCGGCCGAGCCAGAACCCGGCGGCGAGCAGCGGCAGCACGGCGACGCAGAGCCCGGCGAGGAAGCCGCTCATGCCTTGGTCTCCGCCCACAGCTCCTCCGGCAGGTGGAAGCGGGCCAGGATGGCCGAGGTGCCGGCCGGGACGCGGCCCGGGGTGGCCAGGGAGACCAGGATCATGGTGAGGAAGCCCAGCGGGACCGACCAGAGGGCGGGCCAGGCGAGCAGGGCGTGGAGCCGTCCGGTGCCGGGCAGGCCCGCCATGGTCGCGGTGACCGCGACGAACGCGGAGCCGCCGCCGACCAGCATCCCGGCCGCGGCGCCCGGCGGGGTCAGCCGCCGCCACCAGATGCCGAGGACCAGCAGCGGGCAGAACGAGGAGGCGGAGACGGCGAAGGCGAGGCCCACCGCGTCGGCCACCGGGAGGCCGCCCACCAGCGCGCTCGCGGCCAGCGGCACGGCCATGGCGAGCACGGTGCCGAGCCGGAAGTGGCGTACCCCGCGGGTGGGCAGGACGTCCTGGGTGAGGACCCCGGCGACGGCCATGGTGAGGCCGGAGGCGGTGGACAGGAACGCGGCGAAGGCGCCGCCCGCGACCAGCGCCCCGAGGAGGTCGCCGCCGACGCCGCCGATCATCCGGCCGGGCAGCAGCAGGACGGCCGCGTCCGCGGAGCCGCTGAGGGTCAGTTCGGGGGCGTAGACCCGGCCGAGCGCCCCGTAGACGGGCGGCAGCAGGTAGAAGAGGCCGACGAGGCCGAGGACGGCCACGGTGGTGCGGCGGGCGGCCACGCCGTGCGGGCTGGTGTAGAAGCGCACGACGACGTGGGGCAGGCCCATGGTGCCGAGGAAGGTGGCGAGGATGAGGCCGTAGGTGGCGTACAGGGGGCGTTCCTCGCGGCTCGCGGTGAGGGAGGTGGACATGCCGCCTTCGCTGCCCCGGTCGGCGTGCGGGACGGGGTCGCCCGCGGCGAAGGTGAGCCGGGTGCCGCCGCCGATCCGGTGGGTGCCGGCCGGGAGGGAGAGGTTCTCGTCCCGGTGGGCGCGGCCGTCGACGGTGCCGGTGACGGTGACCGTGAGCGGGCGGTCGAGCCGCAGGTCGAGGGCGTTGCCGACGGTGACCGCCCGCTGTTCGCGGAAGGCGGCCGGTTCCGCGAAGACCCGGTGCGGGGCGCCGTCGCTCTGCCAGGCGAGGACCAGGAAGAGGGCGGGGACGAGGAGCGCGGTGAGCTTCAGCCAGTACTGGAAGGCCTGCACGAAGGTGATGCTGCGCATGCCGCCGGCCGCGACGGTGGCCACCACGACGCAGGCGACGATGACCCCGCCGAGCCAGTCGGGCGCGTCCGTGAGGACGCTCAGCGTCAGTCCGGCGCCCTGGAGCTGGGGCAGCAGGTAGAGCCAGCCGACGCCGACGACGAAGGCTCCCGCCAGCCGCCGGACCGCGGGGGAGGCGAGCCGCGCCTCGGCGAAGTCGGGGAGGGTGTAGGCGCCGGAGCGGCGCAGCGGGGCGGCGACGAACAGCAGCAGCACCAGGTATCCGGCGGTGTAGCCGACGGGGTACCAGAGCATGTCGGGGCCCTGGACGAGGACCAGTCCCGCGATGCCGAGGAAGGAGGCGGCGGAGAGGTACTCGCCGCTGATGGCGGCGGCGTTGAGGCGGGGGCCGACGGTGCGGGAGGCGACGTAGAAGTCGGAGGTGGTGCGGGAGATGCGCAGCCCGAAGGCGCCGACCAGGACGGTGGCGACGACCACCAGGGCGACGGCGGGCACCGCGAAGCCGGAGTTCATCGGTCCTCGACGAGGCGTACGAAGTCCCGTTCGTTGCGTTCCGCGCGCCGCACGTACCACAGGGCGAGCAGGACCAGGGGGGCGTAGAGGCAGAAGCCGAGGACGCCCCATTCGAGGCGGTGCGCGTCGGGCATGGCGGCGAACAGCAGGGGCAGCGGGCCGACCAGCAGCACGAGGACGGCGAACCCCACGAGTCCTGCCCGGAGTTGACTGCGCATCAGGGAGCGGACGTAGGTGTGGCCGAGAGCGGTCTGCTCGTCGATCTCGGTGCGCGGCCGGTAGTAGGCGGAGGCCCTGCGGGTCTGGCGGGGCACCCCGGTGACGACGACCCGGCGTTCGGCGGGGTCCGGCACTAGGGCCTCCTCATCAGCAGGTCCCGCAGTTCGCGCGTGTGGCGCCGGCTGACCTGGAGTTCCTCGCCGCCGACCAGCACGCTCACCGTGCCCGCGTCCAGGCGGAGTTCGCCGATGTGGCGCAGGGCGACGAGATGGCGCCGGTGGATGCGCACGAAGCCGCGCGAGCGCCAGCGGTCCTCCAGGGTGGAGAGCGGGATGCGGACCAGGTGGCTGCCCTTCTCGGTGTGCAGGCGCGCGTAGTCGCCGCGCGCCTCCACGTGGGTGATGTCGTCGACGGCCACGAACCGTGTCACGCCGCCGAGTTCGACCGGAAGGTGGTCGGGGTCGGGTTCGTGCACGGGGATGCGCGGGGTGGCGCCCGCGCGTTCGGCCGCGCGTCTGACCGCCTCCGCGAGCCGTTCCTTGCGGACCGGTTTGAGGACGTAGTCGACGGCCTTGAGGTCGAACGCCTGGACGGCGAAGTCCTCGTGGGCGGTGACGAAGACGATCAGCGGCGGCTGGGCGAACCCGGTCAGCAGGCGTGCCAGGTCGAGGCCGTCGAGGCCGGGCATCTGGATGTCGAGGAAGACGACGTCGATGGCCTCGGACCCGCCGGGGCCCGACTCCAGGGCGCGGTTGATGCGGCGCAGCGCCTCGGTGGCGTCGCCCGCGCCCTCGGCGCTGCCGATCCGCGGGTCCGCGCGCAGCAGGTAGAGCAGCTCCTCCAGCGAGGGGCGTTCGTCGTCGACGGCGAGGGCGCGCAGCATGAACCCGGAGTCTAGGTGGAATCCGGACGTCTGGACACGTGCCCGGCGTGGCCGTCCGCGGCCGGTCCCGTGGCGCATACAGTGCCCCCATGAACAGCAGGCCCGCCCCGTTCGACGACCTCGACCGGAAGATCGTCACCGCGCTGATGGCGAACGCGCGGACCAGTTTCGCCGAGATCGGCCTGGCGATCGGGTTGTCGTCGACGGCGGTGAAGCGCCGGGTGGACCGGCTGCGGGAGACCGGGGTGATCACCGGGTTCACGGCGACGGTGACCCCGGAGGCGCTCGGCTGGCGCACCGAGGCGTACGTGGAGGTGTACTGCGAGGGCGCGGCACCGCCCCGGCGGCTGGCGGAGGTGGTGCGCAACCATCCGGAGATCACCGCGGCGATGACGGTGACGGGCGGCGCGGACGCGCTGCTGCACGTGCGGGCGCGGGACGTGGACCACTTCGAGGCGGTGCTGGAGCGGATCCGCACCGAGCCGTTCATCCGCAAGACGATCAGTGTGATGGTGCTGTCCCACCTGCTGCCGGAGAGCCCCGAGGCCGGGGCCAGCCAGCCCGCACCAGACGTGCGCTGAAGCGGGCAAAGACGCAGCGTTACTGCGGGGACACGCAACTCTTGTCGCTTGTCCGGCGTCTCGGTCATTTCTTACCGTGGTGTCAACCCCACGTCGACACCGGTCGACCTTCGTAGGACAGCGGAGGGACCCTTCTGTGACCGACACCCGTGTGCCGCGCCGGCGGCGCTTCCTGGTCTGCGAGCCCAGACACTTCGCCGTGCAGTACGCGATCAACCCCTGGATGCATCCCGACACCCCGGTCGACGTCGACCTCGCGCGGGAGCAGTGGCAGTCGCTGATCCACGCCTACCGCACGCACGGCCACGACGTGGACAGCCTGGAGCCCGCCCCCGGCCTGCCCGACATGGTCTTCGCGGCGAACTCCGCGGTCGTCCTCGACGGCAGGGTCTTCGGCTCCCTCTTCCACGCGCCCGAGCGGCGCCCCGAGTCGACCCACTACGACCTGTGGTTCAAGACGGCGGGCTTCGACGTCCACCGCCCGGAGTACGTGTGCGAGGGCGAGGGCGACCTGGTGTGGACCGGCCGGTACATGCTGGCCGGCACCGGTTTCCGCACCACCCGCGAGGCGCACCGCGAGGTGCAGGAGTTCTTCGGTCACCCGGTGATCAGCCTGACGCTGGTGGATCCGCACTTCTACCACCTCGACACCGCGCTGTTCGTGCTGGACGACGGGCCCGCCAACAACATCGCGTACTTCCCCGAGGCGTTCTCGGCGGGCAGCCGCGAGGTGCTGGCGCGGCTGTACCCGGACGCGGTGCTCGCCACCCGCGAGGACGCGGCGGCGTTCGGTCTGAACTCCGTCTCCGACGGCCGGAACGTCTTCATCGCGCCGCAGGCCGAGGCGCTCGCCACCCGGCTGTCCGAGCACGGCTACGTCCCCGTCCCCGTCGACCTGTCCGAGTTCCGCAAGGCAGGCGGGGGCATCAAGTGCTGCACCCAGGAGATCCGCTCATGACCGCTCCCGTCCGCACCCGCTCCTCCGAGGACCTGATCCGCGCGGAGGGGCCGGTGCTCGCGCACAACTACCACCCGCTGCCCGTGGTGGTCGCCCGCGCGGAGGGCGCCTGGGTGGAGGACGTCGAGGGCCGCCGCTACCTGGACATGCTGGCGGGGTACTCGGCGCTGAACTTCGGCCACCGCAACCCGGCGCTGATCGCGGCGGCGCACGAGCAGCTCGACCGGCTGACGCTCACCTCGCGCGCCTTCCACAACGACCGGCTCGCCGGGTTCGCGGAGCGCCTCGCGGCGCTGACCGGCCTGGACATGGTGCTGCCCATGAACACCGGCGCGGAGGCCGTGGAGAGCGGCATCAAGGTGGCCCGCAAGTGGGCGTACGAGGTGAAGGGCGTCCCGGCGGACCGGGCGACGATCGTGGTCGCGGCCGAGAACTTCCACGGCCGGACGACGACGATCGTCGGGTTCTCCACCGACGAGACGGCGCGGGCCGGGTTCGGGCCGTTCGCGCCGGGGTTCCGGATCGTGCCGTACAACGACCTCGCGGCGCTGGAGGCGGCCGTCGACGAGACGACGGCGGCGGTGCTGATCGAGCCGATCCAGGGCGAGGCCGGGGTGATCATCCCGGACGACGGCTACCTCACCGGGGTGCGGGAGCTGACCCGGCGTATGAACTGCCTCTTCGTCGCGGACGAGATCCAGTCGGGCCTCGGCCGCACCGGGCGCACCCTCGCCGTGGAGCACGAGCGGGTCGTGCCGGACGTGGTGCTGCTCGGCAAGGCGCTGGGCGGCGGGATCGTGCCGGTCTCCGCGGTGGTGGCCGACCGGGAGGTGCTCGGGGTGCTGCGGCCCGGCGAGCACGGCTCCACGTTCGGCGGCAACCCGCTGGCCGCGGCGGTCGGCACGGCGGTGGTGGAGCTGCTGGAGACGGGCGCGTTCCAGCGCCGGGCCGCGGAGCTCGGCACGGTCCTGCGGGACGGCCTCACGGGGCTGGTCGGCAAGGGCGTCGTCGGCTTCCGCGCCCGCGGCCTCTGGGCGGGCGTCGACATCGACCCGGCCCTGGGCACCGGCCGCGAGATCAGCGCCCGCCTGATGAACGAGGGCGTTCTCGTCAAGGACACCCACGGCTCGACGATCCGGCTGGCTCCCCCGCTGACCATCACGGAGGAGGAGCTGCTCGACGCCCTGAGCACCCTGGAGCGGGTGCTGGTCGGGGCCGCCTGAGCGGCAGCGGGCAGGGTTCCCGCGCCGGTCCCGGCCCGGTGAGGCGGCGTCGTCCGTCCCGTCCGGGCCGGGACCGGCGCGCTGCCGCGGCACCCGGTCGCCGTCCCTCCGTCACTCCCCCGCTCCGGGCCACGCGCACCGGCGGGCGGGGCGAGTGAAGATGGAGAAGAGGTGGAAGACCACGCTCCGCGACAGAGAGGTCGGCCGTGGGTGCTCAGGAGGAGCGGAGCGGGGACCGGCAGCGGTTCGACGTCGCCGATGCCGCGCCCCTGCTGCTCGACGCGCGGGGCGTCGTCACGAGCTGGACGCGGGGCGCCGAGCGCCTCCTGGGCCGTCCCGCCTCCGAGGTCGTCGGCACCGGGGTGGCCGGTCTGCTGGTGCCCACCGACGCGGCCCGGGTGCCCGAGCTGGCCCAGCGGTGCCTGCACGACGACGGCTGGGCCGGGCTGCTGACCGCCCGGCGCGGGGACGGGGGCCAGGTGCCGGTGATGGCCCGGGTGACGCCCGCCGTGGAGCCGGGCGGCGCCGACCGCTGGCTGGTCCTCCTGTCCGACCTGCGGGGCGCTCCGGGCTGGGACATGAGCCGCACCGTCCTGGAGACGATGCTCACCCGGTCGCCGGTCGGGATAGCCGTCGTCGACACCGAGCTGCGGTTCGTCTGGTCGAACCCGGCCCTGACCCGGTTCGGCGGCGGGCCGCCGGGGCAGCGCCTGGGCCGCAGGCTCGCGGAGGTCCAGCCGGGCGTCGACGTGGACGCCATCGAGGCGCAGATGCGGCGGGTGCTGGCGACCGGCGAGCCGGTGATCGGCTACGAGCACGTCGGCCGGCTGCGCTCGGCCCCGCACCGGGAGACCGCGCACGTGCTGTCGTTCACCCGGCTGGAGGACGAGCGCGGCTGTCCGACGGGCGTCTACTACACGGTCGTCGACGTCACCGAGCGGCACCGGGCCAGGCAGCGGCTGGCGCTCCTGGACCGGGCGGGCGAGCGCATCGGCCGCACCCTGGACATCGAGGGGACCGCCCAGGAGCTGTCCGACGTGGCCGTCCCCGACTTCGCCGACCTGGTCACCGTCGACCTGCTGGAGTGGGTGCTGCGCGGGGCGGAACCCGTGCCGGTGCCGCCCGGGGAACCTGCCGCGCCGGTGCTGCGCCGGGCCGGTCAGCGCTCGGTCGACCCGGACGGCGCACCCGGCGGCGCGGCCCCGGGCTCCGGCGACGACGGCGACGGCGTCAGCGGCGATGGGTGCGACGACGGGTGCGGGGACGTCGTCGAGGCCGCGTCCGTGGAGGTCGGGACCGAGGTCGGGTACCTGGACGGGTCGCCTCCGCTGCACACGCTGGCCTCGGGGCGGGCCTGGCGGCGGGAGCGGCTCGACCCCGCGGCCTCCGAGTGGGCGAGCCGGGCGCCGGGCGGGCGGGCCGCGACCTTCCGCGAACTCGGCCTGCACAGCGCGATGGTGGTGCCGATCAGGGCGCGGGGCGTGACCCTCGGGGTGACGACGTTCTTCCGGCGCGGGCGCCAGGACCCCTTCGACGCGGGCGATCTGCACCTGGCCGGGGACCTGGTGTCGCGGGCCGCCGTCTGCGTGGACAACGCCCGCCGCTACACCCGGGAGCGGAACGCGGCGCTGGCGCTCCAGCGCAGTCTGCTGCCGCGGCGGCTGCCCGAGCAGGACGCGGTGGAGGTGACGGCCTGCTACCGCCCCGCCGACGAACTGACCGGCCTGGGCGGCGACTGGTACGACCTGATCCCGCTCTCCGGGGCCCGGGTGGCGCTGGTGGTGGGCGAGGTGCCGGGCCACGGCATCGACGCGTCCGCCGCGATGGGCAGGCTGCGCACGGCGGTGCGCACCCTCGCCGCGCTCGACCTGCCGCCGGACGAGGTGCTCGCCCACCTCGACGACCTGGTCGGTACGGCCGCGCAGCAGGAGGGCGTGCGTCCCGACCCGGCCGGTGACTCCTACGGCGACAGCATGCGCGCGGTCGGCTCGGGCTGCGTCTACGTGGTGTACGACCCCGTCGACGGCCGGTGCGCCATGGCCGCCGCCGGACACCCCGCGCCCGCCGTGGTGCGGCCCGACGGGGGCGTCGGCTTCGTCGAACTGCCGCAGGGGCCGCCGCTGGGGGCCGGTGGGCCGCCCTTCGAGTCGGTGGAGCTGACGCTCGCCGCCGGGAGCACCCTCGTCCTGCACACCGACGGGCTGCTCGCCGACGGCGAAGGCGAGGACGGCGGCGCCGGGCGGGAGCGGCTGCGGGCGGCGCTGGAGCGGACCACCGGGTCCTTCGACAGCCGGTGCGGGGCGGTGATCGACGCGCTGATCCCGGCCCATCCGCACGACGACGTGGCCCTGTTGATGGCCCGCACCCGGCTGCTGGGCGCGGACCAGGTGGCCGACTGGGAGCTGGCGTCCGACCCGGCGATCGTCGCGGTGGCCCGCAAGGCGGCGGCCAGGCAACTGACCGCGTGGGACCTGGAGGAGCTGGCGTTCACCACCGAGCTGGTCGTCAGCGAGCTGGTCACCAACGCGATGCGGCACGCGGCCGGGCCGATCCGGCTGCGGCTGATCCGGGACCGCGCGCTGATCTGCGAGGTCAGCGACGGCGGTGCGACCGCGCCCCATCTGCGGCATCCGCGGACCACCGACGAGGGCGGCCGGGGGCTGCTGCTGGTCTCGCAGTTCACCCAGCGCTGGGGCACCCGGTTCTCGCCCGAGGGCAAGGTCATCTGGGCGGAGCAGTCACTGTCCGGGCCGCCGGACTGACTCCGGCCGGGTCCCGGTTACCGGACGAGCGGGGCGGTACCCGGCGAAACGCCGTGCCGGAACGGGCCCGGCCCGCATGAGACCCGGTCGAGCCGGTTACACGTACCGGGAGCCGCCCGTAAACTGATCTCCTCCAACATCACCCCTGACCTGTGTGAACGCGGCCCTCGGGCCGAATCGGTACCGTTGGGAGCGACCCCGTGTTCTACTACGTCCTCAAGTACGTGCTGTTGGGGCCCCTGTTGAGAGTGCTCTTCAAGCCTCGCATCGAGGGCCTCGACCACGTCCCGGCCACCGGCGCCGCCATCATCGCCGGCAACCACCTCTCCTTCTCGGACCACTTCCTGATGCCCGCCATCCTCAAGCGGCGCATCACGTTCCTGGCGAAGAAGGAGTACTTCACCGGCCCCGGCATCAAGGGCCGCCTCACCGCGGCGTTCTTCCGCAGCGCGGGCCAGATCCCGGTCGACCGCACGGGCAAGGAGGCGGGGCAGGCCGCCATCCGCGAGGGCCTCGGGGTGCTCTCCAAGGACGAACTGCTCGGCATCTATCCGGAGGGCACCCGCTCGCACGACGGGCGGCTCTACAAGGGCAAGGTGGGGGTCGCGGTGATGGCCCTCAAGTCCGGCGCCCCGGTGATCCCGTGCGCGATGATCGGCACCTTCGAGGCGCAGCCGCCGGGGAAGGTCATCCCCAACGTCCACCCGGTGGCGATCCGGTTCGGCGAGCCCCTGGAGTTCTCCCGCTACGCCGGGATGGAGGACGAGAAGGCGATCCTGCGCGCCGTCACCGACGAGATCATGTACGCCATCCTGTCGCTGTCCGAGCAGGAGTACGTCGACGAGTACGCGGCGGTGGCGAAGGCGCAGCAGGCGCAGGAGCCGGAACGGCGTTTCCCGCGGCTGCCGTTGGGCTGAGCGGGCGCGAACGGCGAAGGGGGCGACCGGAGTTCCGGTCGCCCCCTCCTCATGTGCCGTCGCCGGGTTACGGCTTGGGCGTGGCGTGCGGGGCGCAGGTGACGTCGGCCGCGTCGAGCCCGCCGGTGAGCAGGTAGGTGTCCACCCGCTGGTTGATGCAGGTGTTGACCAGTCCGGTCACGCCGTGGGAGCCCGCGTCCTTCTCGGTGATCAGGCGGGAGCCCTTGAAGCGCTGGTGCAGGCTGACGGCGCCCGCGTACGGGGTGGCGGCGTCGTTGGTGGACTGCACGATGAGGACCGGCGGCAGGTCCTTGTGGCTGGTGACCTCGACCGGGGTGCGCTGCTTGACCGGCCAGGTCGCGCAGGGCAGGTTCATCCAGGCGTTGGCCCAGGTCATGAACGGGTAGTTCTTGTGCAGCGCGGTGTTGTCGCGGTCCCACTTCTGCCAGCTGGTGGGCCACTTGGCGTCGGTGCACTCGACGGCCGTGTAGACGGCGTTGCCGTTCTCCGCGGAGATGTTGCCCGCGGTGTCCGACATGTCGGGGGCGGCGGCGTCGATCAGCGCCTGGGTGTCACCGGCGACGTACTTGCTGAAGACGGTGGCGATCGGCACCCAGGACGAGTCGTAGTACGGCGCGCTCTGGAAGAAGCTGATCAGTTCGGCCGGTCCGACGACCCCGCCGAGCGGGGCCTTCTTGGCCTTGGCGCGCAGGTCGAGCCACTTGGCCTGGACGGCGGCGCGGGTGGTGCCGAGGTGGAAGGCGGCGTCGTTGGCGGCGACCCAGTCCTGCCACTCCTTCCAGCGGCCCTCGAAGGCGACGTCCTGGTCCAGGTTGGCCTGGTACCAGACCTTCTCGCGCGACGGGTTGACGACGCTGTCGACGACCATGCGGCGCAGGTGGCCCGGGAACATCGTGCCGTAGACGGCGCCGATGTAGGTGCCGTAGGAGACGCCCAGGTAGTTGAGCTTCTTCTCGCCGAGGGCGGCGCGGATCACGTCGAGGTCGCGCACGGTGTTCGGCGTGGTCATCTGGGCCAGCGTCTGCCTGCCGGTGCGCTCGGCGCAGCCCTTGGCGTAGGCGGCGGCCAGCTTCCGCTGGACGCGCTTGTCGGCCTCGGAGTCCGGCACCGGGTCGAGCTTGGGCGCCTTGACGAACTCCTGCGGGTCCTGGCAGGAGATGGGCGCGGAGTGGCCGACGCCGCGCGGGTCGAAGCCGACGAAGTCGTACGCCTTGGCGACGTTCGCCCAGACCGGGTTCTTGTTGGTGACCCGGGTCGGGAAGCGCAGGCCCGAACCGCCGGGGCCGCCGGGGTTGTAGACGATCGCGCCCTGGCGCTCGGCCTTGGTGCCGGTGTTGCCGATGTGGTCGACGGCGAGCTTGATCTGCTTGCCGTAGGGCTTGGCGTAGTCGAGCGGGACGCTGACCCAGCCGCACTGGATGGGGGCCGCCAGGCCCCAGTCGGCGGGGCAGTCCTGCCAGTCGACACCGGCCTTGGCGGCCCGGTCCGCCGCGATGGCAGCGCCGCGCGCCTCACGGTCCTGGCCGTGCCGGGTCCCGGCGCTGGCCGACGGTGCGGCGACGGCGCCGGCTATCAGCGCGGCCGTGACGAACACGCCGGCGGAACCGAGCGCAGCCGCCCGCCTGTTCGTTCCGATACCCCTCAAGTGGGACCTCCCCGTACATCGTTTCGAATCGGTACGGGGGATCCTCGCTGCTGTGAGCGCGCTGAGAACAGGGGGCGTTGACCTTCTTTGCCAATCCGATAGCCGGAATGTGATGTCCCGCTGAGCGGTCAGCCGATCGCGGTGAGCGCCTCGTCCAGCACCCGGCGCAGCAGCCGCGCGTCGGCCGCGACGGCGGTCACCAGCACGGCGGGCCCGGCCAGCGGCACCAGGGTGGCACCGCCCCCGAGCAGCCGCGCCCGCGGCGCCGCCGACTCGAACTCGGGCCGCACCACGAGCAGTTGTCCGACCGCCCGGCGGCCGCCGAGCACGGCGGGGCCGTCCCAGCCGCCGGGGGCGCCGGGGCCGCAGGCCAGCTCCTGGTCGAGGACCAGCCGTCCGCCGCTGCGCAGCACCAGACGGCTGGTGAGCCGCCCCGGCTCCTCGCCGTACCGGCCGAGCACCTGCTCCTCGCGCAGGGTCACCCGGGCCCCGGGGGCCGCCTCCACCCGCGTCGTGACCCGCAGATCGCTGCCCGCCGCCGAGATCAACTGCTCCGGGAGCCAGACCAGTTCGCCGTCGTCCTCGATGTCGAGGCGGACGTCGTAGTGGGCCTCGCCCTTGGCCTGGCCGGGCAGCGCGATGGTGGCCGCGGCGGAGGAGACCCGCAGCCGGGCGCCGGGTTCGACGGTGGCCCGCACCGCGAACCGGTCGCCGCCGAGCGGGCCGCTCATCGCGCCGACGAGCACCACCCGCGCCTCGGCCGCGCCGCCCCGGGTGCGCCGGGGTGCCAGCGGCCCCTCGCCCTCCAGGACCGGCAGGCTCGTGCCGCCCCGGCCGTCGCGCCGGGCGACGATCCGGGCGGTGGCGCGGACGCCGTGCGTCCTCACGCGGTCCACTCGGCGAGCCGCCCGCGCACCCAGGCCGCGACGTCGGCGACGCCGTCCCCGGCACGCAACGACTGGAGGACGACGGGGAGTTCACCGCGCTGCGCCTTGGCGTCGGCGGCCATCCGCGCGAGGTCGGAGCCGACGTACGGGGCGAGGTCGGTCTTGTTGACGACGAGGAGGTCGGCGGTGGTGACGCCGGGGCCGCCCTTGCGCGGGATGTCGTCGCCGCCCGCCACGTCGATCACGAAGACCTGGGCGTCGACGAGGCCCTTGGAGAAGGTGGCGGTGAGGTTGTCGCCGCCGGACTCGACGAGGATCAGGTCCAGCGGGCCGACCTCGTCCTCCAGGTCCTCGACGGCTTCGAGGTTGGCGGAGATGTCGTCCCGGATCGCGGTGTGCGGGCAGGCCCCGGTCTCCACCGCGCTGATCCGCTCGGGCGGCAGCACGGCCTCGCGGAGCAGGAACTCGGCGTCCTCGCGGGTGTAGATGTCGTTGGTGACGACGGCCAGGGAGAGTTCGTCGCGCAGCGCCCGGCAGAGCGCGGCGACGGTCGCCGTCTTCCCCGATCCGACCGGTCCGCCGAGTCCGACGCGCAGGGCGCGCCTGGTCCCGTCGGGGCGCCGGGCGTCGGCGCCGACGGCCGGGGCGCCGTGGTGGGTGTGGTCGAGATGCATGTACGGCTCCTTGAGTGCTCCGTGCCCGGGGGCGGCAGCCCCCTGGCTCACGACGCGAACAGGCGCACCGCCCAGTCGGCGTGCGCCTCCGCGCCGATCTCCGACAGCGGGGCGGACGCGGCGGGCAGGACGTCCACGCCCTGCCCGACGGCCCGCCCGGCCGCCTCGGCGGCGAGGTCCGCGACCCGGTCGACGTCCGGCGCGAGCCGGGCCAGGACCCCCGTCGCGTCGAACGGGTCGAGGCTCAGCAGCCGCACCGTCGCCGACGCGGGCCCGCTCACGCTCTCGTAGGCCGCGCAGTAGGCGGCGTCGAGGGCGCCGAGCCCGGTGGCCCGCGCGGTGAGCCCCAGCACCACCGGCTGATGCGCTCCCTTGGGGAACTTCCGTGCCAGCGCGTCGAGTTCGGTGCTCGGCCAGGTGGCGCGCGCGGCCCGGGTCAGCTGCCGGCCCAGTTTGCGGGCGGCCGTCCGCAGCGCGGGCGACGGGGTGCGCGCGTCCGCCGCCGCGTCCAACTCCACGACGTCCAGGCCGAGACAGGCCGCCGCGGCGAGGGAGGCGGCGACCAGTCCTGTGGTGTGCAGCCGTCCCCGGCAGAACTCCGCCAGGGTCGCGGCGCCGGTGATCCGGCCGTCCCCCACGGCGGCCTCGGCGCCGCCGGAGTGCGCGTGCCCTCCGGCGGGGAACCGGCCGTCGGCCAGGAGCAGCAGTGCCGACCTGGACATCAGAAGAGGAAGTAACGCTGGGCCATGGGCAGTTCGGCGGCGGGTGCCGCCTCGACCAGTTCGCCGTCGATGTGCACGGCGAAGCTGTCCGGGTCGATCCGCACCTCGGGCCGGGCGTCGTTCTCCCGCATGTCGGCCTTGGTCACCGCCCGGGTGGACTCGATGGCGACGAACCGCTTGCCGAGCCGCAGCCGCTCCGGCAGACCGTCCTCGACGGCGAGCGGCGCGACGAAGTTGACCGAGTTGGCGGCGGGCGCCCGCCCGGTCGCGCCGAACATCGGGCGCGGCAGGATCGGCTGCGGGGTCGGGATGGAGGCGTTGGCGTCGCCCATCTGCGCGTAGGCGATCTGGCCGCCCTTGAGCACCAGCAGGGGCTTGACGCCGAAGAACGCGGGCTCCCAGAGCACCAGGTCGGCGAGTTTCCCGGTCTCCACCGAGCCGATCTCCCGGGCGAGGCCCTGCGCGAGGGCCGGGTTGATCGTGTACTTGGCGACGTAGCGGCGCACCCGGTGGTTGTCGGCGCGGCCGTCGCCCGGCAGGGCGCCCCGGCGGCGCTTCATCACGTGGGCGGTCTGCCAGGTGCGCAGGATCACCTCTCCGACCCGACCCATGGCCTGCGAGTCGGAGGAGATGATCGAGATGGCGCCCAGGTCGTGCAGGACGTCCTCGGCACCGATGGTCGAGGGCCGGATGCGGGACTCCGCGAACGCGAGGTCCTCGGGGACGGCCGGGTTCAGGTGGTGGCAGACCATCAGCATGTCGAGGTGTTCCTCGGCGGTGTTGACGGTGTACGGCCGGGTCGGGTTGGTGGAGCTGGGCAGGACGTGCGGCTCGGAGACGACGGTCATGATGTCCGGCGCGTGCCCGCCGCCCGCGCCCTCGGTGTGGTACGCGTGGATGCCCCGGCCGCCGATCGCGGCGAGGGTGTCCCCGACGAAACCGGCCTCGTTCAGGGTGTCGGTGTGGATCGCGACCTGGACGCCGGTCAGGTCGGCGGCGGTGAGGGCCGCGTCGATGACGGCGGGGGTGGAGCCCCAGTCCTCGTGCAGCTTGAGACCGAGGGCGCCGCCGCGGATCTGGGAGAGCATCGCCTGCTGGGAGACGGTGTTGCCCTTGCCGAGGAGGCCGATGTTGAGGGGGTGGCCGTCCATCGCCTCCAGCATCCGGGCCAGGTGCCAAGGGCCGGGCGTCACGGTGGTCGCCTTGGAGCCCTCGGCGGGCCCGGTGCCGCCGCCGACGAGGGTGGTGACCCCGGAGGCGAGCGCCTCGTCGGCGACCTGCGGGCAGATGAAGTGCACGTGCGCGTCGACGGCCCCGGCCGTGAGGATGCGGCCGTTGCCCGCGATGATCTCGGTCTCCGGACCGATCACCAGCTCCGGGTGGACGCCGTCCATGGTGTCGGGGTTGCCCGCCTTGCCGATGCCGGTGATCCGGCCGTCGCGGATGCCGACGTCGGCCTTGACGACGCCCCAGTGGTCGATGACCACGGCGCCGGTGACGACGGTGTCCGGGGCGCCGTCCGCGCGGGTGGCGAGCGACTGGCCCATGGACTCGCGGACGACCTTGCCGCCACCGAAGACGGCCTCGTCACCGGCGCGGCCGGGGCCGCCGGAGCGGTCCTCCTCGATCTCGACGAGCAGATCGGTGTCGGCGAGCCGGATCCGGTCGCCGGTGGTGGGGCCGAAGAGGTCGGCGTAGGCGGCGCGGGAGATCTCAGGCATCGAGGGCACCTCCGGTCTCCCCGCGCAGTCCGGGCACGATCCGGGCCCCGGCGAGGGGGACGAGTTCGACGTCGACGGGGATGCCGGGCTCGAAGCGGACCGAGGTGCCCGCGCTGACGTTCAGGCGCTTGCCGCGGGCCGCCGCGCGGTCGAAGTCCAGACCGGGGTTGGCCTCGGCGAAGTGGTAGTGAGAGCCGACCTGGACGGGCCGGTCGGCGGCGTTCAGGACGGTGAGCGCGGTGACCTCGCGGCCCTCGTTGTAGACGACCGGGTCGTCCTCGAACAGGATCTCTCCGGGAATCACGGGCGCCCCCTCAGACGATCGGGTCGTGGACGGTGACGAGCTTGGTGCCGTCCGGGAAGGTCGCCTCGACCTGGACGTCGTGGATCATCTCGGGGACGCCGTCCATGACGTCCTCCCGGGTGAGCAGGGTGCGGCCGGAGGCCATCAGCTCCGCGACGGTCCGGCCGTCGCGGGCGCCCTCCAGGATGTGGGAGGTGAGGAGCGCGACCGTCTCCGGGTGGTTGAGCCGCAGCCCGCGGTCCCTGCGCTTCTGTGCCACGTCGGCCGCCACGTGGATCAGCAGCCTCTCCTGCTCGTGCGGGGTCAGTTGCACGTCACACCTCACAGTCCTCGTTCCGGACCGGCGGGGCCCGGAGTGCCGCGGCCACGGGGCGACGTCCCTGGTGGCGTGGGTCGGCAGGCTAGTCGGGCGGGGTTTCGAACACGTTAACCCCGCGGTGATCCCACGACCCGGCCCGGGGCGGCTTCCCGCGGCCCGCGGGCGACCGTATACGGCCGGGTGGGACGGGAACCGCGCGGCGGGTTCAGGGGCCGCGGTGCTCGGCCGCGACGCCGTGGCGCCGGTGCTCGCGCGGGGCGGCCTCGCGGACCCCGGCGACCGCGCCGACCGCGCCCACGACGGGGCCCTCCGCGGCGGCGTCCAGCGCGGCGAGCCGCTCCAGGTCGGCGGCGGAGACCAAGGCGACCAGGGGCTTCCCGTGCCGCGTCACGACCACGCGCTCGCCGCCGTACACCACCCGATTGATCAGGTCGGCCAGCTCGGCCCTGGCTTGGGTCACGGGAATCTCGTAGGCCATGTCCCCACCTTACGGCCGTCTCCGGAGCCCGTCCGGGGTGACATCGGCGTTCCCCGGCACGGGAGTTGACGGGTGGTGATGTCCCCGGAACCCCGTCCCCGCGACTGTACGTCCTGTACGTTTTCAAGGAGAGCGCCGCTCCCGGAAGCCGGCTCCCACCCTGGAGGGGTCCGCCATGGCCCGACCGCCCGAACTCCCGCCGCTGCCCGCGCTGACCCGCGCCGAGGGCGAGCTGATCGACCGCTACCTCGACGCCGTCGACCTGCTCGGCCGGATCAACCCCGGCCGGGACGGTTCCACCTACGCCGGACTCAGGGCGGCCCAGGCCCTGGTGGCGCGGGCCACCGAACTGCGCGACGCGCTCGCGACGATGCACGGGCGGGGCGAGAGCGAACTGCACGCGCCGACCCTCGCGCGCGCCCTGCGGGCGCTCGACGGTGAACGGCGCACCGCGCGCGTCACCCTGCCTCCCGCCGACGGGAATTGACGTACACCCATGCGGTGTCCAGGGCGCGCTCGAAACGGACCGAACGACTTACCCCCATTCGAAGGACTCATGACTGCTCATCAGGGACCTCGCGGTTGCGCATGGCGCCTACCGCACGGCGGGGAAAGCGCGTTCCGTCGCTGGTCCGGGCCTCCCCCGCACCCTCGGAAGCGGTGCGCGGCGCCGGGTGTCCACCCGATCGGGCGAGTGGTGAGGAACAACACAAATACCCGGTTCCATTGGGATTTTCAGACATCCGTGCGCCAAGATCCCTGACTGACGACAAGCCCCCGCCGCAGCGGCGGGGCGATCCGGGCGGACGCCGAGTCCTGCCGCCGCCCGGATGACCGGTCGACAGGAGTGGATCGGCAGGAGTGGAGGACCCGAGCACGACGGGTCGCCGGGACGGTCACGCCATGACCGGGTCCGAGCAGCCCTTGGGGTGAAGCCGCGACCACGCGGCCGGGCAACTTCGCCAGCCCGAATCCGACAGGTCATCCTTCACAGGCGGCTGACGAAGGGTTGCGCATGACTGCGCTCAATCGTGTCCCGTCGCTCATGGTCAGGGCCGGTACGGCCTCGGCCCTCACGATCGCCGCCGTCGGCGGGTCGGTCGTGGTCCCCGGTGTGGCCTCGTCCGCGGCGGCCGCCACGCCGGCGACGAAGGCACTCCAGGTGGCGGCCTCCAAGAAGGGCTCCCCCTACCGGTACGGCGCCATCGGACCCGGCCGTTTCGACTGCTCCGGGCTCACGTTGTACTCGTTCAAGAAGGCGGGCAAGAGCCTGCCGAGGACGGCCGCCCAGCAGTACAACAAGACCCACCACGTCTCGTCCAAGAGCCGCAAGGCCGGGGATCTCGTGTTCTTCCACTCCGGTTCCAGCGTCTACCACGTCGGCATCTACGCGGGCAAGGGAAAGATCTGGCACGCCCCGAAGACCGGGGACGTGGTGCGGCTGCAGAAGATCTGGACCAAGAGCGTCTGGTACGGCCGGGTCAGCTGACCCGCGCGCGAGGGCACTGGTGGCCCGCCGTCGCCGTCTGGGGCCCGTCCCGGCCCCGCGGCGGCGGCACGGCCCTCCTGGGGCCCGCCGTCACCGTCCACGGGCGGCTACGGCTCCCGCAGGCCCGCCCGGGAGACCGGGCGGGCCTCGACGGTCCACGGCAGCTCGATCGAGACGGTCTTGCCGCCCTCCCTGGTGGGCCGCACCCGCACCCGGCCGCCGCACTCGGCGGTCAGCCAGCGGATGATCACCATGCCCCGCCCGTTGTCCTGCTGCACGGCGGCGGGCAGCCGCTTCGGAAACCGCGGATGGCTGTCGGTGACCCCGATGCGCAGGTGCTCGTGACGCTCCAGCTCCATCCCCACGGTGAAGGTCGGCGACTGGCCGAAGGTGTGCTGGACGGCGTTGGTCGCCAGTTCGGAGACGATCAGACGGATGGTGTCGACGGCGTCGCTGTCGACCGCGAGCCCCCACTCGACGAGGGTCGACACCACGTAGCCGCGGGCCGCGGAGACCGAGCCGGGCTCGCTCGGCAGAGTGACGGATGCTTCCAGGTGGTCTGCCATGGCGACGTCGTCCCTTTCCCTCGGGACCGAGAGTCCGACATGGAACGGATGGTTCGAGTACGGTCCCGGACTGGTGGTTCGCCGCCAGACTGCCACTGCCGCACCCGTCCCGGCTGGCGATCCACCAAGATATGCATATATCTGTCGCTCAAAGCGGTGAACTCTACGACGCGAGACCGTATTTGGGCGGCCCGGAGGGAGTAGGGAGTACCCCATGCAACATGGTCCCGCGGTGCGCCGCCGGAAACTCGGCGCGGAACTGCGCACCCTGCGCACGGTCGCGGGGTTCACGAGCGGCGAGGCCGCCCGCATCGTGGGATGGCACCAGTCGAAAGTCAGCCGGATCGAGACCGGCGCCAGTGGGGTGAAACAGGCCGATGTGCGGTTACTGCTGGACGCGTACCGGGTCGCCGATCCCCAACAGCGCGAACTGCTCCTGGTGCTGGCGGGCGGCGACGAGGGCGGCGGGGGCGGACACCACTGGTGGCACGCGTACCGCGGGGTGCTTCCGCCGACGTACCGCGACTTCATCAGCCTGGAGTCGCAGGCGAGTGCCATGGCCACGCTGGAGACCTCCGTGGTGCCGGGGCTGCTCCAGACCCCGGAGTACGCACGGGCGGTGACCAGCGCCGCCGTCGGCGGACTCGACGACGAACGGCTCGACGCGCTGGTCGCGGTGCGGGTGGCGCGGCAGGAAGTGCTGCGCGCGCAGGAGCCGTTGCGGCTCAGCGCCGTGCTGGACGAGGCGGTGCTGCGCCGGGAGATCGGCGGCCCCGGCGTGATGGTCCGCCAGCTCCAGAGGCTCATCGAGGCGGCGCGCCTTCCCCAAGTGCGGCTCCAGGTACTGCCGTTCACTGCCGGGGCGCATGTGGGCGTGACCGGCCCTTTCGTTATCTTCTCATTTTCGAGCACTTCTGATCTGGACGTGGTGGTGCTCGACCACTTGACGAGTAGCCTCTATCTCGAACGGAAAGAAGACCTCCGGGCCTACACCGAGGCCTTCACCACCCTTCAGATCCGCGCCCTCTCGCCCGAGGACTCGTTGGATTACATCGCCGGGATGGCTGACGGCGCGTAAGGAGGCACCATGTCAGTACTGCCTCGGAACGTACCGCGCACCACCGAACTGCACGGTGTGCGCTGGCTGCGCAGCAGCTACAGCACGGGAGCGAACAACTGCGTCGAGACGGCCCTGCCGCGCTCCGGCCGCTGCGCCGGACTGCTCGCCGTCCGCGACTCCAAGGAACCGGCCGGGCCCGCGCTCCTGTTCTCCCCCGGGAGCTGGGCGCGGTTCACGGCCGCGTTCCGGGTCTGAGCGGAGGCACCACGCCCGAGCCGACCCGTACGTCCTGAGCAGTTTTGATTGGTTCAGCTAGGACTCCACCCGATCTGTTCGCACCTGCGCGAGTCTGATCAATTCCATCGCGGACGGAGCACGGCCGTGTCACGCCGACTCATGGTCGTGTACCGCCGATCACCCGTACAGCGCGTTCGATCTGTTCCCCGGAGAGGTCCGCACGGGCCGTCAGCCTGAGCCGGGAGACGCCGTCGGGCACGGAAGGAGGACGGAAGCACCCCACGGCCACTCCCGCGCCGCGGCACCCGGCCGTCCAGCGCACGGCCGCCTCCGGGGACGGAGCGCGTACGGAGACCACCGCGGCGTCCGGGCGCACCGCCTCGTGCCCCGCGGCGGTCAGCCGTGCGTACAGCTCCGCCGCGACCCGCCGGGCCCGCTCGGCGCGCCCCGGTTCCCGGCCGAGCAGCCGCAGCGCCGCCAGGGCCCCGCCGACGGCGGCGGGCGCGAGACCGGTGTCGAAGATGAACGTCCGTGCCGCGTTGACCAGATGGTCGATCACCCGGGCCGGTCCGAGCACCACCCCGCCCTGGCTGCCGAGCGCCTTGGAGAGCGTCGCCGTCACCACGACGTCGTCGGCGCCCGCGAGCCCCGCCGCCCACCCGGCGCCCCGGCCGCCGTCCCCGAGGACGCCGAGCCCGTGCGCGTCGTCGGCCAGCAGCCCCGCCCCCGACTCCCGGCAGACCTCGGCGAGCCGGGCCAGCGGGGCGGCGTCGCCGTCGACCGAGAAGACCGTGTCGGAGACCACCAGCGCGGGCCCCCGGTGGCCGCGCAGCGCCTTGCGCACCGCCTCCGGGTCGCGGTGCGCGACGATCTGCCGCTCGGCGCGGGCCAGTCGGCAGCCGTCGATCAGCGAGGCGTGGTTGCCCGCGTCGGAGACCAGCAGGGAGCCGTGCGGGGCCAGCGCGGTGACCGCGGCGAGGTTGGCCGTGTAGCCGGAGGAGAGGACGAGCGCCGCCTCGAACCCGCAGAAGGCGGCGAGTTCGCGCTCCAGCTCCGCGTGCAGCTCGGTGTCCCCGGTGACCAGCCGGGACCCGGTCGAACCCGCGCCCCAGACACGGGCCGCGCGGGCGGCGCCCTCGACGACCTCGGGGTGGTGGGCCAGGCCCAGGTAGTCGTTGCCCGCCAGGTCCAGCAGCGGGGAGTCCGCGGGACGCGGACGCAGCGTCCGGACGAGCCCGGCGCGGCGACGCAGCTCCGCCTGCTCGTCGATCCAGCCGAACGCCGCCATGGCTCCTCCGGGACTTTTTGTAGGCAGTGGACAGACACTAGCCGTCGGGTCGACGGCGCAGGATGTGGCCATACCCACACGTCGAAGGGGCTCTGTTGTATGAAGCCTCCTTTGCCTGGGTGGGTCGGGTAGGCAAGGATCGGCTCCCATGGACCTGCTGAACACGCTGGTGGACAAGGGGCTTCGGCGCGAGCTGCCGACCCGCGAGGAAGCGCTGGCCGTCCTCGCCACTTCCGACGACGACGTGCTGGACGTGGTGGCCGCGGCCGGCCGGGTGCGGCGGCAGTGGTTCGGCCGACGGGTGAAACTCAACTACCTCGTCAACCTGAAGTCCGGGCTCTGCCCCGAGGACTGCTCCTACTGCTCCCAGCGGCTCGGCTCCCGGGCCGACATCCTCAAGTACACCTGGCTCAAGCCCGACGAGGCGTCCCGGGCGGCCGCGGCGGGGCTCGCGGGCGGCGCCAAGCGGGTCTGCCTGGTGGCGAGCGGGCGCGGTCCGACCGACCGCGACGTGGACCGGGTCTCCCGGACCATCAAGGCGATCAAGGACGAGAACGAGGGCGTCGAGGTGTGCGCCTGCCTCGGCCTGCTCTCCGACGGCCAGGCCGAGCGGCTGCGCGACGCGGGCGCCGACGCCTACAACCACAACCTCAACACGTCCGAGGCGACGTACGGGGAGATCACCACCACGCACACCTACGCCGACCGCGTCGACACCGTCCGCAAGGCGCACGCGGCCGGTCTCTCGCCGTGCTCCGGTCTGATCGCGGGCATGGGCGAGACGGACGAGGACCTGGTCGACGTCGTCCTCGCGCTGCGCGCCCTCGACCCGGACTCGGTCCCGGTCAACTTCCTCATCCCGATGGAGGGCACCCCGCTCGCCCAGGAGTGGCACCTCACCCCGCAGCGCTGCCTGCGCGTGCTGGCGATGGTGCGGTTCGTCTGCCCGGACGTCGAGGTGCGGATCGCGGGCGGCCGTGAGGTGCACCTGCGCACGCTCCAGCCGCTGGCGCTGCACCTGGCCAACTCGATCTTCCTCGGCGACTACCTGACCAGCGAGGGCCAGGCGGGACAGGCCGACCTCGACATGATCGCGGACGCCGGGTTCGAGGTGGAGGGCTCCGACGAGGTGACGCTCCCCGGCCACCGGTCGCGCGCGTCCGTGACCGGCTGCGGCCCGGCCGCCGGGTCCGCGGAGGATGCCGGGTGCGGGTCGCACGCGGGGTCCGCGGGGGACGCGGGGTGCGGGTCGCACACGGGCGGTGGGTGCGGGTCGCACGCCGGTGCCGGCTGCGGGTCGCCGGGGGACGGTGGCGCGGACGCGGTCTGCGGGACGGTGCCGGTGACGGCGTCCGGGGAGGCCGGGACGGGGGCGGCGGTGCCCGCGTCCGGGAAGGTTCCCGGTGAGGCGCGGACCGACCTGGTGGCCGTCCGGCGACGCGGCGCGGGGACGGACATCGCGCCCAATGCCTGAACGGACGGTGTCTGGACAGGAGTTGCCCGACGGGGGCTCGTCCGGAGGGGACGTGCTCGACGGGAGCGCGCCTGGAACCGGGATCGGCGTCACCGGCGCCGGAGTTGCGGTGGCCGGGTCCCAAGCCCGGCTCTCCGTGCCCGAGTTGCTGGAGCTGGACCGGCGGCACGTGTGGCACCCGTACGGGCCGATGCCCGGCCGGAACGAACCGCTCGTCGTGGAGTCGGCGAGCGGGGTGCGGCTGCGGCTGGCCGACGGCGCGGGCGAACTGGTCGACGGGATGGCGTCCTGGTGGTCGGCGATCCACGGCTACAACCACCCGGTGCTGAACGAGGCGGCCCGCGCGCAGCTCGGCCGGATGAGCCACGTCATGTTCGGCGGGCTCACCCACGAGCCCGCCGTACGGCTGGCGAAGCTCCTGGTCGAGCTGTCGCCCGAAGGTCTCGAGCACGTCTTCCTGGCCGACTCCGGTTCGGTCTCGGTCGAGGTCGCCGTCAAGATGTGCCTCCAGTACTGGCGTTCGCTGGGCCGTCCGGGCAAGCACCGGCTGCTGACCTGGCGCGGCGGCTACCACGGGGACACCTGGCAGCCGATGTCGGTGTGCGACCCCGAGGGCGGGATGCACGACCTGTGGAACGCGGCGCCCGGGGTGCTGCCCCGGCAGGTCTTCGTGCGGGAGCCGCCCACCGCGTACGACGAGGGGTACGCCGAGCTGCTGCGGACGGAGATCGCGCGGCACGCCGACGAGCTGGCCGCGGTGATCGTGGAGCCGGTGGTGCAGGGCGCGGGCGGGATGCGGTTCCACTCCCCCGCCTATCTGCGGGTGCTGCGCGAGGCGTGCGACGCGCACGACGTGCTGCTGGTGTTCGACGAGATCGCCACCGGGTTCGGTCGCACGGGCGCGCTGTTCGCGGCCGACCACGCGGCGGTGACACCGGACGTGATGTGCGTCGGCAAGGCGCTGACCGGCGGCTGTCTGACGATGGCGGCGACCCTGTGCACCCCGCGGGTGGCCGACGGCATCTCGCGCGGTGAGGTGCCGGTCCTCGCCCACGGGCCGACGTTCATGGGCAACCCGCTGGCCGCGGCCGTCGCCTGCGCCTCGATCGAGCTGCTGGTCGGCCAGGACTGGCGGGCCGAGGTGACGCGGATCGGGACGGGACTGCGGGACGGGCTCGCCCCCGCGCGGGAACTGCCCGGGGTGCGGGACGTGCGGGTCCTCGGCGCGATCGGGGTGGTGCAGCTGGACCACCCCGTGGACATGGCGGCCGCGACCCGGGCCGCCGTCCGGGAGGGCGTGTGGCTGCGGCCGTTCCGCGACCTCGTCTACACGATGCCGCCGTACGTCACCGACGACGCGGACGTGGCACGGATCGCCCGCGCGGTGTGCGCGGCGGCGCGGGAGGGATGACATGACGGTCCTGGTGATCACGGGGACGGGCACGGAGGTCGGCAAGACGGTCGCGACCGCCGCCGTGGCGGCCGCGGCCCTGGCGACCGGCCGCACGGTGGCCGTCCTGAAGGCGGCGCAGACCGGTGTCCTGCCGCACGAGCCGGGGGACGCGGCGGAGGTGGCGCGGCTCGCGGGCGGCCTCACGACCGCCGAACTCGCCCGCTACCCCGACCCGTTGGCACCGGCCACGGCGGCGCGGCTGGCCGGTCGGGCGCCGGTGCGCCCGGGGGAGGTCGCGGAGGCCGCCGCGAAGCTCGCCACCGAGCACGACCTGGTGCTGGTGGAGGGGGCGGGCGGCCTGCTGGTCCGGTTGGACGTGGACGGCGGCACGCTGGCCGACGCGGCGGGCCTGCTGGCCGCGCCGGTGCTCGTGGTGGCGACGGCGGGCCTCGGCACGCTCAACACCACGGAGCTGACGGCCCGTGAACTCCGTTCGCGCGGGCTGGAGTCGGCGGGAGTGCTGATCGGGAGCTGGCCCGGCTCCCCCGATCTGGCGACGCGCTGCAACGTGCGGGACCTGCCGGAGGTGTCGGGCGCCCCGCTGCTCGGCGCGCTCCCGGCCGGCGCGGGATCCCTGCCCCCCGCCGACTTCCGCGCCGGGGCACCGACATGGCTGGCCCCGCGCCTGCACGGCACCTGGGACGCGGCGGCCTTCACCGCCCGCGAGTCCCGCTGACGCAGGGGACGTGACGAGGAGGACGTGACGGTGGGGCGCGTGGCACCGTCGCGGGTCTCCCGTCCCGGCCAACGGGGCGCTACGGCCCGGGAGTTCAGACCGTCCAGCCGCGCAGTTCCTCGGCGATGTCATGGACGGACGCCTCGCCGCTCTTGACCAGCCGGGCCAGTTCGCGGACCTGGACGGGCGAGGTCGCCACCTTCAGGCCGCTGGCGACCAGGTAGGCGTAGGCGACGGCGGACGCGAACAGCGCGTTGGAGCGCTCCAGCGCCGGTACGTGGACCAGGAGTTGGAGCAGGGCGGCGGCGCGGGCGTGCGGGGTGTCGTAGACGGGGACGTCGAATATCTCGGCCTCGTGCCGCGCGACGGCCGCGACGAGGGCGCCCCAGTCGGAGACCTGGGGGTCGCCCGGCGTCTTCTGTTCGGCGAGCATGAGGAGCCAGGCGAGGTCGATGCTGAGGCGGCTCAAGGGATCAGCGGCGACCTTCGCGAGGGCCCCGCGCGCCGGAACCCCTGCCCTCGGCCTCGGCGCCGAACTCCTCGGCGAGGACGGACTCGTACTGCTTCATGAAGTCGGCCGCGGCCTGCACGAAGGTGTGGCCGACCTCGCCGGTGTCCTGTCTGACCAGTTCCTCGATGTACCGGTTGACGCTGATGCCGCGGGAGAGCGCGCGCTCACGGGCGGCACGGGCCGTGCCCTCGTCCACCCGGACGTTCAGCTGGGTCTTCGCCATGCCTCGAAGCTAGCGCGGAAACGCTAGCGGCGGCAAGACGCGGACCGGGACGCCGGTGGGGAGACGCGATCGGGAGCGGCCGGCGCGGCCAGGCTGTCCGGATGGTGGAATTCCGGGTGCGGGGGCGGCGGGCGGTGCTGGGATCACCGTATGAGCGCATCGCACATCCGGGCCGCCGGGTCCGCCGATCTGGACACCGTGCTGGCCTTCTGGCGGACCGCCGCCGAGGGGACGAGCATCAGCGACGACCGGGCGGGGGTCGAGCGGCTGGTGGAGCGCGACCCCGGGGCACTGCTCCTGGCGGAGCGGGACGGCGCACTGCTCGGCACGGTGATCGCCGGGTTCGACGGCTGGCGCTGCCACCTGTACCGGCTCGCGGTGCATCCGCGGCATCGCCGTCAGGGCATCGGGACGGCGCTGCTCGCGGCGGCGGAGGAACGGTTCGTCGCACTCGGGGGCCGCCGGGCCGACGCCATGGTCCTGACCGGCAACGAGCGCGGCAGGCTCACCTGGGACGCCGCCGGGTACGGGCCCGAGGAGCAGTGGCGGCGCTGGGTGAAGCCGCTCACCGGCTGAACCGCCGCCCGTCCGCTCACCGGCCGCCCGGGAATACTTTGCGGGTCCTTTACGATTGCAGGATCATCACACCCCTCTCGGGGGTGATCCGATCCTCCATGAAAGGTGTGAGCGTCCGCCCATGGGCGAACCTCCCAGTAGCAAGCGTGGCGTACGACACCGCGCGCTCCTCCCCCTCCTGCCCGATCCTGGGACGGAGGTGACCCGATGACCGAAGTGCTCCTCCTGCTGGTGGCGATCCTGCTGTCGCTCGCCTGCGGTGCCTTCGTCGCCGCCGAGTTCTCGCTGACCACGGTCCAGCGCGGCGACCTCGAACAGGCGGTCGAACGCGGTGAACGGGGTGCCGAGGGCGCCCTCAGAGCCGTGAAGAACCTGACCTTCCAGCTCTCCGGCGCCCAGCTCGGCATCACCGTCACCAACCTCGTCGTCGGCATGCTCGCCGAGCCGTCGATCGCCAAGCTGATCGCCGGACCGCTGGAGTCGGCCGGCGTCCCCGGATCGACGGCCTCGACCCTGGCGCTGGTCCTCGGCACCGCGCTCTCCACGGTCTTCCTGATGGTCGTCGGCGAGCTGGTGCCGAAGAACTGGGCGATCTCCTCGCCGCTGGCCGTCGCCAAGCGGGTCGGGAACGCGCAGCGCTGGTTCAGCGCGGCCTTCCGGCCCTTCATCTCCCACCTCAACAACACCGCCAACCACGTGGTGCGCCGCTTCGGGGTGGAGCCCACCGAGGAGCTGGCGGCCGCCCGCGGCCCCCAGGAGCTGGCCGCGCTCGCCCGCCACTCCGCGAAGGAGGGCGCCCTGGAGGCGGACACCGCCGAGCTGTTCGTGCGCACCCTGAACCTCGCCGATCTGACCGCGGAGAACGTGATGACCCCGCGCGTCCAGGTGATGGCCCTGGACTCCCGCGCGACCTGCGAGGACGTGGCGAACGCGACCCGGGCGACCGGTCTGTCCCGGTTCCCCGTCTACCGGGGCAACCTCGACTCGGTGGTGGGCGTCGCGCACATCAAGGACGTGCTGGCCGTGCCCGGCGAGCGCCGCGCGCGCGTGCCCGTCGCCGAGATCATGCGCGAGCCGCTGTTCGTCCCGGAGACCCTCACCGTCGACCGGCTGCTCGACCGGCTCTCCGGCCGCCGCACCATGGCCGTGGTCATCGACGAGTACGGCGGCACCGCCGGGGTCGCCACCCTGGAGGACATCGTCGAGGAGGTCGTCGGCGAGGTGCGGGACGAGCACGACCCGCACGAGACACCGGGGCTCGCCCCGGCGGGCAGCGACGAGGACGGCCACGCGCTGTACTCGGCGGACGGCGCGACCCGCGTCGACCAGCTCGCCCGCGTCGGCCTGCGCGCCCCCGAGGGCCCCTACGAGACGCTGGCCGGACTGGTCGCGACCGAACTCGGCCGCATCCCCGCCGTCGACGACAGCGTGACCGTCGCCGGGTGGCGGCTCGACGTGGTCGACGCCTCCGGGCACCGGGCCGCCCGCGTGCTGATGCGGGCTCCCGCCGAGGACGACGCCGATTCCGAGACGGCCGGCGCGGCCGGCGGGAGGAACGCCCGATGACCGCCGTCCAACTGCTGATCGGCCTCGCGACGCTGGTCGTGAACGCGTTCTTCGTCGGCGCCGAGTTCGCGCTGATCTCGGTCCGCCGCAGCCAGATCGAACCGCACGCGGAGGAGGGCGACCGGCGCGCGAAGAGCGTGCTGTGGGGGCTCCAGCACGTCTCCGCGCTGCTGGCGG
Source organism: Streptomyces sp. SolWspMP-5a-2 (assembly GCF_900091845.1). Classification (GTDB taxonomy): domain Bacteria; phylum Actinomycetota; class Actinomycetes; order Streptomycetales; family Streptomycetaceae; genus Streptomyces; species Streptomyces doudnae. The sequence goes on from NZ_FMCI01000044.1 coordinate 38,846, forward strand.
CCGCCCAGCTCGGCATCACCCTGTGCACGCTGGTGCTCGGCGTGGTCGCGGAACCGGCCATCGCGCACCTCCTGGAACCGGTGTTCCACGCGGTGGGCGTGCCGTCCGGCGCGGGACACGCGGTCTCCTTCGTGATCGCGCTGACCCTGGCGACCTATCTGCACATGCTGCTGGGCGAGATGGTCCCGAAGAACATCGCGCTGGCCGAGCCGGTGCGCAGCGCGCTGCTGCTCGGGCCGCCGCTCGTGGCCCTGTCGCGGGCGCTGCGGCCGGTGATCTTCGCGGTCAACGCCTTCGCGAACGCCCTGCTGAGGCTGTTGCGGGTGGAGGCGAAGGACGAGGTCACGGCGACCTTCTCGGACGCCGAGCTGGCCCGTCTCGTCCAGGACTCAGGGGAGGCCGGTCTCATCGACGACCGGGCTCTGGAGCGCCTGCACGACGCGCTGGAGCTGGGCCGCAGGCCGGTGCGGGACGTCGTGCTGCCGCTGGAACGGGTCGTCCACGCGCGCGTGGGCGTCACCCCCGAGCAACTGGAGCAGCTCTCCGCGGAGTCCGGGTTCTCCCGATTCCCCGTGGTGGACGCCAACCGGCGGATCGTCGGCTACCTGCACGTCAAGGACGCGCTCGACGCCTCCCCGCGCGACCTGCCGTTCCGGGTGCCCGACATGCGGCCCATCGCGCGCGTGCGGGCCGTCACGCCGCTGGACGACGTCCTGACCGCGATGCGCGGCAGCCGCACCCATCTGGCCGCCGTGCTCGGTGACGACGGGCGGCTGGCGGGCCTGGTGACCATGGAGGACGTCCTGCGGGAGCTGTTCGGCCAGCGCGCCTGAGCCGGTCGCCCCGGTGCCCGCGGACGGCTTCCGCGGGCACCGGGGCGCTTCCCCGCCGGGGCGTCCCGGTGCCCGCGGGGGCCCGACCTACCGACCGGTACGCCGGCGCGTTACCCTTTTCGTCGCCATGCAGACGAACCCCACCCACACCAGCCTGGTCGCCGTCGGCGACTCGTTCACCGAGGGCATGTCGGACCTCCTCCCGGACGGCACGTACCGGGGCTGGGCCGATGTCCTCGCCGGCCGGATGGCCGCCCGCTCCCCCGGCTTCCGCTACGCCAACCTGGCGGTCCGCGGCAAGCTGATCCAGCAGATCGTCGACGAGCAGGTGGACGTCGCCGCGGCCATGCGCCCGGACGTGATCACCCTGGTCGGCGGCCTCAACGACACCCTGCGCCCGAAGTGCGACATGGTCCGGGTCCGCGACCTGCTCACCGAGGCCGTGGAACGGCTGGCGCCCGCCTGCGAGCGGCTCGTGCTGATGCGCAGCCCCGGTCGGCAGGGCCCGGTCCTCGACCGGTTCAGGCCGCGCATGGAGGAGCTGTTCGACTGCGTCGTGGAGCTGGCCGCGAAGCACGACGCGGTCGTCGTCGACCTGTACGGGGCGCCCTCGCTCGGCGACCCGCGGCTGTGGGACGTGGACCGGCTGCACCTGACGGCCGAGGGGCACCGCAGGGTCGCGGCGGCGGTCTGGGAGACGCTCGGCTACCCGCCCGAGGGCGCGGGGGACGCCGAGTGGCGGACGCCGATGCCGGTGACGCCGCCGCCCGGCTGGGGCGCGCGGCGGGTGGCGGACGTCCGGTTCGCCCGGCAGCACCTCTTCCCGTGGATAGGCCGGCGGCTGACCGGCCGCTCCTCGGGCGACGGCCGGGCGCCGAAGCACACCGAGCTGCTGCCGTACCCCGGCGCCCAGGGGTGACGTGACGGCCGTCTCGTAGCTTCGCACGACCGGCCCCCCGGCTCCGACCTGCACGAATCGCCAGTACAATCCGTCCACTGTTCTACGCCGTGCGGCGTTTTTGCAGGTCAAATGGCTCACCGGAGGCTCTTTCGGCGAGCATCTCTCACAGGATCTCACTGGCCGCCGTGCAGCCCCCTCCAGGTCTCTGCCGCTTCGCGCATGTCCTCTACCTCGACATGGACGTACTTCCGCTTGGTGAAGTCCGCGTTCGCATGCCCGGCCCAGCGCGCGAGGATATGGTCCGGCACGCCGTTGTTGGCCAGGTAGCTGAGGCAGGAGTGCCGCGCGTCGTACAGCCGGACTCTGCGCAGCTCGAACTCGCGCATCAGTCGGTACGCGTGCTCCCGCAGGTGCCTCGTATTCCTGGCGACACCGAACTCATTGACGACGACCCAGCCGCTGTCAACGTATGCCTCCCCCGCTGCCAGCTTCTCCTGGGCCTGGCGCGCCTTGAACTTCTTCAGGGCTTCCAGGACAGGCAGCGGGAGCGGCAGGAGTCGCTCACCGGCCTCGGTCTTGGCGTCCTTCTCGAGGACAATGACGTTCCCGATCATGGTGCGCGTGACAGCGATCTCGAGGGTCGCGTTCTTTAGGTCCAGGTACTCCCACCGGAGGCCCACCACTTCGGCAGGCCGCAGCCCCATCAGGGAGAACAGCAAGGGAGCGTGGAGCCGGTCCCGCGGGATCTTCGCGACGAACTTCTGGACCTCCTGAACCGACCAGGGCTTGACCCTGGGCCTCTCCCGCCTGTCCAGCTTCTTGTCCGCGAGGCTGACGCGAACGCCCTCCGCCGGGTTGGTGACGCGGAGCCGTTGGACAACGGCAGCGGCCAAACACTCGCGGAACTTACCGAGGATGCCTTCGACAGTGGACACGGCAAGGCGGCTGCCTTTGCTTCCCCCCGCCCTCCTGCCGGATGCAACGATCATGTCGATGCAGTCGCGGACTTGCTCCTGCGTGAGTTCCTGGAGCTTGATCGGGCCCAGAATGTCGACCATGTGGATGAGGGCATGGCCGTAGGTACGGATGGTCGTCGTCTCGACGTCTCGTTCCTTCTGCTTCAGCCACTCCTCGATCCACTGCGCCACCGTGATCCTGGTGGGCAGCACCAGGGTGCCGGCCGCTTTCTGCGAGAGGATCCTGCCGTAGGCAACACGGGCTTCGTCCTCGTCTTTTTTCGTGACGGTTAGCTGACGCCGCTTGCCGTTCGGATGCACTCCCACGTCGATCACGAACCTGTAGCGCACCTGCCCACTCGGCAGAGTGATCACCTTGATCGGGTCAGCCACGGCGCATCCTCTCGAGCCAGAGCCGCACGAGGTCAGGCGTGATGGCGACGAGGCGGGCGGCCCCCAGATCTCGGCCGGGCAGTTCACCCCAGGAAAGCGCAGGGACATAGGGGTCCCTATAGAAGTGGCGGACGCGCCGCCGCGAAGAACGGGCCATGGGTTCCCTTTCGGGCACGGCCTGCGGGCCGCATCGGCTTTCACAGGCCTGGGGACTGATGCGGTCCACACTGCGGGCCGCGGGCGAGTTGCACGCATGCGAGTTAGTTGCGTGCGCTAGATAGTGTGCCGTACTGTCCACGGACGTTCAGTTAGGTTGCGAAACTTCACCGGGAGGCACCCATGACCACCGCAGCCCTGGAGGAGGTCCGGTCGTGGCCTGGCACCGTGAGCATCCAGAAGGCGGCGTCCGCGCTCGGCATCTCGAGGAACCAGCTCTCCCGGCTGATCAGGTCCGGCCAGTCGCCCGTCAGGACCATCGAGATGGGTTCCCACTGTCGCATCGTGACAGCCTCGCTGGCCCGAGTGCTGGACGGCGGCGAGGCCTGAAAACTAGTCCGGGCCCGGCGGCAGGCCGGGCCCGGACGGACCCCCTCGATCCCGACTTTGCGGAGTATGGACGAGGGGGCACCTGCCGCCTGGGACACGAAGGTCCAGGGCGCCAAGTTTTGGGCCATTCAAGGGACTTGGCCTGAATGCATCATTCAAGCACTTTGCGCATCTGCTGAAAAGTGCCTGGCTGGGCACAGACACAAGATCCTTTGCCCGCCACGGTGGGTGCGTGCCACAGGAGGAGCCCGACTGGTCGGTCCTGCGCCGCCGCGCGATCGGCGAGCGCATCCGCACCGTGCGCAGGCACCGCAAAATGACGCAGGAGCAGGTGGCCCACGCCATCGGCGCCGACCGCCGCAGTGTGGTCCGGTGGGAGCGTGGCCAGCGGGACCCGGCCCTGTCCATGCTCGTGCAGATCGCGGACGTCCTGGACGTGCCTCTCGCGCTCCTGGTCGACGACACCCTGGAGATCGACCTCACCGTCGCCACCCGGGACAGCCGCCCCGCCTCCTAACGATCCCGAGGCCGCCCGGCCGTCGCCGCCGCCCGCCCCGCGCGCTGGAGCCGATCCCCGACGCTGCACCCCCAGCCCGTGCGGCAGTCGGGGCAGTTGCGGCGGTGCCCCTGCCACGCGGACTGCAGAGCCGAGCGGTCGGTCAGGGCCATCGGACCGACGGCTCGGCCGCTTCGCGGGCCCGCACCGCGCACGCTCCTGTGATGAGCATCTGCTCGATGGCGCTGCTGTCGCAGAGGTCGTCCTCGTACCGGGGCGGGGTCGCCCAGTGCGTGCTGGGTGGCTCCGTGCGGTGCGGCGCCGGGACAGGCAGGTAGACGTCGCGATCGAGGTACTTGGCCAGGTGGTCGAGGTGCCAGTCGAGGCCGGAGGGGACGAGGGCGTAGTAGGAGGGCCCGGCTGGTTTCCTGTGGTCGCAGATGATCGCGCCGTTGAGACGGCTCATCGCGGACTTCGCTTCGGCCGGCGTGCTGATCTGCAGTCCGGCACTGACGAGCTGCCAGGGCATCCGCACGGCGGAGAAGTTCGAGCCGAGGGCGACGAGTGTCACGCCCTCTCTTCTCAGCTCGTGCTCGCCATGAGCGGGCTTGAAAGCTGACCTGGCGAGCCAGGCGATCACTCTCTCGGGGTCCATGGGTTCTCCTTGAGTGCCGTACGTGCAGGTGGCGCCCCGGCGGGAACGGCCTCACCGCCGCCGGGGCGCCGCACCCGCCCGGCCCGGGAGCGATTCGGGGCCGGGCGGGGGGTCATCGGCTGGGCGCGGGACCCGGGGCGAAGAGCGTCTCCCAGTGCGTCGAGAGGGCGAGCGTCACGCGGGCCAGGCGGCGGGCGTGGGCGGCCTCTCTGCCCTCCTCCGGCTGCTGGCCGAGCTTGCGCCGGGCCTCGGCCAGACCGGCGAGCGCGCAGACCTGATCGGCTGTCGAAGGGCGGCTGCCCGTCAGCTCCTCGACGGCGGGTACCAGCTCGTGCAGGTGGCCGGTGAGGGCCTCGGTCAACGCGGCGATCTCGTCGCGCGAGGCGGCGAGCGCAGCCGGGTCGAGCACGATGGCGGCGGTCTCCCGCATGATCGCCAGGTCCGGGTGCACCTGCCGTGCGGCGGTCACCGCGACCTCCTCGGCGGACACGCCCGGTGCGTGTAGAGGGTGGCGCCGCCCGTGCCGGACGGGGCCTGGGTCAGGTGCCGTTCGAACTCCTCGCCGGGCCCGATCTGCCGCGCGCAGGAGGCGCAGTACCGCACCGGGGTGTAGACGAGGACCAGGCGGTGCAGCTCGGCACCGAGCGCGCAGTCGGTCCGGCCCTCGTCGCGGCACTTCGGGCACAGCGGCGCGTGCGCGACGAGGGCCCGGTGCGCCCGCTCGGCGACGGCCCGGCGCGAGGCGCGAGGGAACCACGTGCCGACTGGGCCCACCTGCTCACCGAGGTCAACGGCGGTCTCGATCCGTAGCGGCTCGCCGCCCCACACACAGGCGCGGCCGGCTGCCCTCGCCTCGTCCAGGCCAGCGAACTTCGGGAGAGCGAGTGCTTCCAACACCTCGCGGCTCACGTCTGTTTCGGCGGGCATACCTGCCTCCCCGGGTCCGGTGGTTTGTCTCACACCGGGACCGTAGGCAGCACCTGGCCAGGCCACCCGAACTGTCAGCTCGGGTGGCCTGGCAGCTCGCCTAGACCAAGCCGATCCGCTTCGCCAAGGCTTCGGCCTGCCGAGCCTGCATGGCCCGCGCCCTGCGAATCACGGTCAGGACCAGATGCCGCGCCAGAGGAGTGCGGGCCAGGTCTTCTGGCGCGACCGCCTCCAGCCCCAGCAGGGTGAGTAGGACTGAGGCGTCGTCTCGCCGCTGGCTGTGGCAGGCGGCCACCTCAAGCCCGAACGTGAACGCGCGCTCCAGCGAGGGCACACCGCTCGTGTCGATTGCGTCGGCCGTATGCAGCGCTTCCCCTGTCTCACCCGCCTCCATATCGATCGACAGGGCGTGCAAGGCGATGTTCGTCGGGCCGAAGACCGTCCAGCCGATGTTGCTGGCATCCCCGACCCGGCGGGCGGCCGGCGCCGCTTTCTCCGTCAGCCGTTCCCGAGCCTCCCACCACTGGCGCCGCCGGGCCGCGCCGACCACAGCGACGAGCTGGAGCGCGCCACCCATCGCCGCCTTCTGAACCTCCGGCAGCCGCGCTGTGGCCACCTGCTCGGCAGCCCGTAGCGCCAGCTCCTCGGCTTCACCAGGCTGACCGGCTGCCAGGAGCACGTGCCCGAGGTTCCACTGGGCGGCGGCAATCCGCAGCGGGTCGTCCGCGTCCTCGGCCGCGCGCATCGCCCGGTCTGCGGCGAGCGTGGCGAGGTCTACGCGGCCGGTGCGCCGGAGATAGGAACGGAGAAGGCAGTACAGGTCAGCCGCTGCGCGAAGGACAGCCCGGCGCTCGTCCGCGTCCGTCCCAGCACGCGCTGCGCGCACGGCGTGTTCGACGTCGGCCACCAGGCTGGGCAACGTGCTGGCGGCCTGAGTGAAGCGGTCAGCCGCTGTCTGCCAGCTATGCCACGCCGCTTCCACATGCTCCCTCAGCTCTGCTGCTGCCACCGGCGCAGCACTGCGCGCGGGCCCGTACCCGAGCAGGGCCCGGCCCACTGAGGTTTCTGCGGTGTCGTCTGCGGACTCGTCCGCGGGCGCCTGCTCGGAGAGCAGGGCAGCAGCGGGCACGCCCAGCTCCTGGGCGAGGAGGTAGAGGATCGGCAACGACGGGATCTTGAGGCCGCGCTCGATCTGGGACAGGTAGTCCGGTGAGATCCCGACCAGCCCGGCGACCGCGTCCTGGCGCCGGCCGCCGCGGTAGTGCCTGATCCGGTCCCCGATGGGAAGGTCTGTTGCAACCATGTGCGCCCTCTCCTTGCTCGCTGGTCTGAGCGTAGGGTGCGCCTGTCGCGGAGGCGTGAGTTCGGGGAGAGGAGCATTCGGTGCCGGAGCTGGTGCTGTGGGACATCGATCACACGCTCATGGTCACGGGCGGGCTCGGGCGTGAGCTGTGGGCGCAGGCGTTTGCCGAGGTGACCGGTGTGGAGATGCGTGAGCAGGCGGCCGTCACGGGATCAACGGAACGCGTGATCCTCCGAGAAACCGCCAGACTGCACGATGTCCCCTATACGGATGGCCTCTTCGAGGACTTCGCCCAGGTCCTTGGACTGGTACACATTCGCCGGGCAGCCGAGCTACGTGAGCGAGGGCACGCCCTTCCCGGGGCCGCCGTAGTTCTCGCGGCGCTCACCGAGCAGGGCGTGCCTCAGTCCGTCGTGACCGGCAACGTTCGTGCGGCTGCCGAGGTGAAGCTGAGCGTGTTCGGGCTGGACAGCTACCTGCGCCTCGAGAACGGCGCGTACGCAGAGGACGGTGAGGACCGCGCTGATTTGCTGCGCACGGCTCTCGGGCGTGCGGGCACCAGCCCGGGAGAGGCCGTGTTCCTCGGCGACACCCCCGCTGACGTTGCGGGCGCCCGGACCGCGGGCATCCGGGTCGTCGCCGTCGCCACGGGACGTACTTCTGCTGACGACCTGGCGGCCGACGTGGTGCTCGACAACCTCTCGGACACCGATAGGGCACTTGCCGCCATCTGGGCATGACGAAGAGCCCCCTCCCGCCCGTAGGCGGAAGGGGGCAGAGGAACGGTTCAGCGGGAGTCGCGGGCAGCGACCAGCTCGGGGTCCATCGGTATCAGCGGCAGGCCCGCCGCCCGGAGCTGCTCGTCCTGCGCGCTGATGTGGTCCAGCGCCAGACCGAGCAGCCGGTCCGTCCGGTCCGCGCGCGACCGCGATTCGCGTTCCGCGTCCTCGAGGACGCGCATCCTCGTGTGAAGGGCGGACATCTGGTCCTGGAACCACCTGTACATCTCCGGGCTCACGCTCCAGGTCCCGGCAGGCTGCCCCGGCGCCGCGGGCAGTTCCTCGTCATCGTCGTCCGCGCGGTTGCGGGCGACGAGGGCAACGAGGATGGACGCGGTGGCCGGGACGAGGATGGCGAAGGCGGAGAGCCACGGGTTAGTGTCCACGGCTCACCGTCCGGGTCGCGCGCATCAGGATCAGGACCAGGCCGGCCCGGGACAACCACATGCCGACGCTGCCCCAGGCGTTCGACGAGGCTCCGGCGATGGTGGCGATCAGGTAGGCGGTCGCCCACATCAGCGGGGGCGCGATCGAGGCGACGATTCCCGGGACGTCCCAGACCGGCCGCAGCAGGCCGTAGGCGACCGCGATCAGGCCGCACCCGATCCACACCCACCCCCAGCCCTCCATGCACATCCGCTGGAGCAGGATCTGGATGCCTCGGACGGTTCCGTAGCGGGGGTCGATCGCGATGCTGGCGCCGTAGTAGATCGACGAGGCTCCGGCGACGATGAATCCGAGGCCGCGCAGGTGGATGTGCTGCTGAAGCTTCGAGGCGCCCTCGGCGAGCCTGCCGGTCACGGGGTGCCGGGGGCGGCCGGCGTGCCGGTCTGGGTGGAGGTGGCGGCTTCGATGCGGGGCGCGATCCCCGAGGGGCGCCACAGGGTGTGGTAGGCGAGGCCGATCGCGACGGCGGCCGTGAGGATCCCGGTCGTGATGGGCTTCCCGGCGAAGTCGTCGTTGAAGTAGGCGGTGCCAGCGCCGTCGGCGACGGCGACGAGGAGCATGAAGATGCCCTTGACGGGGCCCGACCAGCGCGGCTGGACAACGATGGCGATGACGGGCGGCAGAGCGTAGCCGAGGGCCGCGGCCCAGAGCTCGGCGTTGGTGAGGTGCATCGAGATCCCTCTCCTGGTGCTCGGCGCCGGACGGGTGTCCGGCGCCTTCGGGACTGTCAGCGGGCGCGGGCGGTCAACTTGTCTTCCACAGCAGCGCGGTGAGCACGGCGGACTTCACCGTGACCGGGTCCGCGCCGTTGTTGAGCAGCCGGATCCGCATGGTTCGGCCGGCCGCCAGGTGCTTCGTGAGCGGGGTGACGTGGAAGGAGTCACCCTTGGTCCCGATGGCCTCGTCGATCGGGTGGTCCTTGGCCAGGGTCCCGCCCGTCGTGTACTCCGACATCCTGACCTGCACGGTCTCGCCTACGGGCAGGTCGCCGATGCGGAGGCTGACGCTGCCGGTGAACCGGCAGGCGCCGCGGGCGAACACGCTGCTGGCGGCGGGGTGCTGGTCCGCGGTGTCGGTCCACTCGGTGGTGAAGGCGATCTCCGTCCACCGTCCGGGCGCCAGGCTCAGGGGCTTGGCAAGGCCGAGGTTCACTTCGTCCGGCACGGGGTCCTCCTCGATGGTCGTGGTCTGCCCCGCCGCCCAGGCGCGCAGCTCTGACTCGGGCAGATAGGCGATGGAGCGGTCGAGCGGGCTGCTGGTGAACTGCCAGATGAGGGGGCGCCAGCCGGACACAGTGGGCTGCGGGGCCGCCTCGGCGCGCGCGTAGTCGGCGGTCTTCCAGGGGTAGGCCGGGTACCAGAGCGGCAGGCCGTCGGGGACGTGTCCGGCAGCCAGGTCGCTGCCGGAGGTGTAGATCCCGACGCGCTGCGCGGGGAACGCGGACTGCACGGTGGCGATCCACTGCCGTACCCAGGCGAGGATCTGCCCGTTGCTGCGCCCGCGGTAGTTGCGGCTGTCGGGGTACGCCTCGAGGTCGAGCCAGTGCGTGAAGTCGTGCTGGAGACTGGCGACCGGCGCGACGGCGCCGATGTAGTTCGCGGCTTCGACGAGCGGGTCCTGGTTGGGCCAGGCGAAGTGGTAGCCGCCGACCAGGATGCCTGCGGCGAGCGCGCCCTGGACGTGGCGGCTGAAGGCCGCGTCGTGGGCGCGCTGCCCCTCGGTGGCCTTGACGAGGGCGAAGGCCACCCCGGCTCGTCGGTGGGCGGTCCAGTCCTGGTTGCCCTGGTGGGCGGAAACGTCAAGACCGCGACAGGTCGAGGTGCTCATCAGGAGCCTCCGCCGACGTCGTTGTGGTCCTGGTCCTTGAGGAGGGCGTTCGCCGCCGCGTGCCAGGCCGTCTGGATCCGCGCGGGCAGCGCCTCCCAGTCGGGCAGTGCGTCGCCGTTGAACGCTCGGCCGCCGACGGACTCCACGTACGCCTCGTACGCAGTCTGGGCGGGCTGGTGGGGTTCGGGTGCCATGAGTGCCTCCTGATGGCCGGAGAAGGCCCCGCCGGCGCGGCTGGGACCAGGTTGTCGGTGAGCGGGGGTCAGGGCCGCTGTAGGGCGGCAGCCCCTCAGCCCTGGCGGGCTTCCGGGCCCCGCCGGGGCAGCGCACCAGCGTCGGCGGCGAACGGTCTGCCCGGGGTTCAACGACAGGAGTGGTGCGACCGGATAGGGCTGCGCTGGCACACGCGCACCTGGTCGGTCTGCTGTGCGCTTCGTCGTGGCGGGCGTTCTGTGGCCGAGGTCGTCGACGCCGAGGTGTGTGAGCACGAGAAGGGGGGAGGGAGGAGTGGTGCGGCCGGTGGGTGCCCACGGACCCGTGCGGTGGCGGTCACCCCGAGGGGTGGTTGATCAGCCAGGTACTAGTGCGCGCGCGGTGGTGACCCCGGCGGGAACGGTTTCCGGTCTCAGGTGGTGACCCCGGCGGGAACGGTTTCCGGAACCCGGTACGCACCGGGTTCCGGGTCCAGGGCGCCAGGCGCTCGGAACCCGGTGCGCACCGGGTTCCGGGTCCAGGGCGCCAGGCGCTCGGAACCCGGTGCGCACCGGGTTCCGGGCTCGGCTGCTTCTGATCATCATCCGGAGAACCAGAAGCAGCCGAGCGATGAGCAGACGTCGCTTCCGGCGTTCGTGTTGAGAGCGCCACCGGAGTTCTGGTTGCCCTGCACCTCGATGTAGTCGTTCACCGCGCACACGACCTGGCAGACCGTCACCAGGCCGCAGCTCCCCGCGGCCGTCGCCGAGCTCGTCTTCACGAAACTGCCGGTGACCGCGGCCCCGTTGACCGTGATGCGGACCGCTCGGTTCGCGGTGCCGTTCGCTGCGAACCCCACGCTGCCCGTGACATCCCACGTGCCGGCCACCGGCACCACAAACCTGGACGTGTTCGTCGTCGTCGAGTGTCCGTTGTCCGAATCGAAGAACTCGCTGTCCAGCGTCAGCGGCGTCCAGGTGTCGTTCGACAGCGCCTGCGCCACCGTGGCGTAGCCCCGGAAGCGCGGGGCCCCGTTGGTGCCGCTGCCCAGACACCAGTCGCCCATGGCCTTCACGCTGGCGTTCCACAGCGCGCCCGTCAGGTAGTTGCCGGGCTGCTGGCTGGCGATGACCGGCGGTGTGCGGGGCATGGGGGCCTCCTAGTAGGCGAAGCAGATGGCGTCGAACCCGGCGACGCTGTCCCAGGTAGTGGAGTCGGTGGTGCCTGCCGGGAGCGGTTCGCAGACGACATCGCCGCTCGCGTGGGACTTGGTGGTGGCGGCGGTCAGAGTGAGCGTGCCGGTGGTCCATCCGGAGGCGGTATTGCCGACCGCGGAGACGGTGACGGTCTCCTGGTTGGCGGTGCCCTGGCCGAGGACGAGCTGCTGGCCGGGCGCGATCTGCGCGGCGAGCACGTTGGTGTTGTCCTGGCCGGCGCGGACGGTGACCGTGGTGACGCCGGCGGCCGGGGACGTCGCGAGGGTGGTGTGCCAGGCGGCGATGATGCCGTACGGGCTCAGGTCGGCCGGGGATCCCTGGAGGGTGAGCTTCGCTTCGAGGTCATCCCCCCAGGCCCACTCCAGGTTCTCGACGAACATCTCTACCGTCACCGGCGGGACCCCGGGCGGCCGCCGTACGGCCCGGGCGCGGGTGCCCAGCTCGAGGCCGAGGCAGACCGGCCAGAGGGCGGGGTTGGCGGACGGGTGCAGGACCAGGGAGCTGACGCGGGTGGCGGGGCGCCGGTAGCGGGAGATGAGGTAGCTGGCGGCGTCCTGGCACTCGTCGGCATTCGTCGAGTTGATGGTGCGGGTGATCGGCCGCTTGAAGAAGGCCTTCGTGCTGGGGGCATCGGTGTCGTAGAAGAGCTGCCCGGTGGACTCCTGGGTGACCTCTGCAGCATTGGCCAGGTGGGTCGGGTCGAAGTCGGTCTCGCAGCTCTCGTACGGCAGCTCCCCGAGATCCTCTCGCTCCCCGAACACGTACAGGGGGGCGAAAGCGTTGTAGCGGTCGCTGCGCGACTTGAAGGTGATGGTGCCGTCCCGGGCGATGTAGTGGGCTCCGCCCTCCGTTGCCACGACGGCCTCGAGGGCACTCACAGCGTCCTGGCCGTCCGTCGCGGCGGGGCCCATGGACGTGGTCAGGCCGGTCTGGAGACTGGTGGGTCCCGTGTATCCGGCGTAGCGGAGGATCCGCCGGTAGCGCGCGGTCGTCGACTCTCCGCTGGCTGCAGCCTTCCACGCGCTGTACATCCCGGTGATCTGCGCAGAGGAAATGGGAATGGTGGGGAACTCGACGATGAAACTGATGTCACCCTTATAGTTGTTTGCAGTTCCGTTTCCAACGGTGACGTCGACGAATCCGCCGACATTGTCGGAAATCAACCCCGTAGGCGTTCTATTAACTGCAATTCCGCCGAAGTAGGAAGCAGTGGCGCCGTCCAGAGAAGCGAACATCTGCTGGGTGTTCTGGTTGTAGCCGAACCACAGCAAATGCCAGTTTCCATCGACACAGTTGGCTGAGCCGCCGAACGGGACGACGTTCGAGGCACCGGATGGGCCTTGGATCCACAGTCTCGGCACACCGTTGGAGTCCAGGTAGAGGTAGATGTGCGCACCCGACGGGTTCCCGCCCGAGCGCTGGCCATCCATGCTGCTCCACAGGAAGGCACCGCTCGTAGGTGTGGGGCCGGTGTACCTGAACGCCATCAGCCGGGACCACTGGGACGGGTCTGCGGGACCCATAATTCCAGCGGACGACAATTTGACGAATGACGCGGGCGCAGTGAGAGCGACGCCCGGGCTGCCGTTGTTGAAATTTGCCACCGTCCCCGTACTGCCGGTGTAGATTCCATTCACGGTGTCAGTGGCCGTGATTTCCGCGCCCAGGGTGACGACGCCCGGCCCGTATTTGCCAGCGGCGATTGACGCTGCCGGGTAATTCCCAGTCCAGTCCGCCACGCTGGATGAGCCGCTCGGGTCGTCGAATTTGTAGACGAACCGCGGTGAGAGGGAATTGATTTCCTGCGTGAGCGGGTCCGCCAGCGTTTGCTGGCTGAGGAGCGCCAGCGAGTCGACTGCGGACGGAGAGACGCGCCCGTACGTGCCGTCCTGCCCCCACTGCGCCGGCCAACGCTCGGTCCACCCGGCGTAGACCGGGTACCAGATGCCGGGTACCTGCCAGGTGGTGGCCTGCGCGCCGGCCTCAAGCTGCCAGCCGTCGACCTGGACGGCGCAGGCAGCGGCAGCGGTCGCTGCGGTCGCCACGCCGGAGAAGAATCCGGCGGCGCCTGCGGGCGCGGTGGCGGTGACGACGAGCGTCGTCCACCCAGCGCTCGCCGAGCCCGCCAGGACCGCGGTGGTGCCGTAGCTGGTGGTGGACGGGGTGAGGCCGCCCGCCGTCGTGTACCAGCCCAGCGCCGCTGCGACGGAGAGGCTGCTGGACTGGGTGATGTTCCGGACGCGGAGGCTGACGGTGTACGTGCGGCCCGGTACGACAGGAGGCCGAGGGGCGTAGCAGATCCTCGACTGCGCGGGGGCCGAGGCGGGGACCGCGAACTGCATCACGGTGGATCCCTGCCAGGCGCTCGCGGTGGTGACGAAGGTGGCCGCGGTGTCCGTGCTGGAGAAGATGCCGGTGGCCGCTGTCACGATGACTCCCGAGAAGCCGCCGAGATCCCCGCCGGTCGCCATCACCTGATCGAGGAGATTCCGGCTGGGCGGCCACTGCGCCCGCCGCCGGTAGGGCTGGTAGGGGTTGATGGATCCGTACCAGGGCCCGGCCGTGTTGGTCGGCTCGAGGCGCCCGTCGTCGTTCGCCAGCTCGAGCTGCACCTCGGCCGCGCGCACCTGGTCGGTTTCGTACTGGCGGCCGCGGCCGACGGTGACGCCGTTCCGTACGCGCTCGGAGATGTCGACGTAGCGGTCGAGGGGGACGGTGCCTCCGTTGCTGTCCCACAGCGGCCCCCAGCCGTCCTCGATCCGGGGGAAGTTGAGGTTGATCTCGGCAGGGGCGGTGACGGTGGTGCCGACCTGATCCACGTAGGCGTACATGCCCGCGGCCTCGGTCCCGGAGTAGCCGCACAGCCACACAGCCTGCACCGCGCCCGCCGGCCAGGAGTGCGGGATGGTCGCGCCGGGCGTCCAGGACCAGCCGTCCGGCGACGTGTCGAAGAGGAAGTTGCCGGCCTGCTCCCGGATACGCCACCAGGCGTGCAGGAACGGGTTGTAGGTGCCGACGGACACGGTCGTGGTGACACCGGCGTTCAGGACGGCGGCCGACAGGCTCCCGCCGCTGTAGATGAGCGTGGCCCGGTTGCTCGCGTCGAGGCTGAGCCGCATCAGGAGCTGCGTGCCGCCGTTCCCGACCGGCGGCGGGACGACCCGGGCGTAGACCGCGCTGCTCGTAGCGTCCCAGGGACCCGCGGCACCGAGCTGCGGGTACGACGTCGTGCACGCGATCTGGACCCGGTCGAGGACCTGGTCCAGGCTCACGTCCGGGGCACTGGTCGAGGCGCTCCAGGTCGGTCCGAGGGCCGGTGCCCCGAAGAAGTCCTGAAGGGCAGCCAGTTTCGGCACCGCGGTCTCCTCTGCTCAGCGCTTGTAGGCGGGGTAGGTGCTGGAGTTGCGCATCCCCTTCTTGAGGAAGCCCTCCTCGACGACCTTCACCAGCTCCCGCTCCGTCATGACGTGCCCCCGCACTTCGACCTTCACGGTGCGCCGGTCGACGTAGGTGTACGAGCCGCTGCGCTGGGCGGGGATGCGGTAGCTGGACGCGTTCGCGGAGAACGCGGCCTGGCTGATGCTGCTCGCGCTGGTGACCTGGGTGGACAGCCGCTTGGCCGCGGTCACGGCGTGCCGTGCTGCGCCGGTGATACCGACGGCGAGCCCCTGGGGGATGTAGCCGCCGATGTCTGCGAACACCTGCGACGGCGACTTGATGCGCAGGGCGTGCCGGATCGCTGCGGCCATCTTCTTGGCGATCCGGACCATCTGCTTCTCGATGGCCTTCTCTTGCCGCTGGAGGCCCTTGACCAGGCCCTGCGCGGCTTTGATCCCGGCACCGTACATCGCGTCCGCGACGACCGCGCCGGTCTCCTTGGCCTTGGCCTTCATGCTGGTCTGGAGGGAGTTGACCTCCTTGACCTGTCCCTTCGAGGCAGCGGCCAGGGCGCGGGCGGTGTCGCCGCCGCCCTCTACCCCGGCCGACGCGATCTGGTCGATCAGGTCGGCGCGCAGGCCCTTCTTGCGGAGCATCGCGAGGTTGGCGGTGAACTCGGCAACCTTCCGCGCCTGCTCGCGCATGCTGGCGACGACGTCGAACGAGTTCACGCTGCGGCCCTCGTCGGGGGACGCGGTGACCACCGACATGCCCTGCATCACGCTCGAGGCGATCTCGTCGCGCTTCGACGTCCACGACTTCTGGAGGTCGGCCAGCTTCTTCTGGGCGTCCTTCAGCTTCTTGGCGGTCGCGTCGCGTTTCGCCGCGAGGGACCGCATCACCCGGTCCTCGCGCTTCACGTACCGCTCGACGCCGGCGAGCGCCTTCAGCTTCTGGGCGACCCACGCGTTGGTGCGCCGGCCTGCCCTGGTCCTGCTGCTGGTGCGCTGGTCGGTGAGGTGATTGCGGGTCTGCAGGATCAGGGTCTCGATCCGCTTGGTCGCGGTCTTGACCTTGGCGGTGCTGCCGGTGAGGCCTTCGACCAGGCCCTGGTTGATGTAGATGCCCAGCGAGCGGAAGACCTTCGACGGCGAGTGGATGCCGAGGGCGGACTTGAAGGCGTTCTTCGCGCTGTTGGCGATGCCGGACATCACCGAGCTGACGCCGATGGACTTCAGGCCGTTGATGAGGCCGCGGATCATGTCCCGGCCAGCGGAGGTGAGGAGGGAGCCGAGGGGGCCGAGGGCCTTGCGTGCCCGGCCGGGGAGCCCCCTCACCCAGGCGACCGCTTCGAGCGCCTTCTGGATCGTCGCGGCGCGGAACTTCAGCCACGCCTCGAGCGCGCGCACGCCGAGAGAGGTGGCGAGCGAGGACAGGGCGGCCTTCGCCCTGCCCGGCAGGCCTCCGATCCAGGTGATCAGGGCCCGGCCGGTGTTGACCGTGGCGCGGTAGGCGTTCGAGAACCCCCTGCTGATCATCTTCCAGTGGGTGACGATGTACGCGACCGCGATCCCGATGGGCCCCGTGAGCAGCGTCAGGAGCATCGGCCAGTGCGCCTTGACGAAGTCGACGACCCAGCCGATGGCGGTGGTGATCGCCTTGAAGGCCCCGTTGCAGAAGTTCCGGAACCAGCCGATCTTGTTGTACGCCAGGATCAGCGCCCCGACGAGCGCAGCGATCGCGAGGACGACGAGCATGATCGGGTTCGCGGACATCGCCGCGTTGAGGACCCACTGCACGGCAGCAGCAGTCCGCGTCGCGATCGTCGACGCGACGAGCCGCGCTTTCTGCACCGTCCAGGCGATCGCGGATCGGGCCGCGGCGAGCGTCGCCTGGCCGACGGACCGCGCCAGCGTGAGCGCGGCGGTGCCCGCCGTCCGCATCGCTGCACCGGCGCCGCGGACCGCGCCGACCAGACCGGCCCAGGCAGCACGGCCCGCACTGGCGGCGGCGCGGCCCGCACTGCGGCTGAGCGTCACCGCGGCGCTGCCAGCGGCGCGCATCGCGCGCCCGGCGCCCTGGGCCCCGGCGACTACGCCCGACCACGCCGCCCGGCCGCCGCGGCCGATCGCCAGGCCCGCGGTGCGCCCGAACGATACTGCTGCGCTCCCGGCGCTCTTGATGCCGCGTCCGGCGGCCTTCGCCCCGCTGATGCCGCTGTTCCACGCTCTGCGCAGCGCGCCGCCGAAGCTGCCCGCCCGGCCGGAGAAAACGGATCCTGCGACCTGGGCGGAGCGGAAGCCCTGGACGATCCGTCCGCCCGCCTTCACGCCGGCCACGCCGAGCTTGGCGAGCGAGCCGATCGGCTTGACCACCGACATGGTCAGCTTGGCGGCGTACGCGACGACGGCCAGGGCGAGGACGCCGCCGATCACGGAGGCGAGCGCGACGGCTACCTTCTGGTGGCGTGCGAACCAGTCGGCGGCGGCGGTGACGACCGGGATGAGCTTGGTGCCGATCTCGATCGCCAGGACCGAGACGGTCTGCTTGGCCTTCGCGAGGCGGACGTTGAAGAGCTTCTGGGTCGCGTCCCAGCCCTCGACGTCCTTCGTCGCGTGATTGTAGGACTCGCGGACTTTGTGGACGCGCTCGTTATAGCCGTCGGTGTTCTCCCCGGTGAGCTGCAGCGCCGTATTGAGGCCGATCGCGCCGCCGAGCATTTTGCGCATGGCCTCGGTATAGGTCTGCGCCGCCGGGCCGCCCTTTTTCAGCTCGTCAGCGAAGCCGTGCGAGTTTTTGAAGAGCGTCTTGAACTGCGCGCCTAGCACCTGCTGACTGGCAGGCATTTTGCCGATGGCCTTGGAGAACTGGTTCCCGGTGAGCGTCCCTTTCTCCAGGCCGTGGGCAAGCTCCTGGAGTTTGGGCGGCATCAGCGAAATCATTTTGCGCATGTTCTGCGCAGCGAATTTCGTGTTGTTGAAGCTGGACAGCAGGACCGTGCCCGACTTGCCCATCTTCCCGAGGACGGTCTTCGACAGCAGGTCGAACGTCCCTGCGAGACCCCGGCCACCGTGGTCGACGTCCTTCATCTTCGTCGCGACGTCCGTCGACGACAGCCCCAGCCTGGCCATCTCCTTCACGGCCACCTGGTTGGGAGATGCCAGCGAGCGGATTGTGGAGGCCAGCTCCTGCGTGCCCTCGCGCGCGCTGGTGCCGTGCTGCGTCAGGGTCGCGAGAGCGCCTGAGACCTCGGAGAACGAGATCTTGTTGGCCGAGGCGATCGGAAGGACTGTTGACAGGGAGGAAGCGAATTCCTCCATTGTCATCTTGCCTTCACCGGCGGCCGTCTTCATGGCGTTCATCACCTGAACGCTCTTGTCGGCCTTCAGGTGATAAGAAGCCATGACCGAAGTCATTGCGTTGGTGACAGATTCGAGCGACGCGTTCTCTTCGCGCGCGCCCTGGGCTGCCGCCTTCAGTACTTTTAGACCGTTGGAGCCGCGAATACCGGCCTTTTCGATCTGGTACATGCCCTCAGTGAGGTTATGCCAGTCGGTGCCCGTATCTTTCGCGACGTCAAGAATGCCCTTTCGAACGGTTTTCAGGTTGGAAAGGGTTTCTCCGGCGGCGGTGTGCAGCACCATCGTGCCGGCCTCGAAATCGCCGGCCATCTTCATGGAGGCGACCGCCGCACCGGCACCGACCAGACTGACCGAGCGGCCCATCCGGGCCATGCCCGCCGCCACGGTCCCACTGGCCTGCCGCATCCCTGCGGCCGTGCCGTTTACCTGCGCGCGGGCCTCCCGCATCGTGGCGCGGAGCTGGGTGATGTCACCCATGAACCGCGCGACAACGGGAGGCAGCAGTCCCCCGCCACCGCCACCGCCGCTCATCCGAAACCGCCCTCCGGGCACAGCGAGCGGCCCCGTCCGCCGTGCACCCGGGACGGGCACAGCGCAGGGGCCGCTCAGTCAGTGGTGGGCGGCGAGGGCGGTTCGCCAGGCGCGGTGGTACACGGCGCCGATCTGGCCGGTCGTCACGAGGCGCTCGTACGCGGGCTGCACGTACGGGCGCGGCGGTAGTTCGGCGCCGCGGCCGACGGGACCGCCGAGCTCCTGCACGCGGCCGTAGACGGCGGTCGGGCCGACCTGGGCGACCCAGCGGCCGAAGCCGGCCGGGACGGGGCCGACGACCTTGATGGACCTGCGCAGGGTGCCGGTGACGAGCGAGGGCGGGTCACCCGGCGCGGACGGCGTCGGGGTCCCCTTGGGGTGGCTGCTCGTGGTGAGCATCTGCTTGATCGCGGCCTCGGCCAGGTGCGCGGCGTGCGCGGTCGCGACGCGGGTCGCGCGCTGGAGATCCCGCTCGAGGCCCTGCATCGCGGCGTTGAACTGGGCGAGGCCGGTGATGTGCACGGATCCGGCCACCAGCGTTCACCCCCTCTCGGCGTCGCGCTGTGCCTTCTCCTGGGCGTCCGCGCGGATCTCGTCGACGAGTTCGGCGAGGTCGGGGAGGCTGTGGAACACCTCGAGAGGCAGGGCGTCGACCTGGTCGGGGGTCCAGTGGTAGCGCTCGGCGTACCAGAGGTAGTCGAGCGACCGGTCCCAGCGGGTCTCCGGGTACCGGGTGCTCGAGCGGGCGTTGGCGGGGTCCTCCAGCCGTGCTTTCAGCCGGCGGAGGGTTCGGTAGGGGACTCCGGGTCAGCCACCTGCTCCGGCGTCGCCTCCGCCTGCTCCGGGAAGATCAGCTTGTGCGCGGCCTTGATCTCCGGGAGCTTCTCGACGGCGGCGCTGTCCGCCAGGGACAGAAGCCCCAGGGAGTCCGCGGTGGCCGGCATCGGGAGCTCGAAAGACCAGGCGGCGATCATCATGCAGATGACGCCGTCCGCCATCTCGACCTCGGTCGCGAGGGTCAGCTCGGACTCTTCCGCGAGTCCGACCAGCTTCAGCGCCCGCTTCTTGTCGGCGCGGCGCAGATCGGCGGGGTCGCGGAGTTCGACCCAGTTCCCGGAGGGCAGGGCGTGACGCATCGGTACTCCTTGAGGTGAGGGTGTGAGGGTGGGGTGGGCCCGGTCGGTCAGTAGGTGCCGGGGGCCACGTTGCAGGTGACGGAGATCTTGCAGGGGCTGTAGGAGCCGCTGCCGCCCGCGTTCGTCGTGTTCAGCACCGCCTTGAAGCTGTTGCTGTACTCGACGGCGGTCTTCGACCCGTCCGGCTCGGCCTCGACGAAAGCGACCTTCGCGAAGTCGAAGACGATGGCGCCCGCGTTGAGGCCGGCCAGGCCGTTGTTGATGGCCAGTTGGAGCTGGGGCTGCGAGTTGTTCAGCATGTACAGCAGCGGGCTCTCGTCGGCGGCCACGAAGTTGAGCTTGCCCTCGACGGTCAGGCCGGCGCGCTGGATCACGTACGGGACCTGCGAGCCGTTCCCCGTGAAGTACGGGTTGATCTCCCTCTTCAGGGAGATCTCGCCGTCGGTGACCGTGGAGATGAGCGTGCCGCCGGTGGCCGGGCCGCCGATCCCGACGGACATCCGCCACGAGGCGATCGGTGCGACCGTGCCGGGGTTCGAGGTCGGCGCGGAGCCGAGGACCACGGACGGCCACGAGGTGGCCTTCCCGTCCCACGTGAACAGCTCGCTCTCCGAGTTCCACTTGAAGCCCATCTCGGAGAACACCGCGCCGGGGTACTGGCGGGCGCCGCTTGTCGCGGTTGGGCCGAGCATGTGGGTCAGGGTGTGCGTGATCGGCTGCCCCGTGCCGGAGTTGAGGAGCGCCCACGCGTAGGTGTACGGGCCGGTGACGGGCTGCACTGCCTGGCTTGAGGCATGCGGGTAGACGAGACCGCCCGTGGGCGTGGTGAGCGGGATCGTGTACGGGCCGGACCCTGACGGGGTGCCGGTGGTGAAAACTTCCGCCGTGGCACCGGACCCGATCTGCACGACCGTCCCGGACGGGATCGTCGCCGTGGTGGAGATCGACGCGGCGCCCGCGACGGCGGACGCCGCCAGGGTGGTGGCGCCGGAGCCGGTGGACGTGCCCGTCGTGGACAGGTCGCCCATCAGGTTGCGCAGGAAGTAGCTGATCCCGTCCAGGAAGACCGGGCCGCCGAGGTCGAGGTCGGCGGTCGCCACGCCGGGGATCTGCGCGAAGGAGTCGGTGCCCATCGCGCCCCTCCACGCCTTGTCCTCGAGGAACTTCGGCTGGTCCTTGGGCTTGAAGTTGTCGACGAGGACCGTGGAGGTCATGGGCACCGGCGTGCCGGCCGTCGTCTCGTTGGCGATGCCGACGAACTGCTTCGCGGGTGCGTACGTGGTGGGCATCGGCTACTCCTTGCTGCTCAGGAGGCCGCCGGCGTTGTCCGCGGCCTGGTTGGGCTTCTTGCGGGTCTTCGCCCACCGGCCGTCTGCAGGCGGCCCGTCGGGCCAGTCGAAGACCGTGGCGGCCTGCTCGGGGATCTCCGGGCTGGTGTCGGTGGCGGGTACGAGCGGCTGGTGGGCGTAGCAGGTGAGGGGGACGTGCGGGTACACGCAGCCGATGCCGTGCACGTACTCGTAGACGCCCGGCGTCAGCTCGGGGCCCTCGTCCTGCCCGGCGCCCTGGCCGTCCGTCTCGGTCCCGGGCGCAGATTTGCTCTCCTCGGTAGCCGGCTCGTCGGGGGCTTCGTCGGTGGACGTGCGCGTGCTGGTCTTGGCCATGCGGGCCTCCTGGTCGTGGAAAAGGTGGGCCCGCGCGGGGGCCTGGGTCAGGCTTCGATGTACTCGACGGCCGCGAAGCGCACCTCGAAGTAGCCCTTGGTGAGTCCGGCCTTGGTGGCGGGTTGCGAGTACTCGACGTCGATGCCGTCACCGCCGGCCTCGGTGACGTGCTCACCGGCCTGGAAGACACAGCCGCCGAGGGTGCGGTCCCGCCGCATGTAGGCCACGAGCGCGTCCCGCAGCGCGTACGCGTCGTCTTGGGCTTCCTCCGCGTACGGGGTGTT
This sequence comes from Streptomyces sp. SolWspMP-5a-2, assembly GCF_900091845.1. Taxonomy (GTDB): domain Bacteria; phylum Actinomycetota; class Actinomycetes; order Streptomycetales; family Streptomycetaceae; genus Streptomyces; species Streptomyces doudnae. The sequence goes on from NZ_FMCI01000044.1 coordinate 60,673, forward strand.
GCTGCGCAGGAACGCGTGCAGGAGCACGTCGTAGACGATCAGCTTCATCCCGCTGTGTTCGCCGCCGAGTGCGACCCGGCGCTCGTGCTGGCGCGGGATGGTGACGAGGAGGACGCAGCCGGTGCGGGCGCCTGCCGGGAGCCCGTTGACGTAGTCGGCGATCTTGTCGTCCGTGGGGATGCCGCGCCGCACGACGCCGATGCCGGGGACGGGCGAGCTTCGGTAGGTGCGGGTGACCGGGTCGTACTCTCCGCCGAAGTAGCTGGCGATGCCGTCGAGAACGCTGGTGATCGACATCGTTCACCTGACCCGGGCGTAGTTGGCCAGGGTCCGGCGGGCCTCCTTGAGCAGGCCCATGCCGGTGGGGCGCGAGTCCTCCGTGCGGGTCGACGAGCTGGCGTTGTCCGGGTACTCGTCCTCGTCTTTGGTGCCCGGGCGCATCAACTGGCTCATCGTGTGCAGGACGACCGCCCGGCGCAGGTCCGCCGGCACGCCGGAGAAGTCGTGGTCTTCGGCGTGCGCGTTCCGAAGGGGCTGAAGGAGCGACACGACGGTGGTGTCGGGCAGGGTGCTGGGGGCGGGCGGGATCCAGGCCGGGTCGACGGTGACGGTCTCCTCGAGACCCGGGTCCCAGATCCGGTAGCGGCCGCCGGGCATGATCCCGGTCGGGTCGGCGACGGACAGGGTCGTGTCCCCCGCCTCCGCGCTGTCGGCGAGGACCGTGGCGGTGTGCCCGGCGACGTAGACGGCCTGGGTGAAGAGGTCGCCGCCCACGCCCGGGCTGCCGAACTGGAGGCTGCCGGACCAGGCCACGGTGCCGGCTGTGGCGAGCGAGACGACGATGTTCGTGTCCTGCTCCACCCACACGGTCGGGGTGGTGAGGACGGTCAGGGCGGTCGGCGCGTACCCGTAGCCGAAGCTGACGACCTGGAGGACGGGCCCGTGGTCGGCATGCAGCTTGAGGAGTTGGTCGGAGCCGACGAAGATCCGCTCGGTCTGCGTGTGCAGGTGGGCGCCGAGGGGCTGGTCGAGTTCGCTGTCGGCCCAGTCGGATGCGGCGAGGAGCAGGTTGGTGAGCTCGGCGGTCTGCGCGTCCGGATTGGTGCTGTCGACGTTGAGGCCCTGGGTGTCCAGGTAGGTCGGGTGGGCGCGGAATGCGGCGGCGGACACGTAGGGGACGGCGGGCACGTCACCTCCAGGGGGGCGGGGGCGGGCGGTCAGTCGGTTGCCGGTCCAGCGGCAGTCCGGGTCCAGGAGCCGTGCTCACAGCCGACTGCGGTGGTTCCGGGCCCGGTCGGCCAGCCGCCGGGGAAGCAGGTCGTGCACGGGGCGGGGGCGTCGGCCGCCCTCGGGGTGCTGCTGCTCTCGTCCCGGGGGTCTCCGACGGCAGGGACGTCGCTGTCGCCCGGCCCCGGCAGGGTGTCGGCGCCCGCCACCGGGCCGTCGCCGCTGTCCGGGGTTACGCCGGTGCTGGGGGCGCCGTCGTCCGGCGCGGACTCCTGGCTGCTGGTGGTGTCGGCTGCCGGGCCCTGGGTGTCGTCCGGGTTCGCGGTGCTGGTCTTCGGCGTCGTGGTCTTACGCGCAGCCATGATTGCCCTTTCAGTTCTGGTCAGTTGTCGCGGCGGCAGGTGCCGCCGCAGCGGGAGCAGGTCGTGAAGAAGGCGCCGAACCCACAGTCGGAGCAGCGGTATCCGCCACGGGTGTGACCCCCGAGAGCGGAAGGGAACGCGCCGTACTCGCGCAGGGCGCGTTCGTGCTGGGGGTTGTCGACGGTGACGGTGCCGTCGCGGCCGGCGGTGTAGGAGGTGACGGTGCCGGTCTGAGCGCCCTGGATGTCGATGCCGCGGACGGCGCCGTCGGGCAGGCAGAGCTTGGGGGCCATGAGGAACTCCGGGTGAGGGTGGGGAGCAGCGCCGGGGCCGCTCAGCGGCCGTAGGGCCCCGGCGCACGCGGGGCTGGTCAGGCCCGCTTGATGCCGGTGATCGCGCCGTTCCAGGCGGGGGCGTAGCAGACGAGGGTGCCCATCCAGTACGAGCTGGACTCGAAGGCGAACTGGGTGACGGGCCAGTCGACGCCCATCATGTCCTGGACGTTGTAGACCGCCCAGACGTCGCTGACCTCGGAGTCCGGGAGCGGGAGGGTGTCGGAGATGATCGGGGCGTTGCCCTGCGGGAGCCAGGGGTGGACTTCGACGTTGACGCCCTTGCCGGTGACCTCGTTGATGATCGTGTTGACGACGTCGCCGAGGGTGACCCCGGTGAGCTGGTCCTGGGTGATCGTCATCCGGTAGTTGCTGGACGTCGACGTCTTCAGCGAGTCGCTGAGCTGCTTGCGGTCGGAGCCGTTGAGCAGCGTGCGGTCGGGGTCGGCCTTCACGTTGTCGTACAGGGCCGCGAAGGCGTCCTGCCACTCCGAGCCCGGGTTCGATGTCGACAGGGCCGCGTTCAGACGCTTGACGTAGCCGGAGTCCGCGCCGGTGCAGATCGGCAGGATGCCGTCGTAGCCCGCGGTGTACGCCGTGGTGTCCCCGGTGACTGCCGAGGCCGCCGTGCCGGACGTCGGGAGTGCCCCCTGGAGGGTGAAGGTGTTCGTCCCCGTCCGGCCGGCGTACCAGCGGGCGGAGTCGCCGGGGTCCGAGGAGCCGGTGGACACGTACACCCGCATGCCGGTGGCGCCGGCGGGGAGGGTGACGGTGACGTCGACGACCTGGCTCGAGGGGGCGACGGTCGCCGCGCTGGAGAGCACGGACTGTCCGAAGTCGCCGGCGTCGGCGGTGACCTTGACGTAGATGTTCGTGCTGACGCCGGACAGCGCGGTCTCGCCGGTCGCCGCCGAGCGGGCGGTCAGGGTCACGTTCGAGGGCGCGGCCAGGGCCCCGAGGAAGCCTCGCCCGCTGGTGCCGCGGCCCAGGAGCAGCATCCGCTCCTCCAGCAGCATGCTCGAGTAGAGCAGGCTGGTGCGGGAGAGCTGCCGGATGTCCTGGTAGCCCTGGCCTGCGTACTGCGCGGACCAGGTGACCGCGTCCGACACGGAGAACTGGCTGTAGGGGACGGTCTTGTCGTAGCCCGCGTACGTGATCTTCGGGCCGCGCGCGTAGTACAGCGAGTTCGCCGCCCCGGACGGGGCGAAGTTCGTCTGCGTCGTGTCCTGGATACCGGGGTGGATGTTGGCGACGCCGCCGGTCGCCGTACCCGTGAACCCGGAGATGACCTTGAACTGGTGGGCCAGGCCGATGCCCTTGCGGCGCGGCAGCCGGTTGCGGATCGGGGTCGGCCGCGGTGTGAGCATCTTCGCCGGGGCCTCGAGGTCGTACGCGACCAGGCCGCTGGAGAGCGGGGACGTGGTGGTGATGTCCTTCATCAGGTCCGGCTGGTCCGCCTTCAGGGCGTCCAGGGCGGACGTGACGGACGCCAGGGCGTCCGGGGAGAGAGCCTTGGCCATCTCCGGCGAGATGGCCTTCGACAGGGCGTCGAAGGCCGTCGCCGGGCCGCTGGTGTCGAAGGAGATGCCGCGGCCTTCACCGAACGACTGGGCGATGACTGCCTGGTCCACCACGCGGGTGGGCGCCTGGTCGAGAGCCGACATCAGCTCGTCGAACCGGCGGGAAACTTCGGCCTTGGTCAGTGCCGGCGCCTCCGGGGAGTCCCCGAACAGCACCTGCGCCTTGGGCAGAGCCATAGCCCTGCTCCTTCCATGGGAAAGGCCCCACGCTGGGGGCCGGTTGAACGTGAGGGGGGTGCCGCAGGGGTCAGGCGTCGGCCTTGACGAGCAGCTCGCGGCGGCGCTCGAGGTAGCCCTCGCGCAGATCGCGGTCCTGGCACGCGTCTGCCTTGGCGAGGAGCGCGGCGGCGTCGGCGCGCATCTGGTCGGAGTCCGACTTGCGGGCCGCGGACGTCTCGGCCGCGGTCCGGGTCAGGGCCGGACCGCCGGGGACCGGCTGCGCCTGGAGCGCCTCGATCGTCTGCGTCGCCTTCGTCAGCTCGCCCGTGAGCGCCTGGATGCGCTCCTCCTGGGCGGTGCCGGCCTCTGCGAGCGCGGACGTCACGAGCTCGGCCACGTCGGCCTTCGTGAGGGGTGCCTCTGCCGTCGCAGACGCGGTCTTCTCCGGGGAGGCGCCGGCCTCGGGGGCCTCTTCCTTCTTCCCGGTGTCGGGCGCGTCGGCCTTGGCGGTGTCGGCCAGGGCCATCTGGTCGGCAGCGTCCTGCTCCCGCTTGAACCACTTCAGGGAGCGGACGGCATCGAGGAGGAGGCCGATGCTGATGGCCTTGCGGAGGTCGCCACCGGCGAGGCACTCGGCCTCGGCGATGATCAGCTTGGCGATGCAGGCGACGGCGGCGTCCGCCCCGTTGATCTCCGCCTCGCCCTCCTCCTCACCGTCATCGCCGTCGGCCTTGGTGAGCGCCGGCACCAGCGCGCGAAGGTCCCGGAGGATGCTCTCCGCCTGCTCCACGACCGCCGGCTGCTCACCGGCAGCACCGGTCTCCGAGGTGTCGGCCTTCTCGCTCTCCTTGAGCGAGCCGTTGCCGTTCCAGTTCTCGGGCACCATGCCCTCCAATCCGAGGGCTCGCGCCCGCTTGATGATGTGCTTACGGATGGCGTCGTGGTCCGAGCCGCTCCGGCCGACCGCCTTGATCGCCTTGCGCAGCTCAGCCTTGCTGCGGATCGGGTACGAGCCGTCATCCATCGCCGCACCCGTCTGCGCCGCCCGGCGACGGGCGGCCGCGGAGAGGTCGGCCTTCCCCAGCTCGGACAGCCGCCGCTCGACCCGGGCGTCGACCAAGCCCTGCACCATCTCCTCGGTCACCGGCTGGCCCGCGACCTTGAGGAGGAAGGACGGCGCAGCGATCGCCACACCGGCCTCGTCGGCCTTGACGGTCTCGGTGGTCACCGAAGCACCGGCGGCGGCGAGGCTGTTGAGCGCGGCCTGCACCGGGGCGGGGAGCTGCGCGTACAGCTCGTCGGCGATCCCGAACGAGGCGGCGTCCGACTTCTCGACGACCGTCCCCTCCACGGCCTCCAGCTCGCCGGCGCCGTCCGCCTTCGCGATCTCGAAGAGCGTGGTCGGGTTGCAGGGCCGGTCGACGATCGAGACCTCGACGATGTCCCCGCCCACGACCTCGCCGCCCGGGGCGTCCGCCTTGCCCAGGCGGACCTTCGGCCCCTTGATCCCGACCGAGTAGCCCTTGAGGACCTTGTGCTTGACCTTCAGACAGGCAACGGGGTCGACGATGTGCGAGGCGAGCATGTGCCCGCTGTCACCGTCCCCTTTCACGAGGCCCACTCCCACCCCGACGGCCCGCTTCGCGTCGTGCTGTTCGCGCACGTTCGCGCCCTCGGCGAACCACGCGGGCATGGCGGTGTCCAGCCACGCCGAGTTGAGGCGCTGCCGGTCCCGGTCCAGGTGGGAGGACGCGGCGGGCCCGTAGACCATGTACGTGCCGTCGTCCTGCTCCTCGGCCTTGGTGATCGGCGTCCACGCGTACGCAATGTCGTCCACCTGCTGCTCCTTTCAGTACCGCAGCGGACCGCGGAGGTTGGTCAGCCGAGGCCCTCCGGCATGAGGACGCAGCGGCAGGAGGGATGCCCCGGCGGGATGCCGTGCCCGCTGGGGAACTGCTGGCTGAGCGGGATCGCGCCCGCCGCCTCGTTGTTCATGCACACCGGGCAGACCCGCTCGTCGACCGCGGTGAACCACGACTTCTGCCGGACCCCGTTGGCCCGGTAGGTGTTGAGGCTCGCAGCGGACACGGCGCGCGCGATCTCGGTGACGGCGACGCGCTCGGCCCAGGCCGGGTCACGCAGCAGGTGCTGGATGGCCAGGGCCGTCGTGTCCGCGGAGTCGCCGCGGGCGAGGGCGTCGGAGAGCACCTTGGCGAGCCGGTTCATGCGGTTCGCGGCGACGCCCCGGATGACGATGCCGGACTCGTCCAGGAGCGCCTGCAGCCCGTTGAGGGGCCCGCCGGGGCGCAGGAGGCGGGCGGCGTCCGGGTCGCCGGGACTCCACTTCGACCAGTCGACGGTGCTGTGTCCGGCGAGGACGGCGAGGGCGGAGCGCTCGCCGATGACGTAGCCGTCGGTCTGGATCTCCCGGACGATCAGCAGGGCCCGGATCAGGCTGATGTTCTGTGCGGCCAGCCAGCCGACCGCGTCGTGCCAGGGCGTTCCCGGCATGCCCGCGCCGCCGCCTGCGGGCTGTACTCCGCCGAGGTCGGGCTCATCGGCCTTGGCGGTGATGCCGCGCTGGGCGATCCACCGCTCGGCGAGCGCCCGGGCGTCGAGGGCGCCGCCCATGGCCTTGATGATGCGCGGCTTCCAGTAGGCAGCGGCGCGCCGGTCCGCCGACCAGCCAGGCCAGTCCCGGACACGGTCAGTATCCGGGGAAGACGGTGCTTTTGGGACGGCACCACCACCGTCCACGGGCTCGGGCTCGGGCTCGGCGAAGAGGACGATCTCGCCGTTCACGTCGGGGGCGTCCGCCTTCGTGACCACGGTGAAGCGGAACGGCCGGCTCGGCGCGGGGTTGCGGCGGGCCCACCGGCGGAACGCCGCGAGCTCGACCTTGACGGCCTGCGCCCGCTCCGGGTCGGCAGCGCCCTCCTCGTCGATGTCGGCGTCGTCTTCGTCCGGCTCGTCGGCCTCCGGGGCTTCGTCGGTGCCCTTGGCCGGCCCGATGACTGCGCCCGGTGCCGCCTGGTCGGCCGCGCCCTCGAGGAAAACGACTCCGCGGGTGGTGACGAGGACCGGCTTGTCGGCCTCCGGGAAGTCGTACCGGGGCTTCCCCGCACGGTCGCGGGCCTCGTTCAGGGTGAGGCGGCCGGACTTGTAGCGGGCGTCGTCGACGGCGTCGGCGGCGGCCTCGTCCTCCTCCTCCAGGCCGAGGAACGCAAACTCGAGGTCGCGGTGCATCCGGAGGTGGAGGCGCAGGATGTCGGTGACGGTGTCCTGGAGCCAGCGGACGGTCGGCAGGGTGCCCTTGCGGCGCTGTACGGACGCCTGCCCTTCGTGCCAGCCCGTGCTGCCGAGGCCGCCCTGCTCCGTGAAGCCGAGCTCGGCGATGGTGGTGTCGAAGTGGGCCACCATCAGCTTGATCAGGAACAGGTCGTACTCCGGCCGGTACCGCTCGGCGGCATCCGACTGCTGCCCCAGCTCCATGCCGGGCGGGAGGATCCGCAACCGGTGGCGCGCCCCGGTCGGCCCGTACGCGTCGTTGAGGAACGTCTCGTATTCCTTGAGCTGCGCCGGACTCCACCCCGAGGCGCCTGAGTTGGTGACGAGCGCGGACGGGACGGTGCCGTCGGTGTACTCGGCCTTGATCCAGGAGCGGCGGCGCAGCCACACGTCCAGATCCTCGAGGCACTGCTCGACCGCGCTGTACCCGTACGGGGTGTGGGCGCGGACGTTGCGGCGCCGGTAGACGAGGTGGTCGGAGCGGTAGCCGTTGAGGACGGCCCCGTCGGCGTCGGTGTCGGCGATGAACTCGCCGCGGGGAAAGCCCCACAGGAGCTGCTGGTAGGCGGGGTTCGGGGGCTGGGGACGTCCGCCGCGGTGGTCGCGCAGCGGCTTGATCGTGGAGCCGTCCAGCACCTCGAAGGCGTAGAGGTCGCCGCCGAAGGTGCGCCGCGGGTAGATCGCGATGGCGTCGAGGACGAAGTGCTCCTCGAGGAGCTTGGTGAGCCAGTCGGTGGTGGTCTCGCCCTGGCCCCGGTCGGGGCGCTCGAGGAAGTCCATGACCCGGGTGATCTCGGCGGAGTGCTGCTGGCGCAGGGCCTTGGCGACTTCGTGGTCCGGCTGCTCCGAGCCTTCCTGGGCGCGTTCGATGGCCTGCTCGGTGAGGCGCACCGTCCAGCCCAGGCTCGCGACTTCGTTCTTGCGGATCTCGATGCAGCGGCGCGGCAGCCCGCCGGCGTCCGCAGCGTCTCGCAGCACCTTCCACGGCACCAGCCGGTCCGACATGCCCGGCAGGTTGGAGCTGACGGGGTACTCGTTGAGGCGGGGCTCAGGACGGCCGCTGTCCGGGCGCGGCGGGTCAATCGCGGCCGGGTACAGCGGCACCCCGGGCCCGAACGCGACCGGCGGGTCGGTGCGCGGGAGCGGCGGGAAGACGCCGGTGGTCTGGCCGCCGAGCCGGTTGGCGGCCATGAGCGCGGCGACCTGCTCGGTGGAGAACGTCACCGCCGAGCTGCTGGCGGCCTTGTTGAGGTGTGCCGGCTGCCGGGAGCGTCCGCGCTGCTTCTTACCCACGAGCACCCCCTTCTGCGGTTGTCGGGACGGGGGTTACAGGCCGGCCGCGGTGTAGAGGCCGGTCGGGCACAAGGCTTCGTGCGTGATGCGCTCGAGGTCGGCCGCCGCGTGGGCGGCGGGTCCCTGGGCGAGCCACCGGCGTGTGCACAGCAGGTGGCCGGGGTGGGCGCGGCAGAGCAGGACCCGGATGAGGGCGTGGGCCCGGTGGCAGGGGCAGCGGGGTGCGAGGCCGGGCGGCGGGGGCCGCCAGGCGGGACGGACGCGCATCGGGGTTCCTCCGGGTCAGGCGGTGGCGTACTCGCGCAGCCACGCCATCTGCTGGTCGATGCCGCCGGGCGGCGTGTAGAAGGCCAAGTTCAGGGCGTCGGCGTCGTCCGGAGACCGGCCGAGCCTCTTCTTCGTGTCCTCCTTGGGCTCGACGACCGTGCGGCCGGCGCTGTCGAGCGTGTACTTCGGGGCGGTGAGCTGCGTGACGAGCTGCTCGCGGTCGCTCTCCTCGAGCTCGGAGAGGTCCCAGGACCGGTCCTCGGAGAGCTGCCGGGCGACGCGCCACCAGATCTCCGACCGCAGCCTCGGGAACCGGTCCGGCTCCTCCGACTTCACCGAGACGTTGACGGGGACGATGACGGCCTGGTGCTCGCCCTTGAGTGCCTTCTCCTGGAGGTTGCCGGCGATGCCCCACCCGATCCCGATGGAGTCGATCTTCACGGCGGTCGGCTTGACCTCCTGGATGATCGCCAGGATCCGCGCGGTCGCCTTGACCGGATCCTTCTCCCTAAACCCCCACCGGCGCCCGACCACCATGCCGCGCCGCTCGCGGACCACGGTCTCGTCACCGCCGGCACCCATGTCGATGCCGAGTTCGTGCGGGAGCTGCTGGTCGGCCGGGCGCTTCTCCTCGCGCTCGGCGTGGCAGGCGCGCAGGGCCGAGAGGCGCACGACGCCGTCCTCGGCCTCGTTCGGGAACTCGCCCAAGACCTTGCTGATGTAGGTCGGGGAGGACTCGCCGAACTCGTCGCGCATGTCGTCGACGTACTCCTGGCTGACCAGGCTCGGCCGCAGCTCGTCCGGCACCGGCTCCCCGGTGAAGTTCGGGGTGTCGAACGTGCTGATGTGGATGGTGTGCCAGCGGGAGCCCGGCTGGCACACCCGCGCGAAGTGGGAGCCGGGGTCGTCCGGGTTCCCGATCGCGAGGATCCGGCAGTGCTCGCCCGTCGCGATCGACATAGCGGCGGTCCAGAACTGCTTGTTGATGCCGCACGCCTCGTCCAGGATCACCAGGACGTACTTGGCGTGGATGCCCTGGAAGGCGTGCGGGTTGTAGTCGGACGGCTTCCGGCCGAACGCGATCAGTTGCTTGTTGAGCTTCCAGTCGGTCTCGTTGACCCGGCCGATGAACTCCGTGCCGCGCGCTTCGGCCTTCACCCAGGCGGAGTTGATCTCGGACCAGAGGATCGCCTTGACCTGGTCGCCCGTCGGCGCCGTGGTGACGACCCGGGCCTCGCCGGGCGGGTGCGTGTCGAGCCACCAGCACGTCAACCGGGAAGCACTGAAGCTCTTGCCGCTGCCGTGGCAGGAGTGCACGGCGGTGAACCGGTTCGTTCTCACGGACTCGGCGATCTCGAGCTGTTTCGACCACAGGTGCTCGCCCAGCTTGTCCTTCGCCCACAGGCCCGGCTGCGTGACGTAGGACTGGGCCTGCTGCTCCCGCTCGATTCCCTCATCCAGCCAGTCCGCGGCGAGAGCGAGAGCATCCATCGCGGGCCCCCTGCCCTAGACCGCCCGCAGGTGACGGGCGGCAACCGCCTTGGCCGCCGACGCCTCCGGGCCGGTGACGCCGGCGTGCGCGAGCGCGGCCTCGATCGCGCCGATCACGACGGTCGCCTGCTGCTCGCTGATCGCCGCCAGCCGCTCGTCGATCCGCAGCCGCCCGATCGTGCCCAGCACGTTCACGCACCGGTCCAGCGCCCGCTCGTACAGGGCGACCTCCGAGCGGAGCTGTTCAGCACGCTTGTCGTCGGTGTACCGGATCTGCTGGAGCTCGTTGACGCGGTCGGCGAGGGCGTCCTTCCACGCGATGACCTGCCCGGCGAGCTGGGAGAGCGCGGTGAGCGGGTTCTCCACGGCCGGGACGTCCAGGCGGGCCAGCGCGCGGCGGGTATCCGCCTCCAGACGCTCCTCGGCAACACGGCGCTCCCCGGCCGCGCGGTTCTGGCGGGCGGCGCCGCCGTGGACCCGGCAGACCGTCTGCCCTTTGAGCGCCCAGGCCTGGCAGCGCTCGCCTTTCTCGCCGTTCTTGCCCTTCTTGTGGGCGGTGCAGCGCCTCTTCTCCGTCGGGGCGCGGAGGTTGCCGGTGAGGTTGGCCATCACTGGCCTGCCGGCATCCAGTGGTCCGGCAGCTCCACCAGCGGCGCCACTTCCAGGGGGGACGTGGGCAGTTGCTTCGGGGTGCAGTCGCAGTCCGGCAGGTCCGCTTCGTTCGGTGCGGTGCAGCCGCTCTGGTGGATGCGCGCGGCGGCCTCGAGGCTGATGGCGTGCTGGGCACAGGCGTATACGGCAACGAGGACGTCGTCGGCGGTCGGCAGCGGTCCGAAGTCGGGGGCAGGCTGCGAGAGCTTGACGGCCTCCGCGCGGCGCTTCTCTTCGAGGCCGCGGACGTCGGCCAGCTCGCTGTCGGTGGGGCGGCGCTGCCAGGAGACGACCGCTCGACGGCGGCAGGTGCCGCAGCCGTGGCCAGAAGTCCCCGGTTCCTGCAGCGAATCCGGGGCCGGGGAAGCGGTGGCGGGCCCGGGTGCTCCTTCGGCGGTCTGCGGTACGGGATCGGGCTGCGGCGGGCTGAGGGTGTCCACGTCGCCTCCTCTGGGTTCGGTGTCGGTTAGGTGACGGTGAGCTGCCCGAGAGGAATCACGGGCTGCTCGGGGGTGTCGGTGATGCGGATGAAAACTGCGTACCGGCCTCGGCTAAGGACGGGCCCCGGGCTGCCGGGGCCTACGAGGACCTGCGCCCGGTAGGTGTTGGTGCCGGGGATGGGATTGGTGCCGTCCCAGCCGCCCGTGTACCAGGTCGTGGGGCGCCCGCCGACGGCCGTGAACGCGAACTCCACTACATCGACAGTGGGGTTGTAGGGCTGCCCCTGGGAGGTGACGGTCACCTCTGCGCCGATGTACTCCCGGCTGTCGCGGTCGATGGTCTGCACCCGGCACCCCTTCGTCTACTCATCGACGCGCCAGCGGCTGCCGGTGAACCTGATCCGCCATCGGGTAACGCCCTCCTGCGCCGCCCACCGGCGCAGCGGCCCTGTCACCGTGACGGCCAGGTCCCTCAGCGCCCGAACGGTCTGCCACGCCCCGTACACGGCCGCGATCGCACCGGCCTCCAGGAGCAGCGCCGCGCCCCGCGACAGGCTGGTCTCCGTGCGGGCGGCAGCCGAGGAACTGGCTGTGCGTGCCGCGCGGCGCTGCAGCACCGCGGCGCAGAGCGCGTCGGCGCGCGCTGTCAGCGCTGCGGCGCGGGCCAGCCCGGCCGTGGTTGCGGCGGAGGCCAGTTGGACTGCCGCGGCACGGCGCAGCAGAACAGCACTCGCGACGGAGGCCGCCTGAAGGGTGATCGTCAGTGCCGAGCTCACCGTCCGGATGCTCGCGGCCGCCGCGGCGGCTGCAGCGGCGGCGCGCGCGACCGAGCGGGAAAGCGCACCGAGCCCGGAGGCTGCGGCCGAGCGCACGGTGGCGACACCACGACGCACAGCAGCGCCTGCGTGAACGGCAGTTGGGGCCACGATCCCGGCGCGGCGCGTCACGAAGGCGGTCGCGCTGCCGGTGGCGGTGAGGGGCCGGGCAAGCGTGCGCGCGGTGCTCGCGGTGCTGGTGGCACCGGTCGTCAGGGTGAGGAGCGTGCCGCGGCCGAGGGCCAGGGCGCGGGCGGCCACGCCGGAGGTCGCCAGGAGCAGGAAGAGCGCGGCGCCCGCCGACAGGACCGGTGTCCCGGAGGCCGCAGTCCGCAGCGCGAGCGCGACGAGGCGGCCGGACGCTCCGGCGCCGGTGCCTGCAGACGCGAAGGTCGGGCGCGCCGTACGGATGACGGCGGCCGTTCCGGTCGTGCCGGTGGCCTTGGTGCCGCCCAGGGCCCGGCGCACTGCGCCGGAGGCGAAGGCGGCCGTGGAGAGGACGAGGAGCGACGCCCGGCCGGGCACGGCTGCTGCCGTTCCGGTGCCGGACACCCGCAGGGCAACGCCGGCCCAACGGGACAGAGCTGCTGACGTGCTGCTGGGCGCTGCGAGGACGACGGTGAGCAGGCGGGTGGCCGAGCTGCCCACGGTGGCGACGGCGGCGAAGGCGCGCGCTCGCGCCGCCGACACGACGGTGGAGGCCGACGCCGCGGCGGAGAGCGGCAGCGCCCGGGCGCCCGCTCGGGCGAGAACTCCCAGCCCTGCCGCGGGAGCCGTGTAGGTGGCGATGACGGCGCGACCGACCTGCGACGCCGCGAGCCCGATGATCGCCGCCGAGCAGACCCGGCCGACCGTACGGCGCAGGGCTGCCGCGCCCGCCACGCTCGCCGTGTACGCGGCGAACAGCGCCCGGGTGAGCAGCACCGAGCAGCCGGCGGTGGCCGCGCTGGTCCAGGTGCGGGAGACGCCCCGCCGCAGGGAGGCGGCACTGCCCGCGCTCGAGCTGTAGCTGCGCGGCAGGGACCGGCCGCTGGTACCCGCACCGGACGCTGCCGCAGACAGACGCACCCCAGTCGCCCGGGTCAGGCCCCCGACCGCGCTCCGGGCGGATGCTGCGGTTGTCGTGAGGCCGCGCCGCAGCCCGGGAGTGGCCGCGACCGGCTGCGCGAGCACCCGGCCGATCCCCCGGCGCAGCACCGTTCCCGCCGCGACCGGCTGTGCGAGGGCGCGGACGAGGCTTCTGCCGAGCTCGGTTCCGGCGGTCACGGCGGCGGTGAGGACGAGCGTCTGCACGAGACGGACGGCCAGCGCCCGGGCGGACACCGCGGTCGCCGCCAGCACCACGGCGCCGGCGCGCCGCGCGGTGCCTGTGGCTGCGGCACCGGCCGTGCGGAGCAGGCCGGCCCGGCGCTGGAGAACGGGCGCCCCCGTCCCGCTGCCGGACTGGCGAACACCTGCCCCGCGGACCACCTTGCTCATTCCTGCGGAGGGCGTGGTGAGGGTCACGGCTCCAATGGCGCTGACGAGGACCCCGAGGGTCGCCGAGTTGCCCGCCGGGCTCTGCGTGCAGGCGGGCGTGGATGTGCTGGTGACAGCGGGGTTCCAGATGACCGCGTTGCCCGCGCCCGTGACGGTGTACGTGAAGCCCGGGGTGGATCCGGCCGCGCTGGTGTTGCTGACGTACGCGTACCCGACGTAGAGGCGTGCACCGGCGGTCGGGGTGAGAGCGGGGAAGGTGATCGCGGTGTTGCTGGTGGCGACGGTGTTCCCGCCGGTGCCGTCGGCCGCCCACACGGTGGAGGCGAGGCTCGAGGTGAACTGCTCGGCGCAGAGCTCGGTCGCGGTCAGCATCACGCTCGAGCTGAACGTGATGCTGACGGTGGTCGAGGCGGTCCCGGTGATGGTGCCTAGCCACCACTCAATCGTGCCGTTGACCGTGGCCTCGGACACGGAAGCGATCCGGGTCCAGGTCGTTGGCCCGCCGCCGGTCACGCTCGCCACGGTGACGGTGCGGTCGGCGACGCGCACGGCCAGGAGCCACGCGTTGCCGACGGTCGGGCCGGAGACCGTCAGGGTGGTGACGCCCGTGCCCCGGGCCGTCTGGAGGGACCCGACAGCGGTAATCGACACCGGGCGCCCTTTCAGCCGGCCGGACTGCTCAGGGTCAGGAGAACGACAGCTTCGTCGTCGCGGTGAGGCTGTCGCCGGAGTTGAGTGCGAGCCCGGTGAACGACGCGTGGAGCAGGAGCGAGCCGTTCGCGATGGCCGTGGAGCCGGGGGTGTTTCCGCCGGTGACGACCGCGCCGCTGGAGTGGGTGGCGGCGGTGGAGCCGTTGACGCCGCGGGTGACCGTCCACGTGGTGGTGCCCTGGCCGGCGGTTACGGTCATGACCTCCCCGTCGACCTGGATGTTGTAGTTACCCGAGCCGGGGAAACCCGAGGCGGACGCCACCGTCAGGGAGGTCGAGCTGGTCGAGGCGATCGCGGCGGACAGGGTCGTCGCGGCGGGCTTCGACGCGGAGTCGGACAGGAACGTTTCGGTGATGGTCTGACCGGATGCGGAGGTCAGGGTGCCCACGACCTGGTAGGTGTCGTTCGTCGAGGTCGTCGTCACCAGCGAACTCGTGCCCGCTACCCGGGATTCGGCGGCCTCGGCGAAGGGGGCGACGTCCGAGGCCGCGGCGGTCGGGGTGCCGATCCCCCAGCCGAGGTTCTTCGGCTCGGCCTGGGTGGGCGAGGTACCGATCAGGCGGCCGGCCACGATCTCCCGGCCCTTGGCGGTGAACACGACGGTCGTGGGCATGCCTACTCCTCCTGGGTGCTGGCGGACTGGGCCGCGCGGTTGGCCGCTCTGGCGCGGCGGTTGAAGCGGCGCTGGCCCCACACCCGCCACCAGGCGCGGCGCAGCGGGTTGCGATGCCAGTACACGCCGGTGCCGATGTCGACCGTGGTGCCGTCGGCGCGGGTGATCACGAAGTCCTGCGAGGCGGACTTGTGTGCCTTCGCGTTCTCGCTCACCCGTGGCCGCTCTCCGGCTGGTCACCCGCGGCGCGGGCGGCGGCGTGCTCGGCGCGGATCTCGGCGAGGCACTCGGTGTACGGGCGGCCGGTGGCCGCCTGCCGCTCCCGGGCAAGCCGCTTCACCTTCGCGTTGTTCTTCGGCACGGTCCCCTCCTGCTGCGCTCGCGTGGCCCGTTCCTTCTGCCGGGCTGCGGCCTTGCGCTGCCCGCAGACCGGCTCCTTCACCGGCCCGTCCAGGAGCCGCTTGACAACCTCCCGCTGCCGACGGCGCCGCTCAGCACGCCCGAACTTCGGCTGCTCCGGCATCAGCACCTCCCAGGCCGTGGGGAGCAGAAGGCTTCCGCCGCGCCCCGGGCCAGACCGAGCGCGAACTCAGCGGATTCTGGTGGTCGTTGGACGTGCACGACCACGTTCTGACCCGCGTCCTGGGGGTGCCCGGGAACGGCGACCGCCTCGAGGTGCGCGGTGCGGACGTGGGCTTTCAGCGGGTCGGCATCCACGGTGAGCGGCACGTACGGGCGCCCTGCGTTCGTCTCTACGTGGCCCGCCGACAGCGGGAGGTCGACGGGGGTTCCGCAGATCGGGCAGTCGACCGGGATCTTGGCGAGCAATGCAGTCATCTCAGGCCTCCGGAGCTGGCGTTGGCCACGCCCAGGTGCCGTCGGTGTCACCGTTGATGACGTGCTCGGCCCAGTACACGTCGGGGCCGTCCAGGAGCACCTTGAGGTTGACTGCGCCGGCCGCGCTGCCTGCGCGGACCACGATGGCCGGAAGCAGTTGGCCGGTGCGGACGTGCGGGGCGCGGGTCGGTGTGGCGGCGCGCTGTCGGGCGATGGCGCGGACGTCGGCGTGGCTGAGGCGGTAGAGAACCTGGCCCCCGAGTTGCGGGACGCGGGGCGGCCAGAACGTGCTGGGCCCCGGCGCGGGTGCGGGGCAGGGCTGGTCGGCGGGGTGGGACATCGGGCCCTCCTAGGGGCGGGTGGGCGGTGCCGGTTCGACAGCGATCAGTTCAGTGACCGTGAGAAGTCCGGCGCGGGAGGGGTGGGGGTCGTGGGACATGTGGTCGGCCTCCCAGCACACGGCGTGCCGGACGCCCCGCGGTGACAGCCCCCACGCCATCCCGTACGGGCAGGGGGCGCCGTCGGGGACGGTGTAGAGGGCGTAGCCGTGGCCGTGGCAGAAGCCGACGAGCCGCTCGAGCCAGTCCTCGCCGCCGGCGGCGAAGTGCGGGACGGTGTGCAGCGGCAGCTCAAGGAGGCTGGCGACGACGGCCTGGAGGCAGTTGCCGGGGCGCCCGGCGGGGTCGTCGTGGAGGATCGTCTGGGTCACCGGTCGCACGTCCGCGCCCCCGATCAGTTCCGTGGTGGTGGACAGCGGCCGGTGAGGCAACGGGACTGGCCCTCGGCCACGCGGCCTCGAGGGCGCTCGCAGCGCCGAAGGGGGTGTTGACCTCTGGGCAGAACCGCGCCCGCGGGCGGAGGCTGCGGGGGTCACCAGGAGCCCGTCCAGTCGCCGGGCCCGTCCCACATCGCCTCCACCGTCTGCCGGCTGCGGTGGGCGCCGCACAGGGGCCGGTAGAAGAGCAGCCCGGGGAGCGCGGCGACCTTGTCGGTCGGCTCCGCGCAGACGCCGGACGGCGTGGGGGCTTCGCAGCCCGACCAGCCCAGCACCTGCCGCTCCAAGTCCACGCGGTCGAGGAGTACTTCCCGCATGTGGGCGTACGCGCCGACAGGTGTGGGATGCCCGATGTCCCGCCACGCCTCGCTGCGCGCGCGACGGCCGCGGGGCTGGGCCATGACGCGCCTCGCTGCGTCCGCGCAGCACTCGATGTACCGGCCTGCGTACACCCATGTCCCGGCGCGTGGCCCGGTGGCGAGCTGCTTCACGGTGTGCTCCTGCACGGCAGCACCCCCTCGGTGGCGTGGTGGGCGTGGTGTTGCCCGCGCGCCCGCCCGGGCCTGCTTCACCGGAGGGCGCGCGGGAGGGGGTTCCTCACGCCGTGGGTCTGGGAGTGCCCGCGCGGTGAGGAGAAGGGTCCGCTGCCCGGGGGCGCGCCGCAGTCCCGGCGGCGTGCCCAGCGATCCGCCCAGATGCCGGTCCGGGCAGCGGAGATTGGGGGGTGGACCACCGCACGCGCGGCGACCCTCGGCGCCGTGCGTGCGGCGGTCCGTCTCCCCGTACCCGCGGCTCGCAGGCGGCAGGTGCGGGAAGAGCTCGAGGGGCGGTGCTTCAGACGGTGGTCGTGGCCGGCATGCCGTAGGTGCGGCGGGCGCGAGCCCGGGTGGTTCGCTCGGCGCGGATCACGTCTGTTGCGCGGAAGAGGGGCTGTCCGGCGGGGGTGGTCATCGGCCGGCCACTCTCGGTCCGGGCCTGCGGCAGGTGGCCGCGATATTTCCAGTTCCGGACGGTGTTCGGCTCGACGCCGGCGGCCTCGGCCGCCTCCTGGGCCGTCCAGAGTCGGGATTGCAGGTCTGACAGGTCCATCGCCGGGCCTCCGTCCGGTGTGGGAAACGTGAAAGGCCCCGCGCTGGCGAGGCCCTGGATGCGGACATGGTGATCCGGGATCAGCATCACGCGTGATGCGCAGGGCGTCAAGCAGCGGTTTCTCCGGGCGCGCCGTCCGGGTGAACCGGCGTGCGCCGTGCCGCGAGTTCGGTGGCCGCGAGTTCTTTCACGTAGTGGGCGTACTCGGCGTGGGTGAGGAGGAGGCCGCACTGGGGGTCCTGGCACTCGATGTACGGGGAGTCGTCGACGAGCCGGAGGTCTCGGGACTCGGCGAGCCACGGCCCCCCGCACCGCTTGCAGGGGGCGAATCGTTTCGCCTCGGGGGCGGTGTCGCGGCGGGTGAAGCGGGTGGCCGCCCGGTGCCAGGCGGCGATCTGCGCCGCCGGGTTCCCGGACGGCACCAGGACGCGGCCCAGGCGCCCCGGCTCGTGCGTCTCGGTCGCGCACGGGTGTTCCTGGAGGAGCCAGACGATGTGCGCGGACAGCAGCTTGACCGTGCCGCTGGCCCAGATCCCCTCCCGCTGCCCGGTCGGCCGGACCGGCCGCTCACGGAGGCGCCGGTGGAAGGCGACGTCGGCGGCCATCTCGCCCAGGCCGCCCACGATGTGGTCGATGAGAAGGCGGGCGGCCTGCCCGGGCCACGGGGTGGTGTCCGTCGGCGCTGACGTCGTCGACGCGGTCGGCACACCGCGCTGCCCATACACCGGCTCAAGGCTGACGGCCGCAAGGAGTTCGGGCAGTTCGGCGAGGTGCCGCCGCGCGCGGTCGACGCAGCCTTCGCAGTGGACGGGTTCACCCCAGACGACGGGCATGTCCTGCCCTGCTCCGCTGCGTTCGGCACGCCGCAGGGCGGTGTTGCAGACTCCGGGGCACGGGATCGAGGCGGCCATGAGGTCCCCCTTCGGGCATGGGCGGGGAAGAACTGTGCGGGCTCGGGAAAGCGAACTGCCCGCCTCCGTCTGGAGGCGGGCAGTTCACCGTGGACTCAACTCCATGCACATGCACATGCACAGCTACCCAGGCACGCACCATGATCCTGCACCACAAACCACCCGAATCGCAAGCAATACCGCCTACCGGGACCGGCACCAGCGGTGCCCGCACTCGATCAGCGCCGGATTCGTCCATGCGTGCACGAAGTCCGGCGGGCAAGCCGACGGCTCGACCTGCAACTCCTCCTCGAGCGCGCTGATCGCGGGGTACGACGGCCGGTCGTGAACCTCGCAGCGCCGAGCCGCGCGGCGCAGCAGCGCCTCCACGGGTCCGGGCAAGCCCCTCATCCGGCGGCTCCCCCGGGCCGGGGCTGCGGGGTGCACGGCTGGTGGGCAATCAGGTCCAGATGCGCCCTCCATTCGCCCTCTGGCGGAGGCGTGTACCAGTACACCCGGAGCTCCGAGCACTGCGGCCAGAAGTGGGCGTAGGCGCGGCGACCGTCCGCGACTGTCCCGTCGCAGACCCAGCGGGGTTCGTCGTTCCCGCAGGACGGACAGACCGGTCCTCCGCCCCCGCGCCCGCTGGAGTCGACCAGGTGCTCCTGCCACGCCGTCCAGTCGACGGACCGGTCCTCGTGAGCGGCCGGCAAGGAGACCGCGCTGAACGCCCACCGCGTGTACAGCCCGCGCCAGCGCTCGATGCCGACAGGGCTTTCACCATCGGCGGCCTCGTCCCAGAGGATCCAGCAGCCGGCCGCGCGGTACGCGGCGCGTACCGCCTCGAGGGCCGGAGCCAGCAGCTCGGGGCTGGCCTGGCCCCAGGAGCGTGGCGAGCCGTGGAGGAGCCGCCACACCTCGTACTCGGTTCCGTCCATCCAGCCCGCGCAGTAGGCGGTCTCAGACACCCCTGACATGGCGTCGGCCAGCGCGCTCTGCTCGGGAGCCAGGGCGGTCACGGTCGCTCCCGGAAAGCAGGGCAGACGCAGCGCCGTGACGACTGGACGCTCAGGCCGGCGATCGTCTCGGTGACGCGCACGGACAGGTTGCGCAGGCGAAGTCCCTCAACGGCGCACTGAGGCTCGGCGAACGCGGTCATGGAGCCAAGGGCCCGCAGCAAGTTGGCGGCTTCCTCGATCACGGCGGAGGACGGCGTCCCCTGGTCCTCCCACGGCTCGTGTCCGGCCTGTACGCGCCGGAGGACCGTGCGGGCCACGCCGTCTTCGACCCCCAGGCCCTTGGCGAGGTTCTGGTACCGGTCGAGGCCGGCTCTGGCCTGCCGCGCCGCGGCTTCAACTTCGGTGTGCTCTCTGGCCATCCGCTCGCGCAGTCCGGCGAAGGCTGAGAAGTCGAGGCCGGCAAATTCCGGCTCGCGGGAGGCGTGCCGTTGGAGAACGGGCGGGTTCGGCAGGCCATTGATCATGGCGTCCACCTTCCGCTCGGTACGAGTGCGGCTCGGATGGCGCGCGGCGTGACGATGAGGCGTCGGCCGAGCTCCATCATCCGCACCTCCATGGCGGACAGCAGTCGGTTCCTCTCGGAGAGGTCGCGCAGGGACCGCTGTTGGTCGCAGTGCCACAGCAGGTGCATCTCCTGGTCGGCGGCTGCCGCTACGGTCTCTGGCGAGGCGTCGGGGTCGACGAGCAGCCGGGCCCGCCACGGCGAGCCGATGTCGTCGCCGACTCCGTACGCGGTGTAGCCGCGGTCGAGGCGCCAAGACAGCCAGAACTCGGAGAACCGCATCGGGTGACTGGTCTCCGGGTCGGGAAAGGTGATCTTCGCTTCGCTGTTCGTGACGTACTCGGGATCCCAGCCTCGCCCCTCAAGGGTGGTGGAGAGCCGGCCGAGGAAGTCCTCCTGGTGATGAACGGCAGGGGTGAGCATGCGGGCCAGTATGACCCGTCACGCGTGGGACAGTTTGCCCTTTTGATCCGGGCAGTAGACGGCGACGGCGGCCGAGAGCAGCGCCGCTGACTCCCGGTCGGAGAATCCCTTCCTGGCGTAGGAGAGGGCGCTGGCGGCCGAGCCCGCTTTCAACTGGTCGCAGAGGTCGCGCCCCTCGGAGCCGAGCGTGCCGGCGAGCTTGTCGGTGGGGATCCCGCCGAAGTCGTCGGGGTCCGCCGCGGCCACGGCGTCGGCGTAGCGCTTGTCGCTCTCGGACGGGCTGCTGGAACAGCCGACGAGGACCAGGACGGCGAGGCCGGTTGCGGCTACGGCTGCGGGGAGTGTGTGTCGCATGCAGGCGATGGTGCAGCCACGTGAGGGGGCTTGCGGCCGGTATGGCCAAGTTGTGACCGCGCGTCCGCCGCGGGCGCCCGGCGACGGGGAGGCCGCCGGGCGCCCCTCTGCGGGGGGATGTTCAGCCTGACAGGACACCGGGCACGGCAGGAACGTTTCCGCCCCTGCTTCACCCGTCCGTGTCACCGGCCCCTGGCCACCCCGCGGGCTCTATGCGGCGACGAGTTCGATGAACCGGTCGCGGGCAACCCGCCAGTAGGTCGCGGACTGCTCGATCCCGATGAAGCTGCGGCCCTCGAGAAGTGCGGCGGTGCCGGTCGTGCCGCTGCCAGCGAACGGGTCCAGCACCAGTCCCGGCTCCGGGACGATGCGGACCAACTGCTGCATGACGTCGAGGGGCTTCTGGGTGATGTGCACGCGGGCGTTTCCCCGCGGCTGGCTGCCGGTGAAGTGGCCAGGCAGGTAGACCGGCTGGTTGCCCGGCACCATCGCGCCGTTGCTGCCCCAGACGATGAACTCGCACTCCTGGCGCAGGCGTCCGGGCTGGGGGCGGGCGATCGGCTTGTGCCAGACGGCGACGCCGCGCCAGGTGTAACCGGCGGCCTGGAGGGCGTCGGTGGTGGCTGGGAGCTGGCGCCAGTCCGTGAAGACGAGCGCAGCGCCGCCGGGCCGTGTGAGGCGGTAGGCATGGGCGAGGATGAGGGACAGCCACGCAGTGTAAGAGCGCTGGTCACGGTTCTCGCCAGTGAAGTCACCGAGGTCGAACCCGTGGTTGCGGCCGCCCTCAGTGAGGTACTTCTCGCGGGCTGTGCGGCTCGTGCGCTCATGCATGGTCCGGCCGCCGGAGTTGTAGGGCGGATCGCAGATCACCGCGTCCACCGGGTCTGTGAGCGCGGGCAGGACGGTGAGGGCATCGCCTCGGTGGAGCTGCCAGGAGGGCATGCGGTACTGCCTCTCGTGCGGTCGCGTACGCCGGTGGCGAGCGAGTCGGTGCACGGCCCCGGACGGGGCGCCCTCGAGCAGTTCCCGGTCATGATGCGGTTCAAGGTGCCCTGGTGAGCACTTCTCACCGCACGCGGGAGCGGGCGCCCAGCCAGGTGGCCAGGCGCCCGCTCCCCTGCCCTACGTTCAGGTACCCGCGACGGCGACCGGGTTGTCTCCGACCCAGCCGATCCGCGCGTCGACGTTGGCCTCCGCGGTGCGGCGCCGCACCTTGTGCGTCAGCTCCGCCAGGCGACCGGTCTTCGTCCGGCACCGCTGCTGCGCCCCGGCATCGCAGCTCTCGCACTCGATCCGCAGCTCCTCCTCCTGGACGGCTGCGTCCCGCTCCCGTCGGCGCCGTTCCTGCGCCGTCTTCGATTCCCATGACAACAGCAGGGACTTGCGCACGCCGGCCATCCCCTCGGGGTAGGTGACCGTGTTCTCCGCGTACGAGGCGTCGCGGGCCAGGAGGAGGAGCTGGTTCGCGGTGGGGATGATCGCCGGGCCCCCGTACGTCTCGCGGTCGGTGTTCATCGCGGCGGCACCCCATCGGTCGCCGGCCGCGAAGCCGGTGGCGAGGGGGACGTCGCCGTCGATGATGCGGGCGATGCGCTGCAGGCGCCCAGCGCGGTCCCGCAGGGTGGTTGCCTCGCGGCGCAGGCAGTCGATGTCGTCGGCGAGTTCGACCGGTGTGTCCGGGGTTTCGGCGGCGCGCGCGAGCTGGTCCAACCAGACCGCCGCAGCGGAACAGTGCACGGCCAGTTCGTCGAGCGTGATCCGGTCCCCCGCTGACAGATGGTCCGTTGAGGCGTCGGAGGTGTCCTGCTGGCCAGGCAGAGGACGGTCCGGTGCGTCGACGATGGCGTGAATCCGCATCCCCTCCTTTCCGCGGGCGCGCCGCTCGACCGGACGCCCCACTACACCGAGCGCAGTAGCTGCCGCCTCCCAGGTGCGCCGAGCGGCATCGATGTCGGCGGACGTGACGGAGAGTTCGGCGCGGCCGTCATCCGGCAGCGGACCGTACGAGGTAGTGATCATCAGGTTTCCCCTAGGTGAAGCAGTTCGGGTGTTCGATTGCGGTGTTCAGTCGTCCGGTGCCGTGTTGCCGGCGTCGAGCTGGAGATAGGTCCGCCCGCCGTCGTAGGGGCGTGGGTCGGTCGTGTGGAACGACGCCTCGAGGACGGCGAGGACGGCGCGGGTGGTGGCTTCGTCAGCCGTGATCCGGATGTCGGCGATGCCCGGCAGGAACGCGCGTTCCCGGCGGGGCCGCGGCTCCCGGGCCATCAGGCGGTTCGGTAGGGGTCGCTGGCGCTGATGCGGGCGAGCCACACCGTCAGGGTCGCCTCGTCGACGGCGTCGAGGGCCGCCAGCAGGGTGGCCAGGGACTGCCTCATCGCAGCCTCCTTGGCGGTCATCCCGGCGGGCGTGATGCGCATCCGGAGGCTGCCGAGGACGTCCTCGGCGCTGGGCCGGGCCTGACCGTCTACGGGGTCGGCGCTCCAGGCGCGCCCGCGGAGGGCGCCCCAGGCTGCGCGGGCGAGACCGGTGCGCATGTGGTGAACGTCGGTGCCCATGCGGGCGACGAGGTGGTGGAGTTCGTCCATCGAGCGGACGGTGCCGCCGTGGTCGACCCAGTCGGTGCGGTCGCTGGTGTGCTGGTGGTCCATGGTTCCTCGGTGTTCAGAGCGCCTTGATGATCAGGGCGAGGACAACGACTGCGACGATCGCTGCGAGGATCCGCGCCTGGACCAGGTCGAGCTGGTACGAGACGGGCTGGATGGTCTCGCCGATCGGGTGGTCGCCACCGTGAAACTCGTCGCGATGCCGCTGCCCGTGCTGCTGCGCGCCTGCCTCGAGCTCGTAGGGGCTCGACTCGGTGCGGCAGCCGGGGCAGACGTACTTGTGGGGCATCGTGTGCCTGCTCTCAAGGTCGGGTGCAGGTGGTAGACGAGGACGGTAGACGACCGGTAGATGAGGGCGGTAGATGGCGTCTGACCTGGGCTTCTACCTCCTTCCAGGGGTGGGGGCGAGAGCGGCCGGGAGCGGGGTGTGACTGGTGGTGCTGACGGGGGTCGAGGGGCGCCCCCCGTCGTCCTGCTGGAGCCGCCCCGCGAGCACCTCCACAGCGGCCTCCTCCTCGCCCCCGGCGGGGGCCCCGCTCTCGCCCCCAGCGGGGGCCTGCGGGGAGGCGTCCGTCCCCTCTCCCGAGGGGCCCGCGGGGAGGTCTGCGGCCGGTGCGTCAGCTGGGGTGCGGAGACGGTGCAGAGCATGCGCGACGGGCACCCCCAGAGCAGTAACCAGCTCGTCCACGTGGACGCCGTGGGTGGGCCCGGTCCCGGACCCCCGGATCTGCATCTGCTTCACCGGGATCCCCACCCGGCCACAGTGGGCGCGGAGCACGCTCACGTCCCACGTGTCGGGGACACCCGGTTCATCCAGCAGGTCTCGGAGGTGGATGCCCTTGCGACCGGCGGCGACCGCCGCGGCTACGCGTTCACACACCGTGCGCAGCAGCCAGTGGGCGCCGCCGCGCACCGCTGCTTCGTCCGGTGGCCCGTCCGGCTCGTCCACTTCTTCAGCGGCATCCGGCTCACCGTCCAGAGTCTCCTCGCCCCCGTCGTCTTCTCGGGCCTTGGAGCGCTTCTCGAGGCGGGCTGCGGCCACCGCGGCGGCGCACCAGGCGACGGGCATACCCGGGGCGACGGCGACGAGTTCAGGGACCAGCGCGTGAAGGCCGGCCTGGACGGGTCGGTGCAGGAAGCACCAGCCGACCCAGCCGACTCCGGCGACCAGAGCCGCCCGGTCCGCCGAAACGGCGAACAAGACGAACCCGCGCTTCGGCGCCTTCGGCTTCCCCTTCGCGGACTTCGACTTCTCACTCCCCGGCTTCTCGGCCTTCGGCTCCTCCGAGTCCGGCGGCCCCTGTCCGGGCTTCTCCGGCGCCTTGCTGGCCTCGGGCGCCGGGGCTTCTTGTTCCTTCGTCTCCTCCGAAGACCTGTCCTTCTTCACCGGCGTGGCCGTCGGGACACCGCGGGCCGCCTGGATGCCTTCGCGCGCGGCGTTGCGGGCGAGCCGGACCAGGATGCGGCTGCCGGTGCCGATGTCGAAGTACACGTCCAGGAGCCGCTGGTACGGCTCGGCCTCGGGCTCGGTCATGACGGGCTGCCGAGGTTGCCGAGGGTGGTCCGCGCCGCATTGAGGATGATCGCGCCGATGCCACCGGCCTCGACGAAGTACATGCTGGCGGCGAGGGCCAGCACAGCGGGGATCCACTTCCGCTTCCAGCCGGGCCCGACCGCCAGGAGCGTCAGGGCGATCGCCATGCCGCCGGCGCCGGGATCGTTGAATCCCGACTGCTGGACGGTCGACGCGGGGATGCTGCCGAGGCCAGTGATGACGTCGCGCCAGTTCCCGCCCGCGGCAAGGCACACCGACCCGGTGACCAGCGCCCAGCCGGTGATCCTCTCCTTCGTGTTGATGGGGATCCGGTTGGAGCCGCTCACGCCCAGGCACAGGGCGAGGAACATGATCAAGGCGATCCCGGACAGCGTGATCGTGCCGAGCCAGTTGCCCTTGGCCAAGGCGCCGGGGGCAGCGAGGGTGAACATGTGCAGGGGCCTTTCAGCGAGGTCCGGGAGCGTAGAGAACAACCGCGAGGAGCGCGGAGGCGAGCGGGATCCGTGCGAGCCACCGCAGGAACCAAGGCTGGTACCTGAAACGGCGGTCGATGGCCCAGTAGAGGCCGCCGCACATGCCGGTGGAGGCCACCAGGAGCGCGACGCCGGAGGGATCCAGGCCCGCGTAGTGCCCGTACTGGCCCAGGACGCCGACGAGTTCGTGGGCGATGCCGGGCGCGTAGCTGGCGCCCATCGCTGTGACGACGGCACGGCCTACGAGACCGCCGGGCAGGATGCTCGCCACGACGTGCGTACCCGAGAGCCGCCAGGCGCCGTACCCGCAGCCCAGCGCGAGGATCGCGCCAGCGATGCCCACGGCCCCGTGATCGGCCGTGTACAGGCACTCCCCGAGGACGTCGACCGCGCCGATGCTGTAGCCGACCGCGGCGGCGGTCCCGGTGAACAGGATCGGGCGCATGTAGTTGGTGGATGTGCTGCTCTTGCTGGAGGCCGGGGCCTTCCCCGTGGGGGCGACGGCGCCGGGGCGCACATCCGGCTCCTGGGCTGGGGTGCCAGCGGCGTCCGGGGGTTCCGGTTCGAGCTGCTCGTCGCAGATCACGCAGAGGTGAGCGACGAGTTCGCCGTACGGCTGGGCATGGACGGGCACCGTGCGCTCGTGCGTGCACTCTGGTTCGGGCGGGTTCGACGCGGGCTTCGGAAAGGGCAGCATGTCGCGTATCCGGAGGCGGGGCGTGTCGGTGGCGGCCTGCGCGCTCGGAGCCTTGGCCGCAGGGGGCGGTCCGGCCGGAGGCCGCAGTTCCTCGGTGCCCGTCGGCTCGTGGCGTGCCGGTTGCGAGGAAGGAGGGGCGTCCTCACGGTCCTCCTGGTGGTGCCCGTCGTTCTCGTCGAAGTCGAAGTTGTCCCAGTCGGACGGGAACGGGCGCGAGGGCGGCGGCGGGGGTGGCGCGATGAAGGTGTCGTCCGGGGCGGCGGACGTACCCGCCGAGCGCGGGGTGAGCTGCACCGGAGATTCGGGCCCGGTCGGTGTGCTCTCCCCGCCGCTGGTCTCCTCGGTGCCTGACGTGTGGGTCATGACGACCGCACCCAGGTGTCGAGGAAGGCGAATGCGAGGGCCGCGGCAGCGAGGGTGATCGTGGCCTTTGCCCCGTCCCGGCCGGGCGCCAGCACGGTCAGCGTGAGCGCTCCGGCCAGGCAGAGCATGTACAGGCCGGTCAGGGCGAGGTGGAGGGTGTGCACAGCGGGGTCCTCTTCGGGAATCGGGCGCGGGTCAGACCAGCGCGGCGATCTTGGGCAGGGTGTAGCCGCGCGCGATGAGGTCAGCGGCTTCGCGGCGGCGGTCGCTCGCGGTGGACACGGACACGGAGAGGGCCTCGGCGATCTCGGCGAGTTCGACCGCGTCCGGGAGACCGCCGGCGGTGAGGATCATCCGGGCGACGCGGCGGGTGTCCCGCTCCCGCGGGGTGAGCCGGGCGGCGTCTTCCGCTTCGACGGCGCGGAGTTCCGTTTCGGCGGCGCGGCGCCGCGCTTCGACCGCGTCGAGACGCTCCGTCTCGGCAGCGCGCCGGGCTTCAGCGGCGCGCCGCTCAGACACTGCGGCATCCTCGTTGATCTTGGCGGCGCGCAGCCGTTCTTCAGCGGTCCGCGCCTCCGTTCCGACCGCGCGCCGGTCCGTTTCGGCAGCAGCGGCACGCGCTTCGGCCGCGCACCGTTCCGCGTCGGCGGCGGCCGTCAGACGGCGGCTCCGCTCCTCGGCGGCCTCCACCGCGGCCTGCTGCGCGGCGGTGACGTCCTGCTCCGTTTCGAGCGCGCGTCGGCGCGTTTCGACAGCGGCCTTGTGGGCTTCGGCGGCGGCCTTCTCGTTCTGCGCGATCTCCTGCTCGCGGCGCGCGGTTTCGGCCAGGGCGGCGAGGGTCTCCGCGTCGCTGTCGGCGGCGGCGCGGCGGGCTGCCGCCGCTTCGGCCTCGAGCCGGTCGGCCTCGGCTGTCGCGGCGGCCGCCGCGGCACGGTCCTCGGCGGCCTGCCGCGCGGCGGCGGCGGCGAGCGCCGACTCGGTGGCCTCCGCTTCCTGGATCGCGACCCGCTCCTCCGCCTCCGCGACCGCGGACGCCTTGGCGTACGCGGCGCGGGAAGCGACCGAAGCGACCGACTTCCGAGCCTCGGCCCGCTCCTCCGCTTCGGCGACCTCGGCCTGCTTGGCCAGGAGACGGATCCGGGCGTCGGCCGCGCGGATCTGGGCATCGACTGCCTCCTGCTCAGCGGTCTCCTGCTGCTGCGCCGTCTGGTCTGCCTCGGCCTGGCGGGCCTGCTCCGGGATCGCGAGCGCCTCGGCGACCGTGAGCCCGTAGCGCGCCATCGTGATCGGCAGCAGCGCCTCCTTCGGCGCGGACTTCCAGCCGCGCGGGTACCGCTCCCCCTTGGGGTAGAGGCGGTCCAGCTCCGCTCGGTAGATGAGCTGGTCACAGCGCCTGTCTACCGCTTCCTGGTAGGAGCTGATGCGCAGCAGGACCATGTCCCGGAACAGCAGGTAGGCGCCGAGCGGGTTCAGGAGCCAGCGCTCGCGCGGGATGCTTTCCCGCGCCTCCTCACCGGCCTCGATGGCCTCGAGGCGGGTCACCTGCACGATGACCTTCCGCGCGGCCTCGACGGCGATGACGAACATCACCGGGATCACCGCGTGCATGCCGACACCGACCGGGTCCGCGGTCAGCGACCGTCCGCCGGACGCCGCGTTGAAGATGATCGTCGCGGCGGTGAAGGCGTGGGCGGTGAGGCGTACGAGGGGCCAGCGGATCCGGCGGCGGGTGAGGACGAGGTCGAGGGCGTAGAGGACGACGATGCCGACGTCGACGCCGATCGGGAAGACAGCGGCGAAGTCGCCGAAGCCTCGTTTTTCGGCCATGCGGACGAGGGCCCGGTAGGAGCCGTAGAAGCCGATCCCGGCGAGCCCGAGGCCGCCGAGGAGTGCGAGGAGGTTGAGGCCGTGGTGGGCTGCCCTCGGAACAGATTCCTGCGCGCTCGGAACGCCCGGGCGCGCGCCCGGAACGGCAACCGGTGCGCTCGGAACGGCCCGGGTACGCGTCTTCGCACTGCGGGTGCGGCGCTGCGCGAAGGGCAGCCACGGACGGCGCTGGACGTCTGCGCTCGGAACGCCCGGGCGCGCGCTCGGAATGGTGGGCGGTGCGCTCGGAACGCCCGGGCGCGCGGTCGGAATGGTGGGCGGTGCGCTCGGAACGGCGGCGGGTGTGCCCGGGGCGGGGCGGCGGCGCCGGGTCACGAAGCGCGGCAGGAGGGGCATCAGCGGGGGCCTTCCAGGAGCGAACCGAGCGGCTTCGGGCGGGCAGACCGACGCCCTCGGAACGGGGCGTCGGCCGGTGGGGCGGGTCAGTAGCGGTCGCCGACGTGGGTCCGGCGCCAACGGGAGCTGCTGACGCAGACCGTGGTGCCGGTGTCGAGCAGGAGCTGCCAGCACTCGGCGGTGCGGTGCGGTACACGGCGGGTTCCGGCGGGTACCTGGCGGCACGTGCGGACGGTTGTGGTCTTCCGCAGGCGGTGCTTGGTCTGGGTGGTGCACACGCTGCGGTTGCGGCGTTCGCTGGTCCACGTGGTGTGCGCCGCGGTGTGCGTCTTCTCGACGACCCGGCCGTGCGCCGGGCTGCTGGAGTGGCCCGGCGTGCAAGCGGTGAGCGCGACGGCGAGCACGACCGCGGCCGCCGCGCCCCGCGCGGCCCTGTTCATTCCTGCCCTCCGGAGGGCAGGAACTTGGTCGCGGTCGCATGGACCGTCAGCCCGTCGACGACGCTGCGGACATCGACGTAAAGCGAACTGGAGCTGAAGGGCGTCTCCGCGACGGGGGCGCCCCAGTGCTCCGCCCACTGCCGGACGTCCTCCGGGCTCTCACAGAGGATCTGGATCCAGCTCGAGTCGCCGGGCTTCTCTCGGCTCCCGAAGTGGACGTCGACCGAGGAGGGAAGGGGCAGATGAGTGGGGAGCGAGGGGATGAGGGCGCGCGCTCGCTGGCCGAAGCGGAACGCGGCAGCCTCGACCTGGTCGACGCCGTGCTGGAGCTGCGACTCGATTGCGGCCCATCCGGGTCCGGGGCTGGTCACAGGTCACCGTCCAGCTCGGCGCGCTGGTCGGCGGCGGCGAGGGTCTCACCGGCGCGGGCCAGGGCGTTGGAGACGCAGGTGGGGGTGCAGTACCAGCGGTAGACGTCGTCGGTGCCGGCGACCAGGAGCCGGGTCCAGCCGAACATGTCGACGGGGTCGAAGTCGTGGTCGGTCCCGCAGCCGCGGGTGGGGCAGACGGCGGCGAGGTCGCGGAGCTCCACGTCGAGGAGCGACGCGAGCCGGACCCGCTCCTCCGGCAGGATCTCGACGTTCACAGCGATGCCGGCGTCGCTGGCGCACCTGATGACGGCCCTTTCTGTGAGCGCGGTCCCGTCCGGGTAGTCGACGCTGCCCGCCCAGTCGAGGTTGAGGGCGACGGGTGTGGAGGACTGCGCCCACTGGCGCAGATGGAGGACAGCGTCGCCGCGGCCGGGGTCAAGCTCCCAGTCCTGCGGGAGGCTCTCGATCTGGTTGGCGGCGTCGGAGAGGACGCCGAGCCGAACGGCGCTGCCGAGGATCTTCCGCAGGGCCCGGTGACGGGCGGTGAAGAGGTGTTCGGGCGTGTGCTTCACGATCTGGTGCTCCCTGTCTGGGTCAGCGTCGCCGGAGAGCGAGCTGGAGGGTCGTTTCGTTGTCGGCGTGGGGGTCCAGGAGCTTCGCGACGGGCGGCAGTTGCTGGGTTGCGTCAGGGGCCGGGCGCGGGGCGGGGAGG
Source organism: Streptomyces sp. SolWspMP-5a-2 (assembly GCF_900091845.1). Lineage (GTDB taxonomy): Bacteria > Actinomycetota > Actinomycetes > Streptomycetales > Streptomycetaceae > Streptomyces > Streptomyces doudnae. Next base: position 90,707 of record NZ_FMCI01000044.1, read on the forward strand.
GTGGGGCCGGCGTGAGCGTTGCCGCGGGTGACCCATCCGCGGTCGCGGAGCTTGGCGACGGCCCAGTACTTCGCCGGGTAGATCACGGCGACCTTGACGATGAGCTCGACCGGGGTGGCCCACAGCCACGTGAGCAGCTTGGTGGTCCAGTGCATGTGCGGCCGGCGGATCATGTACTGGGCGGTCTCGGCGTACCGGATGGCGAGGTAAGAGCCGAAGGCGATGGCCACGTACTCGGGGGCGGTGTGGAAGAAGACGCCGGACGCGGTCATGGTGAGCAGGACCGGCAGCATGATCCACTGGGTGACGGCGAGGAGGGGGAAGAGGAGCTTCTTCCACTCCAGGTTGATCACCGCGAACGGCAGAGCCTGCCAGGACGACTTGCCCCAGCGGAGACGCTGTTTGAAGAGGCCGCCCAGACTGTCGGGCATCGCGGAGTGGACGACGGCGTCGTTGACGACGACGACGTCTCCCCGCAGCAGCGCATACATGGTGAGGCGGCGGTCGTCGCCGTTGGTGCCGGAGGACACGTAGTCGGCCAAGTTGTCGAAGACCACGTGGGCCCGGTAGAGGGCCAGAGCGCCGGAGGTGGTCTCCACGGCACCCAGGACGGACCGGGACGAGCGGATCATCAGGCAGGACGTGCCGATGTTCAGGTCCGAGATCCGGGTGATCCAGTTGTCGGCGAAGTTCCGGGTCAGGATCAGGCCCGTCGCCGCCATGACGCGCCGCTTCGACATGGCGCGCATGAGGTGCTCGAGGGCGTCGTCCCCGGGCACGGAGTCGGAGTCGACGGTGAGGATGAAGTCCCAGTCCTGGCGGCGCAGCGTCTGCAGGACGCCGGCCTGCGCGCAGCGCTTACCGCCGTTGGGTTGCCGGTGCCAGCGGATCTTCGGGTGTGGAAACGGGCGGACCGGGGCCTTTGCGGAGCCGTCGTCCATGACGTGGATCTCGGTGACGGGGTAGGTCTGCCGCAGCAGCGCGTCGAGCGCGGCGCGCAGCAGCTCGGGTTCTTCCTCGAAGGCGGGGACGATCGCGACGACCCGCCCGGTCGCGATGCGGCGCCGCGACCAGTGCGAGTTGACCTCGAGGGAGGAGATGTAGAAGGTGATGAGCCCTGCGTCGAACAAGTACAGGGCGGTCAGGAAGTGCCGGTCGCTGTCGCCGATGGCGAGGTGGTAGGTGGCCGCCCAGGCGGCCACCCCCACCGCGCCAAAGACGCAGGCGGCGAGCCTGCTGTACCTCATCAGCCCGCGTACCTCTTTCCGCGGTTCGCGGCGCGGTAGATCAACGCACCGCCCACGACGAGCGCGATGATCGCGGCAATGGTCCAGCTGAATGCCGCGGTGCCTCCGAAGAGCGCGACGGACGCGCCGGTCTTCGCGAGGGTTCCTCTCCCGTACATGACCTGTTTCTCCTGTGAGTTGGGCGGCTAGAGCCGCTCGATGTGCGGGGCGACGGGCATGACGCCCCGCGTGTCCAGCACGTAGGCCGACCCGTCGGCGACGCGCTGGAGGTCGAACTCGTCGTGCGGTGTGAGCAGCACGACGGCGTCGTAGTGGCTCAGGTCGTCCGGCACCCGCGAGCCGGTGATCCCCACGTAGTTGGGCATCGGGCTCGGGTCGATGACGGTGACGAGCGCTCCCTTCGCAGTGAGGCGCCTGATGACCTCGAGCGCCGGGGACTGGCGCATGTCGGCGGTGCCGGGCTTGTAGGCCGCGCCGAGCGCGAGGATCCGGGCTCCGAACATGCCCAGGTGGTGGCGCTGGTTGATGCCGTCCTGAAGGCGCTGGACCACGTAGTCGGGCTGGACGCTGTTGATGTCCTGGGCGAGCTCGACGAGGCGGACGGCGTGGCCGTGGCGGGTGCGGGCGTGGTGGGTGAGGTAGACGGGATCAACCGGCAGGCAGTGCCCCCCGACGCCCGGCCCCGGCAGGAACTTGGCGAACCCGAACGGCTTGGTGCCCGCCAAGTCGAGGGTGCGCCAGACGTCGGCGCCCAGGACGTGCGCGAGCTGGGCGAGTTCGTTGACGAGGGCGATGTTGACGTGCCGGAACGTGTTCTCGAAGACCTTCGCGAGCTCGGCTTCCTCGAGGGTCTCGGCGAGGACGGTGCATTGGGTGATCCCGGCGTAGAAACGCTCGGCCAGGTCGCGGCAGCCGCGGGTGAGTCCGGACACGATCTTCGGGGTGTTCCCGAACGTCCACGCCGGATTGCCGGGGTCGATCCGCTCGGGGCTGAAGCCGACGTGGAAGTCCTCACCGGCGGTCCATCCGGTGGCCTTCTCCAGGATCGGGACGACGATGTCGCGGGTGGTGCCCGGGTACGTCGTGGACTCCAGCACGACCAGCGCACCGGCCTGCAGGTGTGCGGCGAGGGTGCGGGTCGCGTTCTCGACGAAGGACAGATCGGGCTGGCCGTTGGCGAGGGGCGTGGGCACGGTGATGACGGCGACGTCGTAGTCGGCGAGCTCTGCCGGGTGGCGGGTGGGCTCGTAGCGGCCGGTCAGCAGAGCTCCGGCCAGCGCCTGGTCGTCGACGTCGTCGACGTACGACTTGCCGTTCATGAGGTGGAGCAGTCGCTCCTCGGCGGGTTCGAACCCGATGACGGTGTGGCCGGCGGTGACGGCGGCCATGGCGAGGGGCAGGCCGACGTAGCCCTGCCCCATCACGGCGATCTTCACGAGTGGAGGTCCTTCCAGATACCGGAAGCTGGGGTCAGCGGAGGCGGGGCCTAGACGTGTCCGGTCGAGGGCGCCCAGTCGGCGGCGTGCTTCCGGGCGGGGCAGGGGCTGTTCCCCGGGAGAAGCCCCTCGCGGATTCCGGACTCTCCGGTCGTCTCGCGCTGCTGCTGGGCCGTGCGCGAGTTCCGGAGGTCGGCGGCGCAGCGCGCCAGGAGCTCGGGGGCCGTGGCGCCCAGGTCCTCGACGACGTCGGTGAGGTCGACGGGTCCCAGGTCGCGGCTCACTGCGCCACCGCCAGCGTGCGCAGCCGCGCCGCGTACTCGGCGATCGTTCCGTCCACCGGGGGCAGCGCCTGTGTGACGAGCGGGCCGACGAGGGCTCGGTGGTCGTAGGACACGGCGGGCAGGAGGCTGCCGATGATGCTGGGGGTGAGGGTGGCGAGGTAGCCGCTGGTCATGCAGGGCTGCCAGGTGCCGCCGAGGGGGTGCTGGCGGGTGGCGAGCTGGGCGAGCCGACCGGCGAGGGCGATGAAGGCGCGGGCGGTGGTGGTGCGGCGCCAGGTGGAGTCGTCGTGGGGTGCGGGCCCGTTGCCGGTGGTGTGGTCGGTACGGTTGGGCATGTCTGCCCTTTCGTCGCTGTCAGGGTGGACGCCCCCCGTCCCAATGGGCATGCAGGCCCGGGTCGGGGGGCTTTGTGCATCAGCAGCCATCGGGCTGCTTCCGCCACTGTATGGCATGCCATACGCTTGCGGAAGCGGCCTGCCCAAATCCCGAAGGAGCAGGTGTTGATCGAGGAGGAGGTCCAGCGGGTGGTCGACGCGGTGAACGCAGTGAGGGTCATCGAGGATCCCGAACGCCGGGGGCGAGCCATCACCCAGCTCCTCAAGGCGCAGTCCGAGGGGGAGCCGGACCTGCGCGAAGAGCGCCGCCGAATCGTGCTCGACTGGCGCGCGGAGGTTCCGCCCGTGTCTTTCCGTGTGATCGCGACGCGCCTCGGTGTGTCCCTGGGCACGGTGCAGGACATCGTGCGCGGACATTCCGGCCCCTGGGGCAACCGGAGGAAGCCGAAAAAGGGGGAGGCGGAACCCGAGGCGCCCGAAGGCGCCTGACCCCCCGCCGGGTTTGCCGCAGGCGGGGGATCCGTGTGGCCTCCCGTGGGGAGCCGGGAGGCGCGGCGGGTCCTGCCGCCATCAGTGCGGCAGGACCCGACTTGGGGGCTTCACCTGGGGGGCTCAACCACCAGGACCACCATGCACCACAAATCGGCCACACCGATAGACGTCGGCCGAAACTAACTCCCCGAGTGCCGGAGGCGGCCCCCCTTCAGCTCGCCGAGCGCGGGCCGACAGCCGACTCCTCCGTCCCGCCGCCGCGAGGACGTCACCCAGCCGCGCGAAGCGGCCGGGCAGCACCACAAGGTGTTCGGGTGCCCAGGACGTACGGCCGATAGGTAGTCAGGCGTCGGAGGCGGACGGTGAGGTCTCGTCTCCCGAGCGCGACTGGAGATCTTGTGTAAGCACCCATGCCTCGTGCTCCTGGCGGGCGTAGCTGCGGGGGTGGTCCGTCCAGCGGAGGTCCCCGGCCGGGATGGGCCCGCGGCTGGTGCCGTGGGCCAGGTCGTGAGCGAGGAGCGCGCGGGCGTACGTGTCGGCGTCGACGAGCTGCTGTGCGGCCTCGTCGGGATCGAGTGGGCTGTCCGCCAGGCGGTCGATGACGGCGGCGCGGCGGACCAGGAACTCGCGGGTGCGGTCTTCGCCGTCCGGCTCGGCAGAGGCGAGGTGGAGGCGCTGTACCTCGTAGATCTCGGATAGCAGGTCCATGCTGTCACTGTCGCCGTGACGTGGACCCGGCGGGGCGGGGTCCTTCCGCCTTGTCTGAATTGGGGTGGCGGGTGGCCTGTTGCGGTAGATGGCGGGGTTCTTCGTCACCCAGCCCGGGCCGCGGTCACCGTTCTCGAGGGGATGCTCGGCATCTGCTCGTAGCGGGTCAGGCAGCGGGTGCGCCCTGTGCCCGCTCCGTGGCCAGCGCCTGGTGCCGGTCGTTGCTGCGTCGGGCCCCATCAGGGCCTACTGCAGCAGTCAGGGCCCGGCATCGCAGTTCCGCCCACAGTGCGACGGCAGCCGGGTCGGCGGCACGCCACGCGGGTACGGTGCTGGCCCAAGCGCTGGCGCCGGCCGCAGTGTGGCCGTCCTCGATGAGCCGGATGGCGGTTTCGGCGGTGTCGGCCCAGGCGGGGCCGCGTGCGGCGAGCGCCCAGTCGACCAGCCAGATACGGGTGCTGTCGGCGAGGAGGTTGTGGGGGTTGATGTCGCCGTGGACGAGGTGGGTTCCGTGCAACTGCTCAAGCTCCCCTGGCGTGGCGTGTGCGGCCCACTGGTCGGACCAGGAGGGGAGGTGAGGTGTGCTGGGGGCCGGCAGCTCGGCGGCGGTGAGGAGGTCGGCGACGGCGGCGAGGTGCGGGGAGCCGGGGGTGAGGTCGGCGTGGAGGCCGTCGACGGCGTGGAAGGCGATCAGGTCCCAGTCCCAGGAGGAGCAGGAGGAGGTGGTGCGCCACAGGAGTGCGGGCGCCGCGGGGCCGGTGTGGGGTGCGACGGCGGCTTCTCGGTCATGGCCGGCGGAGTGCCCCCGGGTGGCCTTCACGAAGAGTGCTCCGCTGCCGGTGTCGAGGACGGCTGCAGCGTGGCAGTTGAACCCGGCGGTGATGTCGCGTACGGCGGTGATGGTCCCGTGCCGGGTCGTCACGGCGTCGTGGATGTGGGCCGGGAGCCCGGCCCACGGGATGTGGGTCACTGCTGGGTGGCCCCGCATTTGCGGCAGCGGTTCGCGCCGCTCCACTGGACCCATTCGTGATCGCATTCGGCCATGGCGGGCATCCTTTCGTGCTGGTACGGGCGGCACTGTAGTGGTGGCGGGGGCGTGCCGGGAGGGCGCACGGAGGCGTGGACGGCTCGGTCCGGCTCCCTGTTCGTTCGTCTCGAACGCTCGGCAACGCGAGCGCTACGGGTGTCACAGCCAGGTGACGAGGCACCGGTTCGTCGTCGACGGCTGGGGCTGCGGGTGGATGCTCGCTGCTCCGAAGTTGATCTGAATCGAGGGGGCGTCATGTTGACGAGACTGAGGGCCGCAGTTGCGGGAGCGCTGCTGGCGGGAGCGCTGCTGGCGCCGGTGGCCGTGGCGACGGATGCGGTGGCAGCTACCTGTGCCCGGCACACGACGGGGGTGTGCCGGGCGAACTCGCCGCACCCGCGCGGGGCGATGGCGCGGTGCAAGGACGGCAGCTACTCCTACAGCGCTCACGCGCGGGGGACCTGCTCGAGGCACCACGGCGTGCGGTACTGGTACCGGTAGCCGTCGCTGCTCGGGAAGTCTTCGGCCTGCTGCGCCCCGCCTCTTCGGGAGGACGGGGCGCAGCGGCGTTCGCAGGTACTCCTACTCCGTCATCTGCCTCTGCGCCGCCAGGAGGGTGGTCACCGTGGCGCCCTTGAGCGTGGTGGACATGGCCTCGACGAGGGCGTCCGCGGCCTCGGGCCCGTGCGTGGCCGCGACGTGCCGGACTCCGGCGACGATCGCCTCGGCGAAGGCCGCGGCGCCCGCGGCCAGGTTCGCTTTCCCTTGCGGGAGGTGGGCGGCGAGGGCGTGGTCGGTGGCGGTGCCCTGGTGGATCTGCATGGCCTGGATGAAGGCGCTGCGGCGGGGGTTGGTCATGCCGTCAGGGTCCCAGCCGGAGGGCGTGGGCATGCGCACTTCCAGGAGCTTCGGCACCTCAGAGCGGCCAGCCGGTGACGGGCGGGCGTTCGCCGACGGCCGCGACGTAGGAGATGACGTCGTCGACCTCGTCGGCCGACGTGTCGTCGAGGTCGACGGTGGCGGCGCCGAGGGCGGGGATGAGGCCGGGCTGGATTTCCCCGGTGGCGTAGAAGCGGCTGATGGGTCCGCCGTCGCGGATCGGGCGGACGATGGCGCGGATTTGGGTCTCGGTCACAGGTACTCCCCCGTGGTCGTGGTGGCGAGTTGGGTGGCGGCGGGGTCGGGTGGTCAGGCGGGGCCGACGTAGCGGTAGCCGGTGCTGGTCGGCCGGAAGCGGTCGAGGCGGATCCGCGTGCGTCGACCCGGCTTGGAGCCGCGGTGGCCGACGCTGCGGAGCACGACGAGTTCGACGATCGCGTGAGTGCCGTCGATCTCGGTGATGCGCACCTTGCGTCCGTGGCTGCGCGGGTCGTTGTCCTGCCAGATCTGGTCGATTGCGGGGGCGGGTGTGTCGGTCACGTGTTTCTCCTCGCTGGGGCCCGGCCGATGGGCCCAGTCAAGCGGTCGAGTGGTCAGACGGTGGGCTCGGTTCCGTCGAAGGCGCTCGGGGCTGGGGCCTCGTAGTTGCCGTCCGCTCCGTTGCGGTCGCGGACTCCGCAGCAGCGCTCGCGCACGCGCTTGATGGCTGCTTGCGCCGCCTCCAGCTCGGCGCGCTGCGCTTCCTCGTCGTCGGCCGGGCGCTGCTCCGGGATGGGCGGGGTCATGGGCCCTCCAGGGTTGTGCAGTGGTCGCCGTGGGTGATCTGGCGGTGCAGGGTGCGCACGCGGCGGACGGAGCGGGCGTAGCTGATGGCGGTGCAGAGGGCGATGACGCCCGCGGTGACGAACGTCAGTAGACCGCCTGCGATGCAGAGGAGGGCGGCCAGGACGAGGAGGCCGGGGCCGGCGGACAGGTCATGCATCGCGCACCACGTCCTCGCCCTCGCCCAGCGCCAGGAGTCGGACGTGCCCGCGCATCCGCTCGTACTTCTGCTCCGTGTCGTGCCCGTCCCACTGCGCCCGCTCATCGTCGGCGTTGACGGGCGTCACGTGCTGGACGAGGTCGGCGTCGCGCGGGTGGATGTGCCAGGACATCTGCCGTCCGCCGACGGTCAGGTAGAGGAGCTGCCAGCCCTCCTGGTCCTCGACGTCCAGGGCGGGGGTGCGGACGGCGTTCGCGGGGTGGAGGGCGGCGAGCCAGGCGAGGAGCTGCGCGCGCTCGCGGTATGCGGCGTCGCGCTCGGCCTCCGCGCGGCTGAGGTGGCAGGCGTAGCACCAGTCCGCGCAGGGGAGTTGCTCGGTGCTTCCGTCGGGGTTGCGGAGACTGAAGCGGATGTGGTTGTTCATGCCGCGGTCGATGAAGGCCAGCCAGTGAGCGGTCTCTGTGCGAGCGGCTTCGACGTCGCGGATCTCTGCGTCGATGAGGGTGCGCAGGAGGTGGCTGTCTTCGGGGGTGAGGCTGTGGGTGGCGCGAGCGGCGAGCAGCCGCATGGTGTGACGGCGGCCGTCGGGGTTGTCCTCGTCCGAGGGAAGCGGGGTGATCGCGGTGTGCAGCTCGGCGAGTCGGGCGTCCCACCACCGGGCCATGGAGACGCCGAGCGGCGGTGCTCCGGCGGCGATCCACCGCTCGTACAGGGCGACGACCCGGGCGTCCGGTGTCAGCGGTGTGGACGACGGGGGCGTGGCGTCGAGTTGGCGGACGAGCTCGAGGCGGGCCGCGTCATCGATGCCGGGGCGGGGAGTGACCAGAGACTCGCGGAGGGCGGCGAGGCGTTGTTCGGCGTCGCCGTCGCAGCGGTGCTCGGGGCCACCCCAGGTGCGGAGGCATGCCTTGCACCATGCCTCCGCGTCGTCGATGTCGAGGTACTCCTCCAGGACGGCGAGCGCCGTGGCGGAGGCCTTCTCCGCGTCGAATCCGGCTTCCTGTCCGTGGCCACTGCTGCAGGCCGTCTTCAGCGCGGTGGCAAGGCGATCCTGGAGGGGGTGCGTCGGGTCGGGTGCGGGGCGTGCCTGGATGGTGCAGGGGTCGATGGTGATGGTGCGGTGTTCCGTCTGTGGGGAGCCGCCGGTGGTGACCTTCCGCCAGGCGCTGCCGTCCTCGTCGTCGAGGTAGAAGGTGTGGCTTGCGTAGGTGACTTCGACGACATCGCGGAGGGTGCCGGTGAGGTGCCGGGCCCAGTAGGCGGGGAAGGCGGTGTTGTCGGTGACGACGGCTCGGAGGCGGCGAGCGGTGCAGGGGTCGCCGTTCCAGCGGGTCTCGGTCATGGTCATCCCTCGGTGCGGGGTGTGGTTGCTTCAGCGGCCGGCTCGGTGAGGATGTGCGGGGTGTGTCCCCATAGGGCTTCGACGTGGTTGGCGGTGACGGGGACGTCTCGGTAGGGCTTGCCGGGCAGTGGTTCGCCGGTCTGGGCAGCCCACCAGCCGGCGCAGACCATCGCGCCGAGGGGCAGCCCGCGGAACGTCGCGACGGGGGTGTATGCGCCGGTGGCGGAGATGGGCAGTCCCTGGTGGCAGAAGAACGGCTCGTTCTCGGGGAGCTGCGCGCCGAGGGCTTCGCGTTCGGGCGAGCCGGGCCGGTAGGCGCAGTCGGCGCACGGGGTGCGCATGACGGCGGGTGGGCGTGGGGCGCGGTCTGCGGGGCCGCACGGGTCGTCGGTGAGTCCCTCACCCGTGCAGTGGTGGCATCGCTCACCGAGGGACTCGTCGGGGTCGGGGAGTCGTCCGCCTACGCAGAAGGGGCACTTGAAGGGCGTGATCCGGAGGTCTGTCACCTGGCTGCTCCGCCGAAGCGGCTGGTGGTGCCGCAGTAGGGGCCGTTGGAGCCGTCTTCGTCATCGTCTTCGGGTACGGGCTCGCGGGTGATCATGAGGTCTCCTCGTCAGCGAAGTGGACGGTTCCCGCGTGGAGTTCGCCGACGTGGGTGATGTCGGTGGCTCCCCCGAGGCCCTGGTCGGGGAGGTCGAAGATGACGCGGCCGGAGGGGAACTCCACTCCGTGGAGGTCGGGTTGGTCCGGGGCGCGGATGACGAAGCGTCGGGCGTACTGGATCTGATCGGGCTGCTGCACAGTTCTGCTCCTGGTAGGTAGTGGCGGCGGCGTGGGGCTTTGCGGCTGATGAGGGTGGGCCGTCATCGGGCGCGGTTGCGCTGGATGGCTCGGGCGAGGAGGAATACCTCGGCGGGGATGGGTTTCTGGGTGTTGCGGTGGCTGCCGAGGATCTGCGCGAGGAGTCGCGCGGCGACGGGGTCGAGGAGGCCGGCGAGGACTCCTGGTGGGCCGCTGACGGCGTTGCCGACACCGTTCGTGAACCAGAGCCCCCGCTCGGCGTTCTCGGAGTGCCAGTAGGGGTTGGTGACGATCTCGTGGCTGGTGGCCGCTGCGAGGGTGCGGAGCTCCCTGGCTGCGGTGTCGCAGGTCTCGAGGGGCGTGGGACCTTCGGGAGCGCCCTGGTGCTGGGCAGGTCCGGCGGACTGGGTGAGGTAGAAGACGTTCGACGCCGGCGTCGGCGAGGTGCCGGAGTGGCCGGGGCAGAAGTCCTGGCCGCTGGGGTGGGTGCGCCAGCCGAGGCCGCGGCCGATCCCGCGTGCTTCCGTGATGCTGGGCGCGTCGGTGTAGAGGCGCACCGTGCAGGCGCCGTCGGCCCATGAGCGGTTGCAGTGGAGGGTGATGGTGGTGCTCACCGGCCGCCCTCCGTCTGCCGCCCGGCGGGCTGCACAGAGCCGTTGAGGGTGGCCCGGGAGTTGTCGACGATCACCGTGGAGGGGAGCTTTTCGAGCGTCTCCCGGTCCGGGTGCCGGTCCAGGACCGGGGTGGTGCCGAGGAGGGCTCGGGCGAACTGGACGGCGGGCTCGTCGTCGGGGCGATCGATCCGGGCGCCCAGGAGCGAGAGCCGTTCCTGTTCTTCCTCGAGCCAGGTCGTCAGCGGGTCACGGAGTCGCATGAGGGCGGCGAGGTAGATGAGGAGGTGCTCGCTGTTGCTGTCGACGCGTCCTCGGGGTTGGGGTGCTCGGAGGAGGGTGATCGCGTTGTCGATGTCGGCAAGTGGGTGCATCGGGTGGGCCTTTCACGCCGGGGAAGGGGCGGGGGCGCGGCTCGTGCGCGCCCCGCGAGAGGGGCTTTTGTCAGGCTCGGGGCGCGGCGGGCTGGAGGATGGCGAGGACGTCACGGGCCGCGGCGTGGTACGCCTCGTGGTCCACGGCCGTGAGGCTCGAGTACGGGATGGACTGACGTCCGGTTGCCTGGTCGTGGGCGGCGAGGGTGCGGGCGACGTCGTCGAGGGACGGCTGGGCGGGGCGCTCGCGCTCGTAGCTCACGATGATCTCGTCGACACCGGGCCAGAAGGCGACCGCGCCTTCGGGGATCGTGGCGTCCGCGGGGAGTTGGTGGTCGGCGCGGTAGGAGCGGATGGCGTCCTGCCAGGCGGCGTTGACGGCGGTGTGGTTGGCGCCGTGCGTTTGGTCGACGGGGACTACGAACTCACGCCGGGTGTACGAGATAGCACGCTGCGTGTGCGACTGAGGCATGGCAACTCCACTGTCAGATAGAGGTTGTTGGCGGTTTGGGTCAGGTGCGGGAGTGGTCTGGTCGAGGACGCGGCAGGGTCTGGGGCATCCTGCGGCGGGCGGCGCGGGCGGCGCGGGCGGCGAAGAAGAGAGCGAGAGCGCCCGCGGTGACGAGCAGCGCGATGGCGACGGTTGCGAGGGCGGCCCAGCCGATGAGCGCGCCGACGAAGATGAATAGGCCGTTCACTCGACGCTGCCGGATTCGTCGGTGATGCCCGGGCCGTTGTGGTCAAGCAGCTCGGGCCCGAGCCGGGCCGGATCGGCAGGCCTGGCGAGCAGGCGCTGCAGTCGGCCGACAACCGCGCGGGCCTCTTCGGGGCTGGCCACGAGGACGCGCACTTCGTCGACCAGGTCGACGGCGAGGTCACGCTCTCGGCGAAGCCGGGCCTGTTCAGCGTCCGCGACCTTGAGCACGGCGTCAGCGCACTGCACGTAGAGGTGTTGCTCCGGGTCACGGTCCCACCTCGAGACCGCTGTGGCGTACAACTCGCGGCGGGCAAAGGCGTCCGGTGTCCTGGGCTCTGGCTGTTCCGCCTCGGCGGCCAGGCTGTGCAGCATGGCGGCGGGGTCGCCGGTGTGCTGGGCTACGGCGTTGGCTGCCTCGTGGAGCATCGCCGCCTTGTAGGTGGGCAGCAGGGCCAGCAGCGCGGCGGCGGCCAGGCCGACGTCGACGGTGATGGTGCGGCAGGCGTCGGCCGCGCTCACCCCCAGGGCGTGGACGGGGCACTCGGGGTGTGTGACTGTGCCTCCGCATTCGCACGACCTGGCTTCATACCTGCGCCGCGCCGCGCGGACGATCTCCTGCACAAGGTCGGGGTCCTGACCGGGCAGGCCACTGACGGAGACTGGTTCGTCGTCGACGACGGTTCGGCACAGGTCCGGGATCTCCACCTCGGGCTGGGTGTCGGGCGTCAGAGCGAAGCCCGCCTGGCGGACCCCAGCCGCGCGCGACACGGCGTCGGTGATGATGCGTCCGGCCTGCTCGGTCCAGGCGCTGACGCAGGAGAGGACCGCGTCGATACCGCCGACCTGGGCTTCACGGGTGTCGGCGTAGAGGTGGAGGCGGTCGAGGATCTCGCGGTAGATGTCGGCGCGGACCGCGACCGCGTACGGCCGCTCCGCGGCGGCGGCCAGCGCGCGGATCGCGGCGTCGGCGTCGGCGCCGTAGGCCACCCGGTCGTGCGGGTGGGCGTCGGCCCAGGTACGGCCGCGGTTCCAGTGGGCGTAGAGGGTGCCGGCGACGAGGTCCCGCAGTTCCGCGTGCGGGCGGACAACCTGCGTGCGGGCGGCGTCGTACAGGTCACGGACCCAGCGGGCGTCTCCGAGCGCGGTGTGCGCGACGTCGTCGGCGGGCGGTTCGACTCCGAGGGTGCGGGAGAGGGTGCGGGAGGACCAGGGCAGGGGGCCTGCGGCCTCGAGGCCGGTGCGGGCCGCGGCGAGCTGGACGATGTCGTAGGGGCGGTAGTGCCACTGGGCGCGGCCGGGGCCGAGGAGGCGGCGCAGGTGCCGGTCGTCGAACCCGGGGTTGGAGCCGATGACCACGGTGCCGGACAGGAGGCTGGTGATGGCGGTGACCACCTCCGCGCGGGTCATGGCCACGAGGGCTTCGCTGCCGTCGCCGGTGTAGGCGGCCTCGGCGTGCGGGGGCACGGCGAAGCGCTCCAGGTAGCGGCCGATCTGAAGGGCCTCGCGGTCGGCGGTGGCGAGGCTGGGGCGGATCTGCCACACGTACTCGGTGTCGGTGTGGTGGCCACCCTCGAACTCTCTGAGGATCACGGCGACCTCCCAGGCGACACCGATCTCGGCGTCGAGGTGGGTGGTCTCGCAGTCCACGAAAGCCAGCGGCATCATGCTCGGCACAGGGAGAATTCCGTTTCATTCAGGGTGAGTTGACCGTCACCAGCGGGTGCGGGAGGCCAGGAGCAGACATCCGGCGGCGAGACCGAGACCGAGACCGGTCAGGGCCAGGAGGCCGGGGAGCTGCGGCACCGGCCTCACGGGCTGATCTCAATCCGGGTGAAGGGGACGCGGGCGGTCAGCAAGCCGGGGAACGCCAGCCGCAAGGTGGTCGGCGCGGTCGGCTGCGGCCAGAAGAGCCATCGCCAGACGCCGGGCATCCGAGGGGTGCATGGACACGAAGTCGAGTTCGCGTTCCCAGTCGTAGATGACGTAGGGATCGGGCTGCGCGACGTACACGCAGTCGCGGGTCTCAGCCTCATCCACGGCGCGCACGACCCAGAGCGGTGGCCGTGCGGCGAACGGCGCTTGCTGGTCGACACGCCATTCGAGTCCGGGCATCGAGTGGTCCGGCGGGTTGATGAGGTCCGGCTTCGGGCGTTCGGCGCTGTCGGCGATGGCTACGAGGTGGCGTAGTTCGCGGCGGAGTTGGGCGAGCGTCAGGTCGTCTGCGGCCACGGTCGAGCCTCCGTCTCGGGCGCAGGGAGGAACAGATGCTTGCCGTCGGCGGACTGGCAGTACGCCTCCGGGTGTCCGGCAGGGCGGTCGCAGGGCCGGTAGTAAATGCCGCTCACGCCCTTGGTCTTGCCGCAGTGGCGGGCCTCCGTCTCGGGCGCGGCGGGCCACGGGGCGAGGAGGTCGCGTCCGCAGCGCGGGTGCACGCAGATCCCGCCGTCGTCCAGCTCGTCGGCGGTCACCTCGTGGAAGTCGGCCCACCGGCTCGCGGGTACCGGCTTGTGGGCGAGGCAGTGCAGGAGGGTGCCCCGGCCCTGCCGGTAGCCGACGAGGCCGCTGGCCGCGCGCTCCGCGATCTCACGCTCGGTGGGCACCTCGGTGGCGCCCGCCCACGAGGTCGTCTCGGGCGCGGCCGAGGTCTCCGGCTCGGGCGCGGCGGCGACACCCGGGCAGTGGACCGGGCGCATACCGGGCTGCGGCTCCCAGGCGTGCGGCCCGTGGCCGCCACGGAGGAAGGCGAGGCTGCACGAGACGGTGGGCGCCGCCTCGTCCGGCTGCGCCACGGTGCGGGGCCCGCCCGCCTCGGCAGCCAGACGGCGCAGCAGAGCGGCGGCGGCCCGCATGCCCGCTTCCCGGCCCTCGTCCTCGTACCGACCCCACCGGTCCCGCCGGGACCACGAGTCGGCCTCGACGGCGTCGGCGGCCTCCTCCAGCGCGGCGGTTCGGGTGGCGGCCAGCTCCTGCGCGTGCAGGGCGAGCGCGCGGGCGGTCACGTCCTCGGGCAGCCCGTGCCGGTGCAGCACCGCGCGGGCGGTCTCGGTGCGCGGGCACTGCTCGGGCGGCCGGTGTGAGTTGTTGAAGCAGGTGTCCGGGCTGACGCCTTCGCAGTTGTCGCAGGTGTGCGTCTCGGCGTCTGCCGTCTCGTCGGCGAGCGCCAGCACATCGGCGTCCTCGTCTAGGTCGGCCAGGACACCGCCACCCTCCTGCTCGTTCAGCCCGCGGATGGCGGCGGCGATGCGGTCGCGGAGGGCGGCCCGGTCCTCAACGGCGAAGGCGGCGCAGGGCGTGGCCAGCGTGAGCGGCCCCTTGCGCGCGGCGGCCCGGTCGGCGGCAGGCGGCAGGGCGAGCGCGCGGGCGGTCTCGGTCGGGTCGGTCATGGTCAACTCCAGGTGAGGGTGTGGGAGGGTTCGGGCAGGCCGCCCGCCGCTGGCTCCAACAGCAGCGGGCGGCCGTTCTGGGCGCCGGACTGGCGGGGGTGGAACCGGGTCACGCCGCGGGCCGTGCGCAGCAGGCGGGGCAGAGGTGCGCGGTCACTCGACCCCCGCAGCGGCGGCCCGGAGCATCGCCGCCACATTCGTGCGGGTACGGCCAGGGGCCCGCTCCCACGGGACGGTGAGTTCCTCGCCGAGATGGGTGACTACGGCATCCCAGAGATCGACCTCATCGAGTCGCCCCTCCCGCGCGGCCTCGCTGAGGAGTGAGCAGATTCCGGGACCCGACGGTTCGGGTGTCCAGCAGGCGGTGGCTCGGTCGGCTGCTTGCCTCAGTGCCTCGCCGATGGGTGTGGTCACGGGTGTTCCTTCCTGCGGTGAGTTCTTGGTGGAGGCCCAGGCGGTGACGGCTTCACTCGCGGCCACGAAGTGCAGCCAGAGCCGCGGGTCGCCACCGGCCGGCACCGGCAGACCGGCCAGGAGGACCCGGACGACGTCCACGACGGCCGCCGGGTCGGCCCATCGGTGCAGCGGGAGCGGCTCCGGCTGCCGTTTCCGCGCCTCGGGCTTCTTGCAAGGCGCCCACTGCCACTGCTCGACCGGGTGCTCCCAAAGCAGGACAAACCCGGTCCTGTGTTTGCTCTCGTTCAGTCCCGGGGCGTCGACGTCCCAGGTGAGCAGGGACTGGAGCTGGGTGATGCATCCGGCGTCGGGGCCGGTCTCGTACCGGTTGGTCTCGGAGTCGGACGTCTCGGCACTGGTCGGCCCGAGACCGGCGGCGGCCAGGGCGTCGACCACCGCGGTGATGTACCGGTCGTGGGGCAGACGACGACTGTTCATCGGTTTCCCTCCGAGACGGGCGCGATGGTGGCGGGGGCCGGCGCGAGGGCGAAGGAGTGCACGGTCCGGCCGTTCGGGAGCTGGATGCTCCAGGGGCCGCCGATGAGGCCGTAAGCGGCCCAATCGCAGCCGCGCCCGCTGTACGGCGCGCGCCCGAGCGCGCCGAGGGTGCGGCCGATGCACTCCTGGCCGAGGACGTCCGAGGCGAGGACTTCCTCACCGGAGCGGTTGGCTCGGGGGGCGTCGGCCAGCGCCTGCTGGAAGTCCGCGCCGGTGGCGACGTCGCCGCACGAGGGGCAGACGAACGCCCATGCGAGCGGGTCGGTGCCGAACCGCTCGGTGGCCTCGGCGACGAGCGCGGCCTGGCTGAGGGTGCGGTGCGCGGTGCTCATCGCTGCGCCGCCTCGTCGTGGAAGCGGACGGCGCGGTACCGGGCGGCCTCGAGGAGGCGCTGGATGGTCTTGGGGTCGCCGTCGAGGAGGCGCCGGATCGTCTTCTGCACGAGGGCGTAGCCGATCTCGTAGTCGGGTTCGCCGAGCGAGGTGGTGGGGCCGCGCTGGAGCCACACGCGGAGGGCGCGGTCCATGGAGGTGACGACGTCGACGGGGCGGTGGTCGTCCTGGTGGCAGTCGCTCATCAGGTTGCGGGCGACGGTGCGGGCTTCCCCGCCTCCGTCGGAGCGCACCTGGTTGCGGTGGGCCGGCTTGTCGGGGTAGCGGGTGGCCTCGTCCAGGGCGGCCAGGATGAGGTGCGGCTGGGTGATGCGGTCGGGCATGGGGTCGTCTTTCAGAAGAGGAGGAGGTCGTCGGGCTGCACTGCGGGTGCTTCGGTCTGCGGGGCGGGCGCGGGAGCCGGTGCGCTGGGAGCTGCGGGCGCTGAGGGCCTGGGAGGGGACTTCTTCGCGGGCGGGGGCCCGGCAGCGGGGGCCGAGCCCGTCGGGGCTCGGCCTCAGCAGGCGGTGCTTGCAGTCCGCGCACCGGAGGTCTGCAGTCACGCTGAGGTCGGTTCCGTGTGCAGGGTGTCGAGGTGCTCCAGGAACGCGACGATGGCGGCGCCGGCGGCGACGGTCTCCTCGCGGACGTTCGCGAGGCACGCGACCGGGTTGTCGGTGTCGCGGCCGGCGGTGAGCACGGCGGTCGCGATTCCGCCGGTGTGCTCGGTGAGAGCGAGCGCCCACTCCTCGAGGTTGTGGTGCTCGGCGCCGAGGCGGCCCTTCTGCGCCTCGCGCTCGGTGTGGAGGTCGAGGTAGGGGCCGGTGAGGCGCGGGGCGTCGTAGTCGGGGTACACGGTGGCTCCGTTCGTCGCGGGGGCGGGTTAGTGGAGGTGGGCGATGGTGCGGAGGGTGGAAATTCCGGTGGGGCTGGTGCGGGCGAGCTGCACGGCGGCGACCAGGCCCGGGTAACCGGTGGCGAGGGCCATCCGGTTGGCGTGATCGGCCTCGGCGACGAGAGCGGTCAACCGGCCCCGGAACGTCGCGCGCCGGTCGGGCCCGGGGGTGGAGTGTCCGAAGTGCTGGAGCACGTGGACGGCGTCGGCGGCGGTGATGCGCGCCCCGGCGGCCGGGACCGGGTGCGGTGGGACGGCACAGGAGGCGGTGCTCACGGGGTGTCTCCGTACAGGGCGGTGAGGGCGACCGCGAGGACGTCGCGGGCGTGACGGTCGAGGAGGTGCTCGCGGTCGACACACAGGCCGAGCCCGCACCACGGCAGGACGGGCCCGTGGGGCGCCCGGCCGTGCGCGAGGCGGTAGGCGGTCAGCCGGGCGGACCGCAGGTGCTTGCCGACCTGGACGTAGGGGTGGCCGTCGGCGGTGACATCGCCGACCCAGAGGAGGTGTCCGTCGGGCAGGTGCCTCACCGATCCCCAGAAGGCCTCCTCGAGCGAGCGGGGCCGGAATCCGCGGGCGAGCCGGTGGCCCACGCCGCTCTGACGGCGGACGTCCCGGATCGTGGCGGTGGTGACGCGGAGAAGCCGGCGGATGTCGTCGTCCAGGCGGCCTGCCCGGATGTGCGCGGCGACGTCGGCGCGCACCAGGACCGCCATGCGGGCGCGGGTGTCGGTCACCGGGCCCTCCGCACGGGCAGGAGGGGCTGCAGGGAGCGCAGGGCGGTCTGTGCCTGGGTGCGCTCGCGGGCGGCGCCAGCGAGCAGGTGCAGGGCGTGTGCGAGGCCTCGGTGGAGTTGACGTTCGCGCCGGTGTGACGCCTGAAGGCGGACGCGGTCGAACTCCGCTGCTACGTAGGCGCGTTGAAGTAGAGCCTCGGTGGCGCGGAGGCGCTTGGTGGTGGTGAGGCCGAGCATGGGGTTCTCCATCAGGTGCGGCGCTGGCGGTAGTCGGAGAGGCGGATCACGCCTTCGGGCAGCGGCTTCTGCCTGGGGGTAGGGCTGGCCTTGCTTGTGTCGAGGGGCAGTTGGGGCTGCTGGGCCTCGCACGTAGCCGCGTGGGGCATGTGGAGGCGCTCGTAGCCCATGAGGGGCTGCTGCTCGGTCACCCGGCGGGACACGACCGCCCCGGTCCCGTCTCGGCGCACCCCGGTGTTGCCAGCCGGGTCCGGGTCCGGGTTGACCGCGAGGCGCTTCCCGCCGGCGGTGGTCTTGCCCGGCAGGGTCCGGGTCACCAGCACGGGGAGCCCGCAGTCGGGGCAGCGGCTGGTCATCGCACGTCCCGAGAGGCTGCCTCGATGGCCTGCGCGTACGCGGCCTCGGCAGCGCGTGCCCGCCCGGTGCAGACGCCCTGGGCGACCGGGGCGCCGTTCGCCGTGCAGTAGTGCGCGGCGGGGGCGGTGCAGTCCGGGCAGGTGAAGTGCGCCCGGATCCAGGCGTCCTTGCGGCCGGGGTGCGGTCTCGGGCGTACGTCGCCGCGGCGGTTGGTGCACGGGCTGCCGGGTGCAGCGCGGCAGGGTTCCCAGTCGCACGTCTGCTCGGTCTCGGGGTGCCGTCGTTCGGCTCGTGAAGCCATCTCCGTGTCCTGTCAGGTTCCTGTGCTGGTGTGGTCGGTGGCGGTGCGCGTTCGGGCGCCGAGGGCGGCTCGCTGAGGGTGGATGCCGTGGCGCCGGGTGCCGCCCGGGCCGGTGCAGGGGTCGCCGGGCCGGGCCGGGCAACTCGGGCAGGGGACGGTGGCGGTGTCCCATACCTCGAGCCGGGCTTCGTGCACGGCGCCACGGCGACCGGCGCCGCTGACGCACGGGGCGTCGACGGAGGCCTGGCACTCGGGGCACGGCACCGCCCACTCGGCCGGGGCCGGGCCGGCTGTCGGGGGAATGGTGGCGAGGCTGTCGGCGAGCGCCTGGAGAACGGGGCCGCGTCCGTAGAGCCGCATCGCCGCGGGTACGCCCTGGGTCTCGAGCGCCTGGCGGAGGTCGGCGTCCGTCGCCGCTTGCTGTCCCGGTACGGAGAGCAGCAGGGGCGGCTGGGTCGGAGCGGACACCCTGCTCGCGCGGTCGGGGCGGCGGACCGCGGGCACGAGGGTGAGTGCCGCTCCCTCCTCCTGCTCGGACGCGGTAGGCGCGGGGCCCGCGCCGGGATCCGCGGGGGCCGGAACGGCCGGCTCGGATCCCGGCGCGGTGGCCGCTCTCGGTTCTTCGTCCAGGGCGGCCACTGCCGCCGCGATCGACTTCTCCTTGGCCGCCTTCTTCCGCCGCTCCTGCCTGGTGTCCACGTACAGGTGAAGGTGCTCCTCCCACTCCAGCCTGTCGGCGACGTCGGCGAGCACGTACACGGAGGGGAGGTTGGGGCGGCGCCGCTCCGTCAGCGCCCCGACGGCCTTCAGGACCTTCTTGGCCCGGGTGACGGTCTCGGGGTCGCTGCCGACGATCGCGGCGATCGTCGGCAGCGGGCACTCGGCGGTGCCATCAGGCCCGATGTAGGACGCGATGGCCCACCCGACGTGAACGATCTTCGAGACGTCGGGGCGGCGCATCCGCAGGGCTTCGTCCCGCATGCGGTTCATCCACGCCGTCATGGGGGCCTGCTCGCCGGTGTTCACGAGAGGACGCTCCTGGTGGCTGCGTGGGGCACGGTGGCTCCGATCTAGCGGCGGCGGGACAAGGGGGTTGGGCCGGTCACTCGCGCTGGGGGCGTTGGGCGTCGAGGGCGGCCCGGTAGACGTGCGGGCTCGAGCGGCGCTTCCCGGACCGGATAGCGGCCTCGTCGAACACCGCGGACGCGGACTGCGGCGACGGCGTCGTCCAGGCGCCGGCCGGGAGACCGGCGCCGGGCACGGGCTCGGGCGCGTTCGCCAGCTTGGCCGGGGTATGCCGGGGGCAGCGCAGGCCGCTCAGGTACTCGCGCAGATCCTGGCGGGCTAGGCAGTGGCGGCGCTCGGCGCCTATCCAGTGCCCGCACACCGGCGGCCGTGGATGCTGACTGTCCGGAGCGGTCACTCCTCTTCCTCCAGCTCCGCCTCGGCGGCCTTGCGGCGTTGTGCGGCGAGCTGCCTGCGGGCTCTCGCGCTCATCCCGCCGCGCACCCCGAACCGCTCGCGGTGGCTCTCCTCCATCCGCATGGCGTCCTCGAGGCACTCCTCCTGCACGGGACAGCGGGAGGTGCAGTACCGCTTCACCGCGGCGATGTCCGCGAGCCCCCTGGCGAAGAACGCGTCGTGCGGGACGCTGCTGCCCCGGCCGCAGGCGGCGTCGGCCGCCCATGCCTGTCCCCCGATGGTGGTCAGGACGTCCATGACCGGCATCAGCACGCCTCCAGCCGGAGGAACGCCTCGTCCAGTTGCCGTGCCGTATCCAGCGTCGGTACCTCGTCGGGCACGTCCGCTTCCTTTTCCTTCTTAGCGCGCAGGGCCTGCCGGTCCTCGGCGTCGGCCTGGCACTCGGGCGCGACGCACCACGGGTAGGCGCAGGCGGACTTGACGTTGCCGACCGGGGGGCGCCCGTTCTCCATGGCGTAGGCGATGGGCCGGACCGACAGCTTCTGCCCCCGGTAGGTGATGACCGGCGCGCAGTCCTGCGTGCGCTCGCCGGTCCACACCATGTGGCCGCCGGGCAAGAGCACGGTGTCGCGGGTGAACTTCTCCTGCGGGGTGAGGCGCGGGCGCGCGGGCGGGTACGCGTGCTCCGCGCGGATCCGGGCCGCGGTCGCCGTTCCGACGTGGAGCTGCCGCGCGATCTCCTCGTTGGTGCGCCCGTCACTGAGGGCGTGCAGGATCTGGGGTTCCTTGGGGTGGGGGCGTCGGTGCGACGTCATGGCGGTCACCTCTCGCGTCGTGGACCGGGCAGGAACACCCGCGTGCGGGGGCGGGAGGCGGGGTGGCGGTGCACGGCGGCCTCCACCTCGGCGTCGCGGTCCGCGGCCGCTCCCGGCTCGTAGCCCCGGGCGCTCTCCTCGCCGCGCATGCCGCCTGCAGCGTCGCGGGCCAGAGCGTGCAGGGCCCTGCCAACACCGACAGCGAGGGCGGCCGAGGCGAGCGCTACGTAGAGCCAGGTCACCGACCACCACCGCCCTGGGGAACGGAGACGTGCCGATACCGGCGGCACCCGGCGCCGGAGTCGTCAGGCGCCAGACGCCCCGCGCACTGAAGGTCGGCCAGGTCGTTTCGGACCGTCCTCTCGGAGAGCCCCTTCCATCCCCAGCAGAGGTAGATCCGACGGACGCCGGAGAGGCTGACGGGGCGTCCGATCTTCGCGATCCAGGTGATGAGCCGGGCCTGTCGCTCTGCCGCGGAAGGCGTCCCCGGGCTGAGCCGCTCGGCGGCGGGTGCCTTTCGGGGGGCAGCGACCGTCCCGCTCAGTCTCAGTACGGCGAGGTCGGGAAAAATCTTGGCCATCAGCGTGGTCCCTTCCCGCGCACGGGGATTGCGCGGAGTTCGGCACGGGCGTGCCCGATCGCCGCGCAGCGCCCGTCGCAGTACCAGTGAGTTCGTGCGCCGTCCCTGCTGCCCGTGACGCGGACCATGCCTTCGGCCGGGGCAGCGCCGATTGCGGGTGTCGCGCACAGCGGGTTCGCGCAGGGGGCAATGACGGTGGTGTGGGCGTCAGGGCGGCCCGGGCCGACGAGCCCCTGGGTGAAAGCCCGGTGGGCCGCCTGCTGGCCCGGGCTGCCCTCGCCGAGGCTCGGGCGGCTCACGCGGCCTCACCCTTCTCGGCGAGCAGGCGCCCGAGCGTGACCATGCCGTCCACTGGGTCAACCTGGGTGCGCGCGCACTTCGCGCAGGCCCTCACCAGCTCGAAGTAGACGCAGCCGCCCTGGCTGTGGTCGACGCGGTACTGGAGGCGGTCGTCGTCCTCGAGGAGGGCGGTCGCCTGCTCCACGGACTCCGGGAGCCGGGAGCTCGGCGTGTAGCTCCAGGTGAGCGTCGCGGCGGGCGCGCCAAGTACGTCTTCGGCGTGCTCGGCGGCGGCCTGGACGAACTCGTCGCGGGTACGGGCGAACTCGGCGGCGTCCCAGTCGGGTGTCCGGGCCTCGTGGGCGTACCAGGCAGCGCGCGCGGCCTCGACGATCCCGGTCATACCTTCACCTCGACCCTCTGGGGCTTGTACTGGGCGTCGACCCAGGAAGCGGCCTGGTCGAGCGAGGCCATGAGGTTGCGGGCCCGGGCCCAGCGCATCTCTCCGTCGAGGTGCTGGCCCTTCGGGTCCGCGACGGCGCGCGCCTGCCAGGGGCTCGTCTGCAGGGGGTCCCAGTGCCGTGTGATGGTCCCGGCGACGTCCTCCACGCAGACGGGCGGCGTGGGCGTCCGCGTGACGAACCACTCCCGCGGCTCGGACCGCATCCCCGGCAGCGTGAGCTCGCCGGGCCACAGCCACACGTCGAGGTGTCGCCGGGCCGGGTGGCCGTAGCCGTACTGAGCGGTGGTGGTGGTCTGGGTCCCGACGTTCTCGCTGGTGAAAACGTGGACGGCGCCGCATCCCCGGCACACGAACCGGATGGTGGTGCGCGGGAAGCGGGTCGCGTGGGTGCACTCCTCGCTCTCGCACCCGTGGGGCGCGTCGGAGAGGCGGCCGCGGCGCCCGAGGTCGAACCGCAGGCCCTCCTCCCACAGCCGTTCCTCGCAGGGCTCGTTGTGGGCGAGTCGTGTCCACCCCAGGTAGAGGTCCCGGACGATGTTCATTCCTCACCGCCAGCGGGCGCGGCCGGCTGCTCGGCGGCCGGTGCCGTCCGGGCCGCGTCGACGGGGGTCAGGTGGCCGTGCGCCACCACGATCGAGGTCAGGGGGTACAGCGCGCTGGCGCCGCCGCGCACCGTGAGGAGGGGCATGCCGTTCTCCTGGCGCTGGCCGAGGTAGAGCCAGGTGATGCCGCGGCTGTCGAGCTGTCCTCGGGAGAGGTCGTACATCCGGCCCCAGAGGAAGTACGGTTCGCCAGCGGCCAGTTCGGCGTCCCGCAGCAGGCGTGGGACGTCGTGCGCGACGAGCCGGGTCTCCACGCCGTCGATCGAGCCGAGAGCCATCTGGGCGTACCCGGCGGTCCAGGTCCGCAGTTCGAGCGGTGCCCCGATCGCCGTCAGCCAGTACGTCCAGTCGTCCAGCGAGGCGGCCCTGATGGCGACTCCGACGCGCTCGCGGTCCGGACTGATCTCCGTTACTCCGGCCTGCTCGCCGTGCTGCTCTCGGAGGCGGCTGGCCAGGGTGACCGCGCGCGCCTGCGCGGCCGTCCAGGCGGCGGGCCGGTCCACCGGCGTCGCTGCGACCGGGGTGATCGGGACGGCGGTGAAGGGCGGGCGGGGGCGGCCGATCTGGACGACCCGTGCGCCGCGGACCGGCGATGTGTCCGGCGAGGGGCTGGGGAACGCGTGCTGCGACTCGGGCTCGCCGTCGTCGCAGAGCAGCCTCTTGCGCTGTAGCGCGGTGACGACTCGGACGGCCGCATCGCGGGGGTAGCCGCAGTCGTCGATGATCGTGTCGACTGCGAGCTGGAACGTCGGGGGCAGGTTCTTCCGTGCCTCGACGTGGGTGCGCAGTTGCTCGAGGGCGATGGCGCCGCCGGGGCCGACGATTCGGCCCTGGGCCTCAAGGTCGGCGACGAAAGCGGCGGCCAAGGCGCCCAGGCGCTCGCGGAGTTCCTGCTCGATCAGGGCAGAGGAGGGAATGTTCGTCACGCCGCCTCCAAGTACGCGTTGCGGAGCTGGTGGTTGTGCTGGAGGGTGCGCAGCGCCCGGTACACGCAGGTCTTCACGGCACCCGGGGTCATCCCCAGCAGGGATGCGGTCTCACCGACCGACATCTCGTTGAGGTAGCGGCAGATGAGCACCTGCCGCTGGGTCTGCGTGAGGTGGGTCAGCGCAGTCCGCAAGGCCGTCGACGTCTCGGCGGCCATGAGCCCGTGGTCGAGCGGCGGGGTGTCGGCCCAGAGCGAATCCAGGTCCCGCATGTCGGCGACGAACCGGAGCTTCTGGGTGGGCCAGGCCTTGAAGTGGTCGGCGATGATCCTTCGGGCGATCGTGTAGAACCAGGACAGGATCGACTTGCCGGTCCACGTGAAGGTGTGCAGGCGCCGGAGTCCTCGCACGAACGTCTCGGCGGTGATGTCCCCGGCCCTCTGCCAGTTCTCACCGAGCAGGCGCTTGGCGAAGGCGGTGACCGCAGCGTGGTGCATCCGGTACAGCTCGCCGTACGCGTCCGCGTCGCCTTGCTGCGCCCGGGCGACAAGGGCCGGTTCTCTCGTGTCGTCGCACGGTGGCGCGACGTTAGCCTCAGTGATCAAGGCCTACTCCTGTTCATGAGCAGATGAACTGTGGGCTGGGACGAATCGGGCTGCTCCGATGGCCATGGCCCGGCCGCGGGGCAGCCCTCGTTCTCAGGCGGAGGTGCGCTGCCGCCGGGCTGCGGGGCGCTTGCGCTGGTGCGGAGCGCCGTCGGCTTCCGCGCCGGGCACGGTCGGGACTTCCAGAAGGATCGACTCAATCCGGGCTCCGAGGAGCCGTGCGATCCGCCAGACCGTCGGCAGGCTCGGCTCGTTGCCGTTGGCCAGCCGGTAGAGCGTCGGTTCGCTGAGACCGGTCTGCACGGCAAGGTCAGGAATGGTCTCGATGCCCTTTGACCTGGCCCTCTTCAAGACCTTGTCCATGTCGACGCAGAGCATTTCAGGGGTCCCCCTCCGGGACTCTCACGCATGCAACTAACTTGCATGGATGAGAGTCAAGCAACTAACTCACGCGTACGCAAGTTGCATCGCCACATTGCCTGGAGATTTTTTCGGGGCACGCATCCGGACATGCGGGCAGCCCCTGCCTGCGCAAACGAAAAACCAGCCACTGACCTGCGAACTCTCACGCGTGAGAGTGCAGTGCAAGTTGCGCACGTGCGCGCTACTCTCGCGAAATGCGGAGTATGGAAGATCCCCCCACCGGCGCCATCGGCGCCGTCGGCGGCCCAGCCGCCCGCGAGGAACGGCAGGCCCTCGCACGCCGCGTTGGCGACTACCTCACCCACGCCGCCAGCGCGGCGGGCTTCGACGTCCGGCAGAGGGCCGGCGGCCGAGCGCAACTTGCGGGGAAGCTGGGCGTCAGCATCACGACGGTCAGCCGCACCCTGGAGGGCAAAACCCTCCCTCTCCCTTCACAGCTCACAACCTGGGCATCGGTGCTCGGGCTGGATCACCAGCAGCTCCTGCGAGAATCCGGCCTCATTCCACCCGAACCGGGCGCGGAGCGATCAACGAGAGCGGTAGCCTCAACGCCACCCACCCCGGACGAGGCGATGGACGCCTGGGGGATCACTGATCCCAAAATTCGCACCATGCTCTCCGGGAGCATTGAGCAGGCACGCGGCCTACAGCGACAGGTCGACGACGCCGACCGGGGGGCCACAGCAAGGGGGTAATGATCGTGGGCTACAGACTGGCCGGGAGCTCCGTGCTCACCTGCACGGCCGGGGGGATCCTGATCGCCGACGGAGTCTTCACGCACACGTGGGAGACCGCGGCCATCGGAACCGGATTACTCGCCGTCGGCGCCACGGCCATGCTCGCTGCCGTCGTCCAGCACGCGCTCGCCCGGTTCGCGCAGCGCAACCGTAGGGAACTCGGCGAGGTCGCCGACCAGCGCCGTGAACTCGAGCTGGAGATGCAGCGCCGCGAGAGCGCCGTCGCGGGCCGCGAGCAGGCACTGAAGCGGTCACAGGTGACGCTCCGGCTCTTGATGGGCAGTCGCGACTACGCGCTCGACGAGGCACGGGAGGAGAACCGCCGGCTGCGGGAGCAGGTGGCGAGTCTGCAGGCGGAGATGGACGAGGTGAACGACGAGCGCAACCGGCTCATCGCCCAGGAGCTGACGATGGCCTCCGAACAGTTCACCGGGCGCGCCTACGGCAGCCTGCAGGCTGTGGCGGGCGGCGCCACCACAGCAGCGTGTGAGAGCGAGCAGGCTGGGCCGTCGGCCGAAGTGGCCGTTCTGTTCGCCCATCATGGCCGTGAGCACAGGTGAATCGATCCGCCAACATCGTCGGCAGCAGTGGCCTGGAGACCGTTCGTCGGGCCTCCAGGCCGTCGCCTTGAGGACGGTTGCCGCCCTCAAGGCATCTCACGAACTCTCACAGGCCCCCGGGACCGGAGGGTGCAGACCGAGGATTGAACGGGCACGTTTGGGCACGTGAGGACATGACCTAGACTCCGTCCACGTGACTTCTGCGCCCGCCAAGCCCCGCATCCCGAACGTCCTCGCCGGACGCTACGCCTCCGCCGAGCTCGCCACGCTCTGGTCGCCCGAGCAGAAGGTGAGGCTGGAGCGGCAGCTCTGGCTCGCCGTGCTGCGCGCCCAGAAGGACCTGGGCATCGAGGTGCCGGACGCGGCGATCGCCGACTACGAGCGCGTCCTGGACACCGTCGACCTGGCGTCCATCGCGGAGCGCGAGAAGGTCACCCGGCACGACGTGAAGGCGCGGATCGAGGAGTTCAACGACCTCGCCGGGCACGAGCACGTCCACAAGGGCATGACCTCGCGCGACCTCACCGAGAACGTCGAACAGCTCCAGGTCCGGCTCTCGCTCGAATTGGTGCGCGACCGCGCGGTGGCCGTCCTGGTGCGCCTGGGCAGGCTCGCGGGCGAGTACGGCGAGCTGGTCATGGCCGGACGCTCGCACAACGTCGCCGCGCAGGCCACCACCCTCGGCAAGCGCTTCGCGACCGCCGCCGACGAACTCCTCGTCGCCCACGCGCGCGTGGAGGAGCTGCTCGGCCGCTACCCGCTGCGCGGCATCAAGGGTCCGGTGGGCACCGCCCAGGACATGCTGGACCTGCTCGGCGGGGACGCGGCGAAGCTCGCCGACCTGGAGGACCGGATCGCCGGGCACCTGGGCTTCTCGCAGGCGTTCACCTCGGTCGGCCAGGTGTACCCGCGCTCGCTCGACTACGAGGTCGTCACCGCGCTGGTGCAGGTCGCGGCGGCGCCGTCCTCGCTGGCGAAGACGATCCGGCTGATGGCCGGGCACGAGCTGGTCACCGAGGGCTTCAAGCCCGGCCAGGTCGGCTCCTCGGCGATGCCGCACAAGATGAACACCCGCTCCTGCGAGCGCGTCAACGGCCTGACGGTGATCCTGCGCGGCTACGCGTCGATGACCGGCGAGCTGGCGGGCGACCAGTGGAACGAGGGCGACGTGTCCTGCTCGGTGGTGCGCCGGGTCGCGCTGCCGGACGCGTTCTTCGCCCTCGACGGCCTCCTGGAGACGTTCCTGACGGTCCTCGACGAGTTCGGCGCCTTCCCCGCCGTCGTCGCCCGCGAACTCGACCGCTACCTGCCGTTCCTGGCGACCACCAAGGTCCTCATGGGCGCGGTGCGGGCCGGGGTCGGCCGCGAGGTCGC
Organism: Streptomyces sp. SolWspMP-5a-2; assembly: GCF_900091845.1. GTDB lineage: Bacteria > Actinomycetota > Actinomycetes > Streptomycetales > Streptomycetaceae > Streptomyces > Streptomyces doudnae. The sequence continues at coordinate 117,942 of NZ_FMCI01000044.1, forward strand.
GCACGAGGCCATCAAGGAGAACGCCGTCGCGACCGCGCTGGCCATGCGCGAGCAGGGCGCCGAGCGCAACGAACTCCTCGACAGGCTGGCCGCCGACGAGCGCATCCCGCTCGACCGCGCCCAGCTCGACGCGCTGATGGCCGACAAGCTGTCCTTCACCGGCGCCGCCGCCGACCAGGTCGGCGTGGTCGTCGCGCGGATCGCGGAGATCGCCGAGCGGCACCCGCAGGCCGCCGGGTACACCCCCGGGGCGATCCTCTGACCCGCCTCACCCGCGACGACCTGGAGGCCGCCCGCGACCGTCTCGTCCCGGACGTCGTCGCGGACGGCCTCCGCGTCCTGTTCTGCGGCATCAACCCCGGCCTCATGACGGCGGCGACGGGCCACCACTTCGCCCGCCCCGGCAACCGCTTCTGGCCGGTGCTGCACCTCTCCGGCTTCACGCCCCGGCGGCTGGCACCCGCCGAACAGGGCGAACTGCTCACGTACGGGCTCGGCATCACCAACGTCGTCGCGCGGGCCACGGCGCGCGCGGACGAGCTGACCGCCGAGGAGTACCGCGAGGGCGGGCGGCTGCTGGCCGACAAGGTGACCCGGCTGCGCCCCGACTGGCTGGCCGTCGTCGGCGTCACCGCGTACCGGGCCGCCTTCGCCGACCGCGGGGCCGCCGTCGGCCCGCAGGACCGCGTGTTCGGCACCACGCGCGTGTGGGTGCTGCCCAATCCCAGCGGCCTCAACGCCCACTGGACGGCCGCCACGATGGCCGAGGAGTACGCCCGCCTGCGCGCCCGGACCTGACCGCGGGTCGCGCAGGCGGGCGTACTCCTGGGCGTCCGGACACGGACCGAGGGGCCCGCGCGGGCCCCTCGGCAGGCCGTTCAGGACCGGTCGGCGGATCGAACGCCGTTCGGTCCGGCCGGTGGTGACGGCGGGTCCGCCCCGGCACTCGCCCGGGTCCGCCGCGCCGAGTACGATCCGCCCCACACGCGCACGAGCTGGGAGGACGGGACGTTGGGGCGGCTGACCGGCGGGGATCCCTCGCTGCTGCGAAGGATCAACTCCGCGGTGGTGCTGCACGCGCTGCGTGCCGCGGACTGCGCCACACTCACCGAGATCACCCGGCTGACGGGTCTGTCCCGGCCCACCGTCGAGGGGGTCGTCGAGGGCCTGATCGAGGCCGGTCTCGTCGTGGAGACGGCGGCGGAGGAGGGGGCCGCGCGGCGGCAGGGGCGACCGGCCCGCCGCTTCCGGTTCCGGGCCGAGGCCGGACACCTGCTGGGCCTGGAGATCGGCCCGCACCGCGTCGCCGCGCTCCTCGCCGACCTGGACGGCCGGGTGCTGGGCGCACAGGCCAAGGACGTCGACGAGACGGCGTCGGCCGACGAGCGGCTGGAGCGGCTGCGCACCACCGTCGCCGAGCTGCTGCGCCGGGCCGGGGTGGCCCGGGGCTCGCTGCGCGCGGTGGGCGTCGCGACGCCCGGGATCGTCGAGGCGGACGGCACCGTGCGGCTGGGCACCGCGCTGCCCGGGTGGACGGGGCTGCCGCTGGGCGAGCGGCTGAGCCGGTCGTTCAAGTGCCCGGTGCTGGTCGAGAACGACGCCAACGCGGCGGCCGTCGCCGAGCACTGGAAGGGGTCGGCTACCGACTCCGACGACGTGGTGTTCGTCCTGGCCGGGCTCAGTCCCGGGGCCGGTTCGCTGATCGGCGGGCGGCTGCACCGGGGCTTCGGCGGGGCGGCCGGGGAGATCGGCGCGCTGCACCTGCTGGGCCGGGGGGTGACGCCGGAGACGCTGCTGTCCACCACGAGCGAGCCGCTGCACCCGCTGGACGAACGCGCCGTCGCCGCGGTCTTCGCGCAGGCCCGCGAGGGCGACGAGGAGGCGCGGGCGGCCGTGGAGCGCTTCATCCAGCGGCTGATCCACGACGTGGCCGCGCTGGCGCTCGCCCTCGACCCCGAGCTGGTGGTGATCGGCGGCTGGGCGGCCGGGCTCGACGACGCCCTGGAGCCGCTGCGCCGCGAGCTGGCGCGCTACTGCCTGCGTCCGCCGAAGGTGACGCTGTCCCTGCTCGGCGAGGCCGCCGTGGCGACGGGCGCGCTGCGCCTGGCCCTGGACCACGTGGAGGAGCAGTTGTTCGCGGTCGAGGGCACGGTGACCGCGCGCCGCTGACGGCGACGGCGCCCCGGGGATCCCGGGGCACCGGCCTTGCTCCGTACGGGTGATCAGGAGGCGGCGCGCTCCGGGTCCTGGTGGATCTCCACGCCGCCCGCGTCGCCGAAGGTCAGCCGGCAGGTGTCGGCGCGGTAGGTCGCGACGGAGAGGGCGGCCGTGCGGCCGTCGGCGAGGAAGCGCGTGGTGACGACGAGGACGGGCGCCCCCGGCAGCCGGTCCAGCTCCTTCGCGTCGTCGGCCCGCGCCGAGCCCAGTTCGACGGCGCTGTCCTGGCTCTCCAGCTCCAGCCGCTGCAGCTCGCGCAGCACGGCACGCGCGCGGGCGGCGCCGGAGGGCGCGTCGATGCCGGACAGGTCGGCCACCGACGCCTCGGGCACGTACAGCAGCTCCGCGGCGACGGGCTGGCCGTGCGAGACCCGGGACCTGCGGACCGTCAGGACGGGCGCGTCGGCGGCGCTCTCCAGCACGGCGGCGACGGACGCGGGCGGCACCGCGAGCACGCAGTCGACGGCCTGCCAGACATCACCCGTGGCGCCCGGCCAGGCGTGCTGCTCGGTGCCGACGGCGACGCCCACCCGGGGCGGCGCCACGGTCGTCCCCACGCCGCGCCTGCGCTGGAGCCTGCCTTCCAGTTCGAGCTGTTCGAGGGCCTGCCTGAGCGTGGCGCGCGCGACGCCGAACCGGGCTGCCAGGTCACGCTCGTTGGGCAGGATCTCGCCCACGGCGAACTCGGAGTCGAGCGCCTCGGTCAGCACGGTCCTGAGATGCCAGTACTTCGGTTCCGGTACCGCTTCCAGCTGCGTGGTCCCCACCCTGTCCTCCGCGATCGCTGTGGTCCGGCGGCGTTTAAGCGCCCTTGTTTATTAAAGGTTGTTGCACTTATCTGCGACCATAGGGCGGCCCCCACCCTTGGTCAAGACCAATCCTCGATCCCTGGGACAACGCATACGCGCCGCGCCGCGCAGCGTTCACAGGGCGTTCGCGCGGTGCGGGATTCGTGACATCGCGGCAAAGCTCCCGTCGCGGAACGGGGCGCGCGACGGGCCCGGCGACTCCGGAGGATCGGGCACCGGGGCCCGGACGGCCGGAGCACCGCGGCCCGGACGATCAGGACCCGGACGATCAGGACCCCGGGGGGGCTACCCGTCGGTAGCAATTGCTGACAAGGTGTCTACTCCAGGTCCCCGGCGCGGCACGGCCCCGGCCGTCCGTCCGGCCGGGCCCGGCACCCGGTTCAGCGCGTCCCGGTTCAACGAGTCCCAGACGAGGAGCAGCCCCATGTCCGCGACCGTCACGTTCGATGTCCCCACCCCGGGCGGCCCGCGCCCCGTGACCGTCTCCTACGCGCGCGTGGGGCGCGGCGCGCCGCTGCTCCTGCTGCACGGCATCGGCCACCACCGGCAGGCCTGGGACCCGGTGGTGGACATCCTCGCCACCGAACGCGAGGTGATCAGCGTGGACCTGCCTGGCTTCGGCGCCTCCGCCGCCCTGCCGGACGGCCTCGGCCACGACCTGGCCACCACGTCCCGCGTCTTCGGCGCGCTCTGCGCGGCGCTCGGCCTCGACCGGCCGCACGCGGTCGGCAACTCCCTCGGCGGTCTGATCGCCCTGGAGCTGGGCCGCGCGCAGCTCGTACGGTCCGTCACCGTCTTCTCCCCCGCCGGGTTCTGGTCCCCGGGGGAACGCCGCTACGCCTTCGGGGTGCTGCTCACCATGCGGCACATCGCCCGCAGGCTGCCGCTGCCGCTGGTCGAGCGGCTGTCCCGCACGGCCGTCGGCCGCACCGCGCTCACCAGCACCGTCTACGCGCGCCCCGGCCGCCGTTCACCCGAGGCCGTGGTCGCCGAGACGCTCGCCCTCGCGGGCGCCCCCGGCTTCGATGACACCCTCAGGGCGGGCGCCACCGTGCGCTTCACCGACGACGTCCCGGCGGTGCCCGTCACCGTCGCCTGGGGCACCCGGGACGTGCTCCTGCCGCGCCGTCAGGGGGTGCGCGCCAAGCGGATCATCCCCCGCGCCCGGCTCGTGCGGCTCCCCGGCTGCGGGCACTGCCCGATGAACGACGACCCCGCGCTGGTCGCCCGCGTCATCCTCGACGGCAGCCGCTGACCGGCGCCGCGTCACCCCGGAGCCGACGGCGACCCCCGCGCCGACGAGGGCGCTGCCCACGGCCTGGGCGGCCCCGTAGGAGCCCGTCCCGACCAGCGGGGCGGTCGCGGCGGCGGCCACCGGGACGAGGCCGGAGAAGAGCGTCGCGCGCTCGACGCCGATGAGCCGCATCCCGGTGTACCAGCAGACGAATCCGACGACGGTGACGACGACGGACTGCCACAGCAGCGCCGCCGTCTCCACCGCGTCGGGCCGGCGCAGCCAGGCCGGTCCGTCGAGCAGCGCCCCGGCCGCCGCGGATCCGGCGGCGGCCAGCGCGCACACCGTCGCGGACAGCAGCCGGGGGCCCAGGGGCCGCAGCAGCGGCACCGCCAGGACGGCGAACCCGACCTCGCCCGCCAGCGCGCAGAGCGAGAAGGCGACGCCTGCGGCGTCGGTCCGCCCCCATCCCTGCGTGGTGAGGGCGCCCGCGGCCACCAGGGACGCGCCGTACACGACGGCCCGCCGGGGTCCGCGTCCCGCCAGGAGCGGCACGAGCACCGCCACGACGACCGGCGCGCAGCCCACCAGGACGCCGGGAACGGCCGGTTCCGCGGTGCGCTCGGCGGCGATGACCGCCAGGTTGAAGCCGACCGTGCCGACGGCCGCGAGCAGCCCGAGCCTGGCCCACTGCCGGAACGTGAGCGCGCGCAGGAGGGCGGCCGAGCCCCGTCCGGCGAGCGGGAGGAGCAGCAGGCAGGCCAGTCCGTAGCGGACGAACTGGCCCCCCGCGTACGGGTAGGCGCCGAGGACGCTGTTGGCGGTGAAGGACCCGCCGACGAGGACGCAGGCGGAACCGGCGAGCAGGGAGCCGCGGACGGTGGTGGCGTTCATGACGGCGACGCTAGGCACCCGGGCGGTCCGGTTTAAGGTCCACTTCCATGACGTCATCGGGGACCGATCGGGGCGGGGAACGGGCGGCGCGGGACGTCCCCTCACCCGCCTGGGAGCTGCTGCTGCCCGCGGTCGCCGCTCCCGCACGCGCGCGTGGCCGGTCGTTGCGGGCCGCGCTGCGGGAGGCGGTGCGGTCGGGGCGGCTCGGTCCCGGTACCCGGCTGCCCGCCAGCCGCGAGCTGGCCGCCGACCTCGGCGTGTCGCGGGGCCTGGTGACCGAGGCGTACGAGCAGTTGACGGCGGAGGGCTACCTGCGCAGCGGCCGGGGCGCGGGCACCTGGGTGGCCGGTGCCGTGCGGGCCGCGTCGGCACCCGCGCGTGACCTCGCGCCCCGGCCGCAGGGCGCGGTGGTGGACTTCGTCCCCGGCTCGCCCGACCTCGCGCTCTTCCCGCGCGCGGCCTGGACCGCCGCGCACCGCGCCGTGCTCGCCGGGCTCCCCCACCACGACCTGGGCTATCCCGACCCGCGCGGACTGCCCCGGCTGCGTTCCGCGCTGGCGGAGCTGCTGACCAGGCGGCGGGGCGTGGTCGCGGACCCGGAGCGGATCGTGGTGGTCTCCGGGGTGGCGCAGGCGATGACCCTGCTCGGGCTCGCGCTGCACGCGCGCGGGTGGTCCGCCGTCGGCGTGGAGGACCCCGGCAGCCCGCAGCACGACGCCCTGTACGCGGCGGCGGGGGTGCGCGCGGTGCCGCTGCCCCTGGACGACGAGGGGCTGTCCCTGGCCGCGCTGCGCGCGTCCGGGGTGCGCGCGGTGGTGACGACGCCCTCGCACCAGTTCCCCACCGGCATCGCGTACTCCGCGCGCCGCCGCGCCGAACTCCTCGACTGGGCGCGGGCGGTGGACGGTTACGTCGTCGAGGACGACTACGACGGCGACTTCCGCTACGACAGGGCACCGGTGGGCGCGCTGCACGGGCTCGATCCGGACCGGGTGGCCTACACCGGGTCGGTCAGCAAGTCCCTCGCGCCGGGGCTGCGTCTGGGGTGGCTGCTGGTGCCGCCCGCGCTCGCGGAGTCCGTCGTCGAGCGGAAGCGGACCCTCGACCTCGGCCATCCCGCCCTGGACCAGGCCCTGTTCGCGCGGTTCCTGGAGCGCGGCGACCACGACCGCCAGCTCCGCCGCTGCCAGCGCGCGTACCGGGAGCGCCGGGGCGTGCTGACGGAGGCCCTGGCGACGTACTTCCCCGGCGCGGAGGTGTCCGGGATCGCGGCGGGACTGCACGCCGTCGTCACCCTTCCGCGGCGGTACGGGCCCCAGGAGCGGTTCCTCGCGCGCGTGCGCGTTGCGGGCGTCGCGGTGCGCTCCCTGGCGGAGTACACGCACGCGCGTGCGGCACGGGAGCGGACGGCGGGACGGGGCGAGCCGGGAGGAGGTGAGGACGCCGGGCCCCGGCTGGTGCTGGGGTACGCGCACCTGCCGCCGACGCGGATCAGGGAGGGCGTGCGGCTGATGGCCGAGGCGGTCGGCGGCGGAACGTCCTAGGGCGTGTCTGACCATGCGCGTCGTTGCCCGGAGGGCGGCCTCGCGGGGTCAGGTGCGTGCTCTCGGCGTGCCGGGCGCAGGCCCTCGTACTGGGCGTACTCGGGTCTGCGCCCGGTGCGGCGGGAGTGCGTGCAGGGCGCCGCGAGGCAGACGGGAATGGTCAGACACGCCCTAGGAGGCCTGCGGTCCGATCTCGCCCGCGAAGACGATGATCTGGTCGATGAGGCTCCGCCGCAGGTGGACGACGTCCGTCCCGGCGAGGCGGGGGCCTCCGTCCGGTGTGGTGAAGACCCACTGGTAGCGGGCCCACTCGTCGGGCATGTCCACCGCCGAGCAGCGCACCATGGTGCCGGTGCCCGCCGGGTGGCGCCGGATGTCCAGCACGAACCGTTCGACCTCCGCGATCCCCTCGCTGCGGCCCAGCGGCCCCCAGAAGACCACGTCCGAGGTCAGCGCCTGGGAGAGCAAGGACGTCACATAGTTGTCGTCCGAGGCGTTGAACGCGGAGACGAACGTGTCGATCGCGGAGCGTGCCATCTCTTCCTGCATGCCCCAGTAATACCAGCCGTTCCGCGCACGCCCGTCCCGCGAGCCGTCCCGCTCCGCGCCCGCGGTCGGCCGGGGCGTCGGCGGTGATCGGGGCCGACGGGGCGTCAGGGAGCTTGGCCCGGAACGTGCGTCCGCGGGGGCGCCTCGCGCGCGTGCCGGTTCCCTGGACACGCCGCCCGGTTGTTCACTTGTGGTTTCCACGGGCGCTGCGGCGCACGCGTAGGTGTGGGATCGCACATCCGCCGGACCACGTCCTGGAGGCACCCCCATGTCAGACCGTCCGCTCCCCGGCCGCCGCAGTGTGCTGCGCGGCTCCCTCGCCGCGTCGGCGGCCCTGTCCCTGCCCACCGCCCTCGCCGCGGCACCGGCGTTCGCCAGGTCGGGACGGCCCGGCGCCGCCTGGGGCGTGCAGACGGGCGACGTGACCACCGACTCGGGGCTGGTCTGGGTGCGCTCCGACCGGCCCGCCCGGATGATCGTCGAGACGTCCGCGACGGATTCGTTCCGCAACCCGCGCCGTCTGCGCGGCCCGCTGCTCGGCCCCGGTACGGACTTCACCGGCACCACCCGGCTGCGCGGGCTGCCCGCGGGCGAGCAGATCCACTACCGGGTGCTGCTGGCCGACCCGGACGACCCGCGCCGCACCGGCGAGCCGGTGACCGGCACGTTCCGCACCGCGTCCGTGAAACGCCGGCAGGGCGTCAGGTTCGTCTGGTCGGGCGACCTGGCCGGGCAGGGCTGGGGCATCAACGAGGCGATCGGCGGCTACCGGATCTACGACGCCATGGCCGCGGTGGACCCGGACTTCTTCCTGTGCAGCGGCGACAACATCTACGCCGACGGCCCGATCCAGGCGACCGCCGCGCTCCCCGGCGGCGGCGTGTACCGCAGCGTCACCACCGAGGAGAAGGCGCACGTCGCCCTCACCCTGGACGACTTCCGCGGCAACTTCCGCTACAACCTGCTGGACGGACCGCTGCGGCGCTTCAACGCACGCGTGCCGAGCATCATCCAGTGGGACGACCACGAGGTCCGCAACAACTGGTACCCGGGCGAGGTCATCGACTCCGGAACCCCGTACCCGGCGGGCACCCGGCTCGACGACCTGGCGGCGCGCGCCCGGCGCGCGTTCTCCGAGTACTTCCCGATCTCCACCCTGGGCGGCCGCGCGGACGGCCGGATCCACCGGGTCGTCCACCACGGGCCGCTGCTCGACGTGTTCGTGCTCGACATGCGCACGTACCGCAACGCGAACTCCACCGACGACCAGACGACGGACCCGCAGGGCATCCTCGGCCGCGCCCAACTGGAGTGGCTCAAGCGGGAGCTGTCCCGGTCGCGCGCGGTGTGGAAGGTCATCGCCGCGGACATGCCGCTGGGGCTCGTGGTGCCCGACGGGGTCGAGGGCGAGCCCCACTTCGAGGCCGTCGCGCAGGGCGACCCGGGGGCGCCGCTCGGCCGCGAGCTGCAGATCGCGGAGCTGCTGCGGTACATCAAGCACCGGCGGATCACCGGCACGGTGTGGCTGACCGCCGACGTGCACCACACCTCGGCCCAGCACTACGACCCGTCGCGGGCCGCGTTCAAGGACTTCGCGCCGTTCTGGGAGTTCGTCTCCGGGCCGCTGAACGCCGGGGCGTTCCCGGCCAGCGAACTGGACGGCACCTTCGGCCCCGACCGGGTCTTCGTGAAGGCGCCGACGGTCGCGAACGTCTCGCCCGCCGAGGGCTACCAGTTCTTCGGCGAGGTCGAGATCGACGGCCACAGCGGGGAGTTGACGGTCCGTCTGCGCGAGTACGACGGCACCGTCCTGTTCACGAAGGTGCTCGTGCCGGGCCGCGTCGGCCAGTGACTCCCGTACCCTGGGACCCGTGCCGCGCATCGGCGTCATCCCCCGGTGCGCGGCCGGGTCGCGCCCACCGGAACTCCGCGCCGGACAGGGCGTCTTCGCAGGTCAGGGCGGATTGTCAGTGGTCGCCTCTACGGTTTTCCCATGACGCGATCCTTGCAGGCCGTGGCCTACCGCCGACCCTCCGTGCTCGAAACCGCCGCGGGCGGACAGCGGCTGGGCCTTGAGACCTCACGGGGTGCGACACCCTCGGGCGTCGCGGACCATCCCCGGTTCTTCAGCGGCTTCCTGACGTCTCCTCAGGTGGCGGCGGCCGGTCTGCTGGCCGTCGCCGACGTGGCCGCGGCCCGGTACTACCAGCCGCAGCTGCGCGCCTCGCTCGACCCGGTGGTGACGGGCAACGGCGACCGGCTGCGGTTCGAGTCCTTCTCCGGCTGCGGCGGGGTGTACGCCCGTCTCGACGTGCTGGCGGGCGGCCTCGACGGCGACGAGGTGGGACGCGGCACGACGAACGTCGACGTCAACAACCCGCTGCGGGAGGCGCTGTCCCGGATCGGCTCGGACGACCCGCTGCACCTGCGGGTGGGGCCCGAGGAGATGGCGGTGACGACGCTGGACGGACCGGTGGTGGAGAAGAAGGTGCCCCTGCCGGACCGCTGGCTGCGCGGATTCGCGGAGGCCCAGGTGGTCGCCGCCGGGTTCGACCTGCGGGCGGAGCTGCCCGCGGCCGAGGCCGTACGGTTCCTGCGCTCGCTGCCGCGCTCCGGCGGCCGGGGCGCGGCGGCACCCCGCTGGGTGGTTCCGGCGGGCCGGGTGCTGCGCCCGACGACCCGGCCGGTGCCGGGCGCGGTCTGCCTGCCGGGCCCCGAGCGGCTGATCGCTCTCCAGCGGGTGCTGCGGCACGCGACGGCGCTGCGGGTCTACGGTCCCTCGGTCGGCGCCGACGGCGCCGCCGCGGCCGGCGCGTGGGAGGCGGTGCTGCCCGGCATGCGGCTCACCCTCACCCTGTCGCCCGACGCCTCGCGCGGCTTCTCCGGCGAGGGCGGAGTCCTGGAGGCGCTGGCCACCGGTGGACACGGCGCGGGCGAGGAGGAGTCCGCGGACGACGGGAGCACGGCGCCCGCCGACGACACCGAGCTGGTCTCGATGCTGCTCGCCTGGGAGCCCCGGATCGACGTCGCCGACCTCGCGCTGTCCTCGGGGCTGCCGCCCGAGCGGGTCCGGGCCGCCCTGGTGCGCCTCGGCACCTCGGGGCGGGTCGGGTACGACACCGCGGAGGCCGCCTACTTCCACCGCGAACTCCCCTACGACGCCGAGCGCGTGGAGCGCCACAACCCCCGGCTGCGGTCGGCGCGGGCGCTGGTGGCGGCGGGCGCGGTCCGGCTCGACGGCGCTCTCGGGACGGTCACCGCGGAGGACGGCCACGTGCACCGCGTGCGGGACGACGCCGGGGTGCTCAGTTGCAGCTGCCTGTGGTGGGCGAGGTACCGGGGCGGCCGGGGGCCCTGCAAGCACGCGCTGGCGGTGCGGATGGTGCGCCGGGGGGCGGCGCCGCAGGCGGGCCGGGCGGAGCACGGCGCTCCGGTCGGCGGGGCGGACCTGAACACGGCACGGATCGACGGGGACCTGTGATGAGCGAACTGATGGACACGGTACGGGCGGGGCACAAGGGGCAGACGGTCAGGCTCCTCGACACCATGACGGACGCCGAACGGCGCGCCCACATGCCCGAGTTGAAGGCGCTGCGCAAGGAGCTGCGGGCGACCCGCTGGGACGCGCCGGGCCGCAGGGCGTACCCCTCGCTCTACGTGGCCGGGATCGTCTGCCAGACGGGCGCGTCGGCGGTCGCCGCGTGGATCGCCGCGAGCGACATGCGGTGGCCCTCCACCTCACCGGCGCTGCTGCTGCGGCTGCTGGGCGACCGCCCCGCCGAGTGGCTGGGCGACCTCGCGCAGCGGCTCGCCCAGCGTCCGGTCTCCAGCGGCGTCTCCTACCCGCTGATGTCCGGGCTGGTGCGGCTCGCGGGCTGCCCGGTGCCGACGACCGAGGCGTACGTGCGGGGGTGGGTGGACGACCTGGAGGTCAACCGGGAGCGCGGCGGCACGCTGCTCGACCGGCTGCGCTCCGATCCCCATCTGGAGCCGATGGTGGGGGCGCTGTTCGAGACGAACGACATCGGCGGTCGGCTGATCTGGAGCGCCGACAAGGGGCCCGACGGCTGGATCGGCGCGCTGGCCCTGGTCTGCGCCGAGGGGCGGCTCGACCGCAAGGTGGTCGTCGACGCGTGTGTGGCACGGCTGCTGCGGGGCGGCACCACGGCCGACAGCCGGGCCTTCCTGAGCCTGCTCACCGCCCTCGACCTCACGCGGGAGGAACGGCGCGAGCGGGTCGGGGACTGGCAGGGGCTCGCCTCGGACGCGCCGTCGACGGTGGCCGCTCACGCCCAGTCCGTCCTCGGTGAACTGGCCCTGGCGGGCGAGCTGCCGCCGCGGCAGCTCGCGGAGATGTCGGAGGCGGTGCTGTTCAGGGCCGAGAAGAAGCTGGTCCGGGCCCAGTTGGTGCTGCTCGGCAAGGCGCTCGCACGGGACGGCTCGGCGGCGGACACGCTGCTCCCGGCCGTCGCCCACGGCTTCGGCCACCAGGACCCGGACGTCCAGGAGCGGTCCCTGAAGCTCGCCGAACGCCATCTGCGCAAGGTGACGGACCCCGGGGTGCGGGCCGACCTGGTCCTCGCGTCCGAGCAGTTGCACACCGGTCTGCGCTCCCGCGCGGCCGACCTCCTGGGCAGCGCACCGGCCGCACCGGAACCCGAGGCCCACGAGGAGATCCTCCCGCCGTTCCCCGAGCCGACGCGCCTGGCTCCCCCGCCCGCCACGGCGGCGGAGGCCGCCGAGGAGATCGGCGCGGCCCTGGCCGCCCAGCCGTCCGTCGCGGAGTTCGAGCGGGCCCTCGACGGCCTGGTGCGGCTCGCGCACCAGGACAGGGAAGGCTTGTCGCAGGCGCTGGAACCGGTCTTCGCGCGCTGCTGGTGGGACGGAGCCGGGCAGGGGGACGCCCGTTCGGCGGAGAGCCGGTTCCTGCGCAGCGGCGGCGGGGTGTACCGGGCGTCGGACGGGCTGGAGATCCCGCTCGCCGCGCTGCGCGGCAGCATCCGCACCGGGCACCTGCTGAAGGCGGTCCGCGAGAGCGGCACGCACCGCGGCTGCCAGCACCGCCCTCTGGCCGAGGTGTTCGAGGCCCGGCTCTGGGAGGTGGCGTACCGGATACGGACCGAGCCGCTGCCGTTCCTGCTCTCCACGCCGAGCTGGAGCACGGGGCTGCTGGAGCCGGACGAGCTGGTGGACCGGCTGGACGCCTACCGGAGGCTGGGCGCGCGGGTCGCGGAGACCGACTTCGCGCAGGCGCTGCTGCGGGTGCGGCGCGCCGACCCGGTGCGCGCGGCGGCCGCCGCCGAGCGTGCCGCAGCGCTGGGAACCGCCGAGGGGGCCCGCCTCGCGGCGTGGCTCACCGCGGAGACACCGTGGCCGACGTCGAAGCGGCGGACCCACGCCACGCGGCTGCTCATCGACCACGGCGAGGTCGCGGACCTCCGGGACGACTCCTTCCCGGCGGCCTTCCGGCTGCTCGGCGAGCCCATGGACGCCGGGCGGGACTGGTACTGCTACCACGACACGGGGCTCCTGCGGCAGTGGCCCGCGCTGATGCCCGAGCGGCGCGAGCTGACGGCGGCCCGGATGGTGCGGGACATGGCCGCCCTCGCCCTGCACGACGTCCGGGGCACCGGCGCCGTCCTGCCGCAGCTCGCCGAGTGCGGGGGCGAGGCCGGTGAGGCGACGCACCTGTGCCTGGCCTACGGGCTCGGCGCCCGGCACCCGGAGGACCGGCTCGCGGCGGTGGACGCGCTGCTGACGCTCGCGGCCGACGACCGGCTGTCCGCCGAGCGGCTCGGCACGGAGATACGGCTGCTGACCAGGACCGGAGCGCTGAAGCCCGCACGGCTGGCGGAGTCGCTGCGCACGGCGGCGGCCACGGGCGCGTACCGCACCGTCTGGGAGGTGCTCGGGCACGCCCTGCCGCCGCTGCTGGCGGGCCTGGCCTTCGCCGGGACGCCGATGCGCGGGCTCGGGGATCTGGTGGGGGTGGCGGCCGAGTGCGCGGAGCGGTGCGGCGCGCGGGGCGAACTGCCCCATCTGGACCAGGCGGCGGACCGGCGCGGTTCCTCGCTGCTGGTCACCCAGGCGCGTCGGCTGCGGGACACCCTCGCGCTGCCCGGGACACCGTCACAGTGAAAAGTGAAAACGACAAAGGGGGCATAGACCCGCTTTACCCATCGGTCACAGATCGTTCGTGATCACGCAACACCGTTCCTTCACAGTGGGTCCATGACGAGAAACCTGTCCGACGTGACACGAACGAGGAACGGCCGCCCCGTGCACCACTGGCGGCGGGACGTGGTCGAGCTGGCCGCGCTGTTCACGGCGGTCGCCGCGGCCGACGGCGTCGCCAACCTGATCGGGCACGGACCCGGGGGCACCACGCTGCTGCTGGTCTCGGCGGTCGTGCTGGCCGCGACGGCGGGGTTCCACATCTGGTGGTCACGCCGCCACGGTCACGCGCCGCCGGTGACCGATACCGGTGCCCGGCCGCCGTCCGAGGGACAGCAGGCCGGGCCGGGCGCGGCGGGCACGGGGTCCGGGGCGAGCACCCTGTGGCGGATGCGGACCACCGTGAAGGACGAACCCGGTTCGCTGGCCGAGCTGTGCACCGCGCTCGCCGGGTGCCGGGTCGACATCCTGAGCCTCCAGACGCACCCGCTGGCGGACGGCACGGTGGACGAGTTCCTGCTGCGGACCCCCGCCGGGCTCGCGGCCTCGGAGCTGTCCCGGGCGGTGGCGGCCGCGGGCGGCGGCGACACCTGGATCGAGCGGGCCGACGCCCACGACCTGGTGGACGCGCCGACCCGGATCCTCGGTCTGGCCACGAGGACCGCGCTGGACGCGGCCGAACTCCCGCTGGCGCTGCGCCAGTTGCTGGGCCGCTGCACCATCCGCCAGTCGCCCGCCGGGGCGTCGGGCGCCGGGGGCCCGGAGGGGGCACCGGTCGAGGGGGCGCTGGAGGACACCGTGCTGCGGCTGCGGGCGCCGGAGGGCGGAGTGATCACCGTCGAGCGGCCGTATCTGCCGTTCACGCCGACCGAGTTCGCGCGGGCACGGGCCCTCGTCGACCTCGACGCCCAGCTCGGCCCCCGGCTGCCGCACGGTGAGGACGTGCTGACCCTGCCCGAGGGCAACGAGATCACCGTCCGGCGGGCGGACGCGCGGGACCTGGAGGCCGCCCGGGAGATGCACGAGCGCTGCTCGGCACGGTCGCTGTCCCTGCGCTACCACGGGCCGGTCGGGGACGCGGACCGCTATCTGAACCACCTGCTCAGCCCGCGCTACGGCCGCACGCTCGCGGTCCAGACCGCCTCCGGGCGGATCGTCGGCCTGGGGCACCTGCTCTGGGACGGCGACGAGACGGAGGTGGCGCTGCTCGTCGAGGACGCCTGGCAGCGGCGCGGTGTCGGCGGCGAACTGCTGAACCGACTGGTGGCGATGGCCGCCGAGGCGGGCTGCGAGAGCGTGTACGCGGTGACACAGGCGGCCAACACCGGCATGGTCGCCGCGATGCGCGGCCTCGACCTGCCCCTCGACTACCAGATCGAGGAGGGAACCCTGGTGGTCACGGCCCGCCTGGAGTCCGCACGGGCAGCGGCGTCGACGACGACGGAGGAGCAGCACGGGGACCGGCTCCCGAAGGACTGACGACGCGGCAAGGCCCGGCGGGGAGGATGGAACCGCGGGGGGCGAAAGCCACAAGGCTCCAAGCCCCCGATGCTCCAAGGCCGCAAGGCCGCAAGGCCGCAAGGCCGCAAGGCCGCAAGGCGATGGTGAGGTGGCAGGGCCCGGCGTGCTCCACGCCGGGCCCTGCCTTCTGAACAGCCCCCGTCCCAGCTCCCCTCCAGCCCCCGTCCCAGCTCCCCTCCAGCCCCCGTCCCAGCTCCCTCCAGTCGCCTCCCAGCCCCGTCCCGGCGCCCGCCCCGCGACCCCGTCAGCGCCGGACAGACCTCGACACCCCCCTCAAGACAGCCGTACCGCGCCCTGCAACGCCGTGGTGTCCGTCGTCGGCCGGGAGGGGACGCCGAGGGCCTGGTCCAGGTCGGCCCAGAGGTTGTCGACGTCCTCCAGGCCCACCGAGAGGCGCAGCAGGCGGTCGCTGACGCCCGCGCCGCGGCGGTCGGCCGCGTCGACCACCCGGTGGCTGATGGACGCGGGGTGCTGGATGAGGGTGTCGACGCTGCCGAGGCTCACCGCGGGCGTGATCAGCCGGACGCCCGCGATGACGTCGTGCGGGTCGCCCGCGGTCTCGAAGGCGATCATCGCGCCGCCGACGCGCGGGTAGTGGACGCGGGTGACCCGCGGGTCGGCCCCCAGCCGCCGGACCAGTTCGGCGGCGTTGGCGGAGGCGGCGCGGACCCGGACCGGCAGCGTGGACAGGCCGCGCAGCAGCAGGTACCCGGCCAGCGGATGCAGCACCCCGCCGGTGGCGAACCGTATCTGCCGGAGCTGTCCCGCGAGTTCCTCGTCGCAGGCCACCACGCCCGCGAGGACGTCCCCGTGGCCGCCGAGGTACTTGGTGGCGCTGTGCAGCACCAGCCGCGCCCCCTGTTCCGCGGGCCGTTGCAGGACGGGCGTCGCGAAGGTGTTGTCGACGAGCAGCGGCACCGAGCCGCAGGAGTGCGCGACGGCCCGCAGGTCGATCTCCGCGAGGGTCGGGTTGGCCGGGGACTCGACCAGCACCAGGCCGGTCTCCGGGCGCAGCGCGTCGGCGATGCCGGCCGGGTCGGTCCAGGTCACCTCGGTGCCGAGCAGCCCGGCGGTCAGCAGGTGGTCGCTGCACCCGTACAGCGGGCGGACGGCCACCACGTGCCGCAGCCCGGCCGCGGCCCTGACCAGCAGGACGGCGGTGAGCGCGGCCATGCCGCTGGCGAAGGCGACCGCGGCGGGGGTGCCTTCGAGGCGGGCGAGGGCGGTCTCGAAGCGGGCGACGGTCGGATTGCCGAGGCGTCCGTAGACGGGCGGGCCGTCGGGTTCGGCGCCGGTGGCGGCGAAGGCGTCGATGCGGGCGGCCTCGCCCCTGCTGTCGTGCGAGGGGTAGGTGGTCGACAGGTCGATGGGCGGGGCGTGCAGTCCCTGCCGGGCGAGGTCGTCGCGGCCGGCGTGCACGGCCTCGGTCGCCAGAGCCCTCGGTGCGGTACGCGGGGAGTCCATGGGCAGCAGGGTGAACACCGGCCGGTCCCGGTGGGGGAACGCCCGTGCTACGTTCGGCCGATGACCGAGTCCGTCGTACTGGATCCGGTGGATCTGCGTCTGCTGGTGCTGCTTCAGAACGACGCCCGGACCACCTATCGGGACCTCGCCGCGCAGGTCGGGGTCGCGCCGTCGACCTGTCTCGACCGGGTGACCCGGCTGCGGCGCTCGGGGGTGATCCTCGGGCATCAGCTGCGGCTCGATCCGGCCAGGCTCGGCCGGGGTCTGGAGGCGCTGCTGTCCGTGCAGGTCAGGCCGCACCGGCGGGAGCTGGTGGGGCCGTTCGTGGACCGGATCAGGGCGCTGCCCGAGTCGCGGACGGTCTTCCATCTGACCGGTCCCGACGACTATCTGGTCCATGTGGCGGTCGCCGACATGGCCGACCTCCAGCGGCTGGTCCTCGACGGGTTCACGGCCCATCGCGAGGTGGCCCGGGTGGAGACCCGGTTGATCTTCCAGCAGTGGGAGTGCGGGCCGCTGCTGCCGCCTACGCCCTCGGCGCAATCCGGGTGACGCGCGGCGCGGGTCCGTACGAGGATGGCGGTATGTCTGACACCAACAGCCCGCTGCCCCGTGAGGTCGCCGACGCGTACGTCGACGACCTCGTCGCCCTCGACCCGATCACCGGCACCTACCTGGGTGTGAAGGAGAGTTCGAGCCGTCTGCCGGACACCTCCCCGGCGGGCCAGGAGGCGCTGGCCGCGCTCCAGCGGGCGACGCTCGCCCGGCTGGACGAGGCGGAGCGGCGGCCGGGCGCGGAGAACGACATCGAGCGCCGGTGCGGACGGCTGCTGCGCGAGCGGCTCACCGCGGAGATCGCGGTGCACGAGGCGGACGAGGGGCTGCGTTCGGTCGGCAACATGGGGACGGCCGCGCACGCGGTCCGCGAGGTCTTCACGGTCACGCCCAGCCAGACCGTGGAGGACTGGACGGCGATCGTCGAGCGGCTGCGGGCGGTCCCGAAGGCGTTCGCGGGGTTCCGGGAGTCGCTGGCGCTGGGCCTCGAACGGAAGCTGTACGCGTCGCCGCGTCCCACGGCCACCTTCGTGACCCAGCTCGGCGAGTGGGCGGACACCGACGGCTCGGGCCGCGGCTGGTTCGAGGACTTCGCGGCGGCGGGCCCCGAGGAGCTGCGGGGCGCGCTGGACGAGGCGGCGGGCGCGGCGACGGCTGCGGTGGCCGAGCTGCGGGACTGGATGCGGGACGTGTACGCGCCCGCGATCGAGGGCGCGCCGGACACGGTGGGCCGTGAGCGGTACGCGCGCTGGTCGCGCTACTTCAACGGCACGGACCTGGATCTGGACGAGGCGTACGCGTACGGCTGGTCGGAGTACCACCGGCTGCTCGCCGAGATGGAGCGCGAGGCGGAGAAGATCCTGCCCGGCGCGGCGACCCCGTGGACGGCGCTCGCCCACCTGGACGAGCACGGCCGTCACATCGAGGGCGTCGACGAGGTCAGGGACTGGCTCCAGGGCCTGATGGACGAGGCGATCGAGAAGCTGGACGGCACCCACTTCGAACTCGCCGGGCGGGTGCGGGAGGTGGAGTCGCGGATCGCGCCGCCGGGCAGCGCGGCCGCTCCGTACTACACGCCGCCGTCGGAGGACTTCTCGCGTCCCGGCCGCACCTGGCTGCCGACGATGGGGCAGACCAGGTTCCCGGTCTACGACCTGGTGTCGACGTGGTACCACGAGGGGGTGCCCGGCCATCACCTCCAGCTCGCGCAGTGGGTGCACGTCGCCGGGAACCTCTCCCGCTACCAGGCGGCCGTCGGCATGGTCAGCGCCAACGCCGAGGGCTGGGCGCTGTACGCGGAGCGGCTGATGGACGAGCTGGGCTTCCTCACCGACGCCGAGCAGCGGCTCGGGTACCTGGACGCGCAGATGATGCGGGCCGCGCGGGTCATCGTCGACATCGGCATGCACCTGGAGCTGGAGATCCCGGCGGAGTCGCCGTTTCACCCGGGTGAGCGCTGGACGCCCCGACTGGCGCAGGAGTTCTTCGGCGCGCACAGCAGCCGTCCGGCGGACTTCGTGGAGAGCGAGCTGACCCGCTATCTGACGATCCCGGGGCAGGCGATCGGCTACAAGCTGGGCGAGCGGGCGTGGCTGCTGGGCCGGGAGAAGGCGCGTGAGCGGCACGGCGACGCGTTCGACCTGAAGGCGTGGCACATGGCGGCCCTCTCCCAGGGTTCGCTGGGTCTCGACGACCTGGTGGACGAGCTGTCCCAGCTCTGACCGGCCCCGGGGGGCGTGGCACGGCGTCGGCCGGTCGCGTCCCCCGTCAGGTCCGGGGACCGTCCAGCGCGCGGAGTTGGACGAGGGCGAGCCAGGTCTCGGGGCCGGGTCTGACGGTCGCGGAGCGGACCGCGTACGGGCCGGGTTCCAGGGTGACGCGGAGGCTGTCGGCGCGGTCGGTGTGGGGGCCGGGCCAGGCCGAGTCGAAGAGGACGACCGGGCCGGGGACGTCCCAGCGGACGTCGTCGGTCCAGTCCGCGGTGGCGAGCGCGTCCGGTACCGCGGCGAGGAGTTCGTCCTCGGTCTCCGCAGCGCACCAGCGGACGAAGGTGCCGTGCTCCGGCAGGTAGCAGGTGGCGGCGGGCTCGTCGCCGAGGACGAGGGCGGTGCGGTCGCCGACCGGGAGCAGGCCGAACGTCCCGTCGATCTCGCAGGCCCGGTCGTAGTCGGAGGCGAGGTCGTCGCCGTCGGCCCCGGCCCAGAACGGCAGGACCGTCTCGGGGACCGCGACGAGGGGTCCGCCGTCCGACTCGACCCACTCCACCGTTCCGGGTTCCGCGTATCGCACCATGGCGCCAAACCGTACACGCAGCGGCCCGGGAGCGGGTCAACTGGGTTGCGCTATAAGGGTGTTGCGGTGCCTGGCAGTCATGGGGCGCGCTCGTCACCGGTGTTCGGGAACGGACCGGGGGCGTGTCGTCGTCCACGCCCCGCCGCTCCCCCGCCCCGTCACTCGCCGACCGAGCGGCTAGCCGCCGCCGCGCTGCCGCAGCGTGGAGCCCGACCGGCCCTTCACGACCTCCAGGCGCGCGTGGACGCGGCGGCGCAGGTCGGCGACGTGGCTGACGATGCCGACGCTGCGGTCGCGTTCGCGCAGCGAGTCGAGGACGTCGAGGACCTCGTCCAGGGTCTGCTCGTCGAGGGAGCCGAAGCCCTCGTCGATGAAGAGGGTGTCGAGGCCGACGCCGCCCGCCTCATCGGTGACGACGTCCGCGAGGCCGAGGGCGAGGGCCAGGGAGGCGAAGAAGGTCTCGCCGCCGGAGAGCGTCGCGGTGTCCCGCTCGCGGCCGGTCCACGCGTCGACCACGTGCAGGCCGAGGCCGCTGCGTCCGCGCCCTGACCGGTCGTCGGAGTGGACGAGGGTGTAGCGGCCGGACGACATGCGCAGCAGCCGCACGGTCGCGGCGGCGGCCACCTGTTCCAGGCGCGCGGCGAGGACGTACGACTCCAGGCGCATCCGGCGTTCGTTGCGCGCGGAGGTGCCCGCGGCGAGTCCGGCGAGGCCCGCGACCCGGTCGTACTCCTCGCGCAGCGGGGCCAGTCGGCGGACGGCGGCGGCGGACCGGGCGGAGAGCCGGTCGAGTTCGGCGCGGCGACGGTCGGCGGCGTCGCGCGCGGAGGACGCGGCACGGACCCGCGTGGCGGCCGCCGCGGCTTCGCGTTCGGCGGCGTCGAGGTCGGCGGCGGGGCGCCGGGCCGCCTCGGCGGTGTCGGTCTCGGCGAGGACCGCGCGGACGGCGGCCTCCTCGGACTGCCAGGCGTCCAGGCGCCGTTGGAGCTCCCGGTGGGCGGTGTCGTCGAGGAGGGCGTCCGCCGCTCCCTGCGGGGTGTCGAACCCGGCGCGGAAGGCGGCGTCGGCGAGCCTGGCGTCCGCGTCCTTGAGCCGCTGCGCGGTCTGCTCGGCGGTGCGCACGGCGTCGGCGGCGTCGGTGAGCAGGGCGACCTGCCGTTCCAGTTGCCCGGCCCGGGTCGCGACGCTGTCGGCCCCACCGCGCGCCTGCGTCAACTCCTCCTCCAGGGCACGGCGTTCGCGGTCGAGGGCGTCCCGGGCGGCGACCCGGGACGCGGCGCCGACGGCGGCCTGCTGCTGGGCGGCGACCCGCCGCTCGCGCTCGCGCTCGGCCGCGTCCCACCGTTCTCTGGCGGGCAGGAGCTGCGCCGCGGCGTCGTGGGCGCGACCGTACTGCTCCTCCAGCTCGGCTGCCTCGCGGGCGAGTTGTCCGACGGGCGCGTCCCCGGCCTCGCCCTCGGCGGTGGCCAGGGCGCGCTGCGCCTCCCCCAGCCGCCGTTCGGTGAGGGCGCGGCGTTCGTCGGCCGTCCGGTAGATGCTCTGGGCGCGTTCCTCGGTCTCCCGGTCGACGTGTCCGGCGTCCTTGCGGGCCGGTGCCGGGTGCGCGGTCGCTCCGCAGACCGCGCAGGGCTCGCCGTCGGTCAGCCGGGCGGCGAGTTCGGCGGCGATGCCGTTCAGCCGCTGCTCCCTGACGTCGAGCCAGGCGGTGCGCGCGGCCGCGGCGTCGTCGGTGGCGGCGCGGACCGCCTGCTCCTCCTCGCGGGCCTCCCCGGCCAGCCGGTCGCGCTGGCGGGCCGCCGCGAGCCGGGACCGCGCGGGGTCGCGCCGCACGGCGAGCCGCTCGGCCAGGGTGGCGGCCTGCTGCGCGGACTCGACGGCGGACTCCAGCGCGGCCCGCCGCTCCTCCCATCCGGCCAGCCAGGCGTCGGCGTCCTGGAGCGCCTCCTCGTCGGCCCGCTCCTGACGGTCCAACCGGGCTCGCTCGGAGCCGAGTTCGGCGAGGCGCTGTTCGGCGCGGCGGGCGGAGTCGAGGCCGCCGAGTTCCTCGGCGGCGCGCCGGGCGGCCGCGGCGAGCCCGGCCGCCCCGGAGTCGGCGAAGCGGGGCGGGAGTTGAGCGCGCGCCTGCTCCTGCGCGCCGTCAGCGGCGCGGTGTTCGGCGTCGGCCGCGTCCCGCAGCTCCAGGGCGGGGGCCACCGCCTCCGCCTTGCGGGCCCGCTCCATGCGGGCCTGCGCCTCCCGGTGGGCGGGGGCGCGCTCGGCCAGCAGCGCGGACCGCTCGTGGGCCTGGGCGAACCGCTGTTGCAGGCGGCCGAGTTCGCGGGTGTCGGCGAGTGTACGGTCGGCGGCGGCCTGCGCGGACTCGGCGGCGCGCAGCCCGCAGGACGCGATCGTGAGCTGTTCGCGCGCGGTGCTGCGGGCGAGGGCGGCGGCGCTCAGCACGGCGTCGGCGAGGCCCGGTTCGCCCGGCCGCAGCTCGGGCAGGTCCATCGCGTCGCCCGCGGCCTGCTGCATGCGGTGCGCGTCGGCGAGGAGCGCCTCGTCGCCCTCCCGTACCCGTGCCTCGGTGAGGCGGCGCCGGTCGGCGAGGCGTTTCTCGACGTCGGCGAAGCGCTGGGTGTCGAAGAGGCGTCCGAGCAGGCGGCCGCGTGCCTCGGCGTCGGCGCGCAGGAAGCGGGCGAACTCGCCCTGGGGCAACAGGACGACCTGGCAGAACTGTTCGCGGCTCATGCCGAGCAGTTGGGTGATCTCCTCGCCGATCTCCTGGTGGGAGCGGCTGAGGTCCTTCCAGGTGCCGGTGGTCGCGTCGTGCTCGCGCAGCCAGCTCTGGGCCTTCTCCAGGGTGGTGCCGGTGCCGCGCTTCTTGGGGCGGGCCCAGGGCGGCTGCCGGGTGACCTCCAACCGGCGTCCGGAGACGGTCAGTTCGAGGGTGACGCCGGTGCGGGTGCCGGGCTCGGCGTGGTCGCTGCGCAGGTGCTGGCCCTGGCCGCTCTGCCGGGCACCGGGGACCGAGCCGTAGAGGGCGTAGCAGACGGCGTCCAGGACGGAGGTCTTGCCCGCGCCGGTGGGGCCGTGCAGGAGGAAGAGACCGGCGGCCGACAGCTCGTCGAAGTCGACGCTCTGGGAGCCGCCGAACGGGCCGAACGCCGTGATGTCGAGCCGGTGCAGCCTCACCTGGCCACCTCCCGTTCGGTGTCGTCCACCCGCACGGCGTCGAACGCGTCGCGCAGCACGCCCTGTTCGCGGGCGTCGGGTCCGGCGCCGCGCACATGGGCGACGAAGTCCTCGGCGATCTCCTGGTCGCTGCGGCCCGCGAGCCGGGTGGCGTAGGACACCTCGGGGCCGTCCGGGGCGCGCTCGGGGTCGAAGACGAGGCTGAGGGTGTGCGGGAACCGTCCGGTGAGCCGGGCCATGGGGTCGGCGGGGCGGACGGCGTCGGTGAGGGTGGCCTCGACCCACGCCTCCTCGTGCGGGGTCAGCGCGGGGTCGGCGAGCAGGTCGTCCAGGGTGCCGCGGAGGCGGGCGAGGGCGCGCGGGACCGGGCAGTCGAGGCGTTCCGCGGTGACGGATCCCCCGGCGTCGAGGTCGACGAGCCACATCGTCTTGCGGTGGTGGGCCTCGGAGAAGGAGTACGGCAGCGGGGAGCCCGAGTAGCGGACGCGCTCGGTGAGGGTCTGGCAGCCGTGCAGATGGCCGAGGGCCACGTAGTCGACGCCGTCGAAGACCCCGGCGGGCACGGCGGCGACCCCGCCGACGGTGATGTCCCGCTCGCTGTCGCTGGCCTCGCCGCCGGTGACGAAGGCGTGGGCGAGGACGACGGAGCGGGTGCCGGGCGGGCGGGTGGCGAGGTCGGCGCGGACCCGTTCCATGGCCGCCGCAAGGACGCTCTCGTGACCGGCCTTGGCGACCTCGAACTCGCCCTTGACCAGGGCCGGTTCGAGGTACGGGAGGCCGTAGAGGGCGACGTCCCCGAAGGCGTCGGCGAGGACCACGGGGGTGCCGCACGCCGACGGCTCGGTGCGCAGGTGGATGCCGGCCCGCCCGATGAGTCCGGCGCCGACGCCGAGCCGCCGGGCCGAGTCGTGGTTGCCGGAGATCATCACGGTGGGGACACCGAGGTCGGCGAGCCGGTGCAGGGCGTCGTCGAAGAGTTCGACGGCGGCGAGCGGGGGCACCGCCCGGTCGTAGACGTCACCGGAGACGACCACCGCGTCCACGGCGTGCTCGCGGGCGGTCGTGACGAGGTGCGCGACGAAGGCGGCCTGCGCGCCGAGCATGTCGACGCGGTGGAAGGAGCGGCCGAGATGCCAGTCCGAGGTGTGCAGAAGCCTCATGACACCGACCTGACCTGCACGCCCACCTCTAACGCCGCTCTGGAACCAGGACACACCGACACGGGCCTCGCCACGGACACACCCGTCACGCTAACGCATGTCGCCCCCGGGCCCCCCATCCGGCCCGGATCCCGCGCGCGGTCGCCGGGCGGCGGGGGCGGCCGGTCAGCTCCAGTCCAGGGCCAGGTACTTGCACTCGGTGTATTCGAGCATGCCGTCGTGGCCACCCTCGCGGCCCAGTCCCGACTGCTTCACCCCGCCGAAGGGCGCGGCCGGGTCGGAGACCACCGCGCGGTTGACGCCGACCATGCCGGTCTCCAGCCGCTCGCCGACCCGCACGGCGTTGCGCAGGTCCCGCGTGTAGACGTAGGAGACGAGCCCGTACTCGGTGTCGTTGGCGAGGTCGACGGCGTCGTCGAGGTCGTCGAAGGCCACGACGGGGGCGACCGGGCCGAAGATCTCCTCGCGGAGGATGGGGTCGTCGCGGTCGACGCCCGCGAGGACGGTCGGCGGGTAGAAGTAGCCGGGTCCGTCCAGGGGGCGTCCGCCGGTGAGGGCGCGGGAGCCGTGCGCGAGCGAGGACTCCACGAGGGAGGAGACCTTGTCCAGGGTGGCGCGGTTGACCAGCGGGCCGATGCGGACGCCGTCGGCGAGCCCGGGGCCCACGGTCAGCGCGGCCATCGCCGCGGCCAGCCGCCCGCTGAACTCCTCGGCGACGGAGGAGTGCACGAGCATCCGGTTGGCGGCGGTGCAGGCCGAGCCCCCGTTGCGGAGTTTCGCGACGAGCGCGCCCTCGACGGCCTCGTCCAGGTCGGCGTCGGCCAGGACCAGGAACGGCGCGTTCCCGCCGAGTTCCATGGAGGAGCTGACCACGGTGCGGGCGGCCTCCGCGAGCAGCAGCCGCCCGACCCGCGTCGAGCCGGTGAAGGAGAGTTTGCGCAGCCGCGGGTCGGCGAGCAGGGCCGTGGTCAGGGCGCCGGGCTCCTGGGTGCACAGCACGCCGACGACGCCTTCGGGGACCCCGGCGCGGGTGAGCAGCGCCGCGATGGCCAGCGCGGTGAGCGGGGTCTCGGCGGCGGGCTTGAGGAGGACGGCGCACCCCGCGGCCAGCGCCGGGCCGATCTTGCGGGTCGCCATCGCGGCGGGGAAGTTCCACGGGGTGATCAGCAGGGCCACGCCGATGGGCTGGCGCAGCACCATGATGGTGTTCTGGCCGGAGGGCGCGGTCTGGACGGTCCCGGCGAGCCGTACCGCCTCCTCGGAGTACCAGCGGAAGAACTCGGCCGCGTACCGCACCTCGGCGCGCGCGTCGGGCAGCGCCTTGCCGTTCTCCAGCACGATCAGCCGGGCGACGGCCTCGGCGTTCTCGGTCAGCAGGTCGAAGGCGCGGCGCAGGACGTCGCTGCGTTCGCGGGGCGAGGTGCGGGCCCAGCGGCGCTGGGCGGCGTCCGCGGTGCCGAGGGCGGTCAGCGCCTCGTCCACGGTGACCGAGGCGACCCGGGCGAGGGGCTCCTCGGTGGCGGGGTCGAGCACCTCGACGGGCGGTGCGCCGCCCGTGACCCCGTCGCCCGCGAGGGGCCCGCGCGGTATCGGACCGAGCACCCCCTCGATCTCTTCCAGTGTGTTCATGTCACTCCTTGCGGGGCCGCGGTCCGGTGGGAGCCGACGGCCGGTCCCGTGGCTAGTACGCGTTGGCGACGAAGAGTTCGTCGGCCGGGAAGCGGGTGAGGATCTGCGGGCCGTCGTCGGTGACCACGACCTCCTCCTCGATCCGGGCCGCCGACACGCCGTCGGCCGCCGGGCAGTAGGTCTCCAGGGCGAAGACCATGCCCGCCTGGAGTTCGACGGGCTCCTTCATGCTGTTGAGCCGGGAGATGATGGGCCGCTCGTGCAGTCCGAGGCCCAGCCCGTGCCCGAACTGGAGGCCGAAGGCGGCCATCTCGTTGTCGAAGCCGAACTCCGTGGCCCGGGGCCACACGGCGGCGACCTGGTCGGTGGTGACCCCGGGTCTGACCATCGCTATGGAGGCGTCCATCCACTCCCGGGCGCGGGTGTACGCGTCCCGCTGGACCGCCGTCGCGCTGCCCACTCCGAAGGTGCGGTAGTAGCAGGTCCGGTAGCCGTTGAAGCTGTGGATGATGTCGAAGAACGCCTGGTCGCCGGGGCGCACCAGGCGGTCGGTGAAGTTGTGCGGATGCGGGTTGCAGCGCTCGCCCGAGACGGCGTTGACCGCTTCGACCTGGTCGGACCCCATCTCGTAGAGCCGCTTGTTGGCGAGCGCCACGATCTCGTTCTCGCGGACGCCGGGCTTGAGGGCCTCCACGATGTCCTGGTAGACGCCGTCGACCATGGCGGCGGCCTGGGACAGCAGCATGATCTCGTCGGGGGACTTGATCTGCCGGGCGTCGAGCATGTGCTGCTGGGCGTCGACCACGCGCAGCCCCTGCCGTTCCATCTCGAACAGGTAGGGCGGCTCGACGATGTCCACGCCGACCGGCAGGTTCGCGACCCCGGCGTCCTCGAGGAGTCCCTTGATCTGCCGGACGGAGTCCGCCATCAGACCGGCGCTGGGCGCGATGGCCCCGCGCAGCCCGAGCATGCCGGGGTGGCAGTTCTCGGGCCTGAGCCACGGCGCGAACAGCTGGTGGTGGCGGGTCGCCGAGCCGAAGTCCCAGAGCATGGGCTCGCCCGAGCGGGTCAGCAGGGTGTAGCGGGTCATCTTGTCGCCGAGCGCGCCGCCGATCCAGGTCTGCGTCGTGTAGCGGATGTTGTAGAAGTCGAAGAGGAGGAAGGCTCCGCAGTCGCTCGCCTCCAGCGCCGCGCGCGCCCGGTCGAGGCGGTAGCGGCGGAGCCGGTCGAAGTCGACCCGCTGTTCGAAGTCGACGGCGGCGTGGCCGGGTGCGGCCGTGAATGCGTGGGTCATGAGGGGGGAGGTCCTTCCGCTACGGGCTGTGCGCCTGCCGGGAGCCGTGGCGGCCCGGTCACCACTCCGCCGGGTACTTGGAGACGTTGGCCTTGGTCACCTCGGGCATCGGCATGAAGGTGTCGGCCTCGACCTTCTTGCCGTCGATGACGTCCGCGGCGAGGTCGACCGCGTGCCGTCCGTCCCAGACCGGGGACTGGAAGAGGGTTCCGTACTGGTCACCGGACTTGACGTTGGCCTGGCCGAGCTTGGTGTTGCCGCAGCCGACGATGATCTTCGAGGCGGGATCGACCCCGCGGTTCTTCAGGGCCTCGACGACACCGGCGGCCATGGTGTCGTCCTGGGCGTAGACGCCGTCGATCCGGGTGCCGAAGCGGGTGACCAGCTCCGAGGTGGCGGTGATGGCCTGCGCCTTGTCCCAGTTGGCGGGCTGGCTGCCGAGGATCTTGATGCCCGGGTGCTTCTTCGCGAGCTGGTCCTTGAAGCCGTTGAAGCGGTCGATCGCGGTGGAGTTGCCCGGCTGTCCGAGGACCACGATGATGTTGCCCTTGCCGTTCATGCCCTTGCTGAGCAGGTCGGCGTCGAGCCGTCCGACCTGGTCGTTCGAGGGGCCGGAGTAGGCGTGGACCAGCGACTTGTCGGCGGCCAGGACGTCGGAGTTGCTGGAGTCGACGGGGATGTTCGCGGCTTTCGCCTTGAGCAGGCAGGGGCGCACGGCGCGGGCGTCGGCGGGCCACAGGATGATCGCGGACGGCTTCTTGGCGACCGCGACGTCGCACTGCGAGGACTGGGTGGCCGCGTCGTACTTCGAGTTGGTCAGCTCCAGCTTGATGCCCAGCTCCTTGGCGCGCGCCTGCATCGTCTTCACGTAGACGGCGCCGTACGGCTGGTCGTTGCCCTGCGGCAGCAGCGCGATGACGCTCTTGGAGCCGCCGCCCCCCGCGGTGGAGCCGCCGCAGCCGGCGAGGGCGGAGCCCAGGAGGGCGGTCGCCACCAGTGTGGTGGCCGTGGTGATGAGGTGTCGTCTCATGGCTGTTCCTGTTCCGTGCTGTCGTGTCGCTGGGTTCCTGGAGCTGTCTCGGGGTGTGTCCGACCGCCGGAGGACCCTGGGGCGGGCGGGTTCCACCGGGAGAGGAGGGGGTGCGGGAGGGGGCGGCGCTAGTTCTGGCGCTGCGGCGCGGCGCGGCCGAGCAGCCGTCCGAGCAGTTCCTTCAGCCGGTCGCGCACGATCCGCAGCGAGGACGGGTCGGTGGCGACGGCGACGAACAGCACGGCGCCGACGAGGATGTTCTTGATCTCCGGGTTGTAGCCGCCGAAGTCGAGGCTGATCTGGAGGATGCCGAGTGCGGCGGCGCCGATGAGGGCGCCGACGATGGTGCCCCGGCCGCCGTTGAGGAGCACGCCGCCCACCACGGCGGAGGCGATGCTGACGAGCATCACGGTGGAACCGGCGGTCGGGTCGGCCGACGTCAGCTCCAGGGTGTTGATGATCCCGGCGCAGGAGGCGAGGACCGCGCACATCACGAACGAGGTGGCGAGCCTGCGCCGCACGGGCAGTCCCGCGTCGATCGCGGCCTGGCGGTTGCCGCCCACGGCGTAGAACTCGCGGCCCGCCCTGGTGCGGGTGAGGAAGACGTGCAGGGCGAGGAAGACCACGACGAAGAACAGCACCCGCGGGGTGAGCGGGCCGAGCAGCGCCTGGCCGAAGGCGATCCCGGACTCGATGTCCTTGATGGGGACGGGCTGTCCGCCGGTGAGCACGAAGGCCAGGCCCCTGACCGCGAACATCGTGCCCAGGGTGGCGATGAACGAGTTGACCTTGAGGACGACGACCAGCACCGCGTTCAGGGCGCCGACCGCGACCCCGAGGGCGAGGGCGAGCACGATCCCCAGGGCCAGATCGGGGGTGAGGGCGAGGACCGCGCCGGACGCGGCCAGGACGCTGCCGACGCTGAGGTCGAGTTCGCCCTGGAGGATGACGAGGGTCAGGCCCAGGGCGACGAGTCCGTCGAGGGCGATCCGGGCGAGGGTGACGTCGTAGCGCTGGAGCACGTCCGGCTGCCACACGGCGGCGTAGACGAGGACCAGCACCAGGAACACCACGGCGCGGATCTCGGTGCGTCGCGACAGGAAGGTCCTCAGCCGCGCCGCCGGGAGTGACGTGTTCATCGGATGCCTGCCTTGCGTGACAACGAGTCGAGCGCGACCGCCGCGACGATGATCGATCCGGTGACCAGTTGCTGCCAGGCGAAGGGCAGCCCCACCAGGACCAGGATGTTGGCGACGACGGAGACGAAGATGACGCCGATCATCGTGCGCTGCACGCTTCCCCGGCCGCCGAAGAGGCTGTTGCCGCCGACGATGACGGCCGCGAGGGCGGAGAAGTCGTATCCGTTGGACATGGTGGCGACGGCGGTGCTGGAGATGCTCGCCAGGACGAACCCGGCGGCGGCGCAGCACAGGGAGGAGACCACGAACGCGCCGGTCACCGTCCAGCCGCCGCGCACCCCGGCCAGCCGGGCGGCCGCGCGGTTGGCGCCGAGGGACTTCAGGGAGAAGCCGAAGACCGTCCGGGAGAGCAGGAACCAGCCGGCCACCGCCACCACCACCAGCGAGACGGCGACCAGCGGGAAGGGTCCCAGCCTGGTGTGGCCGAAGCGGTCGACCAGGCCGCCCGAGCTGCCGTAGTAGATCGTTCCGCTGGTGACGAGGGACAGCACCCCGAGCGAGGCGCCGCCGGTGGCGAGGGTGACGACGACCGCGTTGGCCCGCAGCACCCCGACGGCCAGGCCGTTGGTGAGGCCGACCAGGACGCACAGGGCGATCCCGCAGAGGATGCCGAGCGGCAGGTCGTCCGCGCCCAGGCTGAGCATCGTGACGCCGGCGATCGCCACCTGGGAGACCACGGACAGGTCGATGTAGTTGGCGCTGATGACCACGAAGGTCATGCCCACGGCGACGATGCCGACGGGGGCGGCGCGGTGGAAGATGTCCACCACGTTGGCCGTCGAGGCGAAGCCGTTCACGGCGACGGCGGCGAGGACGATCGTCGCCGCGGTGACGATGAAGATGCCGTACTCGCTGAGCACCGTGAGGGCGGCGGGCGGGGCGGTGCGGGCCTGGGCCACGGGGGGTGGCGGGGCCGGTGTCAGATGCTGCGTGCTCATACGATCTGTTCCTCCTTTCCTGCGGCGAGTCTCATGACCGCGCTCTCGGTGGCGTCCTGGGAGCCGAGGGTGCCCACCACCCGCCCGTCCCGGACGACGTGCACGGTGTCCGACAGGTCGAGCAGTTCGGGCAGGTCCGAGCTGACCAGCAGCACGGCGGCGCCGTCGTCGGCGAGTTCGCGGACGAGTTGGTGGATCTCCGCCTTGGCGCCGACGTCGACACCGCGGGTGGGTTCGTCCAGCACGACCAGCCGGGGCGATCCGGCCAGCCACTTGCCGATGACGATCTTCTGCTGGTTGCCGCCGCTGAACTGTCCGGCCTCGTGGCGCGGCCGGGGCGGCTGGAGGCCGACCCGCCCAATCACGTCCTGGGCGAGGGAGGCCATCGCGGCGTGCCGCATGACGCCGAGCCGGTTGAGGCGGCCGCGGGACGGCAGGGCGATGTTGTCGGCGACGGTCATGCCGAGGGCCAGGCCCTCCGCGCGCCGTTCCTCGGGGACGTACGCGACGCCGAGGCGTACCGCGCGGGCGTACGAGCGCAGGGGCGTCCACTCCTGGTCGCCGGTGCGCAGTTCGACCGTGCCCGAGGTGCGGGGGTCGGCGCCGACGACCGCGCGGACGATCTCCGAGCGTCCGGAGCCGACCAGGCCGCCGAGCCCGACGATCTGTCCGGCGCGCACCTCCAGGTCCACGTGGCGGACCTTGGCCGCCGACACGTCCCGGGCGCGCAGGACCACCTCTCCCGGTGCGCGCTCGCGGCGCTCGGTGCGCAGGTCCTTGGCGAGTTCCCGGCCGACCATCAGGTCGACGAGTTCGTCGCCGGTGATGTCGGCGAGGTCGGGCCGGGCGACGAGGTGTCCGTCGCGCAGCACGGTCGCGCTCTCGCACAGCTCGAAGATCTCCGGGATCCGGTGCGAGATGTAGAGGATGGCGATGCCCTGGTCGGAGAGGCGGCCGAGGAGTCCGAGGAGGTGGCTGGTCTCGCTCGGGGTGAGGGTCGCGGTCGGTTCGTCGAGGATGAGGACCCGGGGGCGGCGGGCGACCGCGCGGGCGATCTCCACGAACTGGCGGGCGGCGACGGACAGTCGGCCGACCGGTTCGGAGAGGTCGAGGTCCACGCCGATCTCGGCGAGGGCGGCGCGGGCGTGCTCGCGCTGTTCGCGCCTGCGCACGAACCCGTACCGGGTGGGGCAGTTGCCGAGGTCGATGTTCTCGGCGACGCTGAGTTCGGGCACCAGGCTCAGTTCCTGATGGACCAGGGCGATGCCCGCGTCGAGTGCGGCGGTGGCGCCGCGCCCGACCGGCTGCCCGTCGATGAGCACCTCGCCGCTGTCGGGGGCGAGGATCCCGGCGACGATCCGCATGAGGGTGGACTTGCCGGCGCCGTTCTCCCCGACGACCGCGTGCCGCTCGCCGGGGCGCAGCGCGAGGGCGACGTCGTGGAGGGCGACGACACCCCCGAACCGCTTCTGCACTCCTCTGACGTCGAGGATGTGCCCTGTCGTGTCGACAGTCATCGCTCCAGCTCCGTTCAGTGCAGCAGTTGCCCACCGGTGACGTTCAACGTCGCACCGGTGATGTTGCGCGCCGCGTCGGAGAGCAGGAAGGCGACGGCGTTGCCGATGTCCTCCGGCTCCTGCGGCCGGCCCAGCGGGATCGGGGCCACGGCGTCCCGCCAGGCCTCTTCCCGGGTGATGCCGAGGTCCTCGGCGGTGCGGGCGAGCATCGGCTCCCACAGCGGGGTGCGGACGACGCCGGGCAGAACGGCGTTGACGGTGATCCCGGCGGACGCGAACTCGACGGCCAGCGACTGGGTCAGGCCGATCACGCCGAACTTGCTCGCGCAGTAGTGGCTGAAGAGGGGGATGCCCTGCACCCCGACGAAGGACGAGGTGGAGACGATCCGGCCGGAGCCGCGCTCCAGCATGTGGTCGATGACGGCCTTGATGCTGTGGAAGACGCCGGTGAGGTTGACCGAGAGCATCGTGTTCCACTGCTCCGGTTCCATGTCCTGGAAGCGGACCCGGCCGGAGATCCCGGCGTTGTTCACCAGGCCGTCGATGCCGCCCATGTCGGCGACGACCGCCTGGGCGACGGCGTTGCTGGACTCGGCGCTGGTCACGTCGTGCTGGTAGCCGGTGGCCCGGCCGCCCGCCTCGGTGATGGCCGCGGCCACCTGCCGGGCGTTGTCGGGGTTCAGGTCCGTCACCGCGACCCGTGCGCCGAGGGCGCCGACGGTCTGGGCGATTCCGGCCCCGATTCCGGAACCGCCTCCGGTGACCATGACGACCTTGTTGTCCAGGTTGAGCATCGGGATCCTCCTTGATCCGGTGTGAACCGTTCACACGGTGCCCCAGCACCGCAGGTTTGTAAAGTGTCAGTTAACAATCGACGGAATTCGTGATGTGAAAGGGAACGTCCCTGGTGGAACGGCCGTGATGGAACGGCCCTTCACACCGCCCCGCACGGTCCTGCGGTCAGTGCGGACCGTGGCCGCGCTCGGAGTGCGGCCCGGTGTTCCCGGCGCCGTCGGCCCGGTCCCTGACGAACCAGACGGCCCGCACGACCGAGCCGGTGTCGTTGGAGAACCGGTGCGGGGTGCTCGAATCGAAATTGATTGCGTCCCCGGGCTTGAGCAGGGATTTCTCAAATCCGACCTCGACGGTGAGCGATCCCTCGATGATCACTCCGTACTCCCAGCCCTGATGCCGGATGAAACTCCCGTCGTCGCTCGAATTCGCGCCCGGCGGATAGCGGACCTCCAGGAATTCGCAGTCCTCCGACGGCCTGGCGGTCAGCCGGTGCCACTGGAGGCCGCTGCCCATGGTGATGACGGGCCGCTGGCTCCGCCGCTGCACGATCCCCGAGGCGACCAGCGGCTCCGCACCGTCTAAGGCCGCCTCGGAGAGGTCGGTGACCGTGTCCTGCGGCCCGTCGAAGACGCTGTCCATCGGGACCCCCAGCTCGGCCGCCACGGTGTACAGCACCGGGACGCTGAACGAGGAGAGGCCGCGCTCGACCTGCGAGATGTGGCTCGCCGACACGTTCACCCGGCGGGCCAGCTCGCGCACGCTCAGCCCCGCCGCGCGGCGGGCCTCGCGTATCCGCGGCCCGATCCCGCCGCCGGAGGTCCTGTCCTCGTACGGTTCGGCTTCGCTCACCGTTCACTCCTCGCACTCAAGAACGTTCACTGTCACTGAACAGCTTGAGTGTCAGTCAGCGACCGGGCGAGGTCAAGACCCGTGACACGTTCAGGCGAGCAGGCGCAGGGGTTCCTCCACCGCCGCCACCAGCGCGGCCATCCAGCGGGCCGCGAGCAGTCCGTCCACGGCCCGGTGGTCGGCCGAGAGCACCAGCGTCATCCGGGTGCGGACGCGCACCTCGCCGTCCTCGACGACGGGCTCCTGACGCCCGGCGCCGACGGCGAGGATCGCGGACTGCGGCGGGTTGATGATGGCGCTGAACTCCTCCACCCCGTGCATGCCCAGATTGCTGACGGTGATCGTGCCGCCCTCCAGGTCGCGCTGGGCCAGCCGCCCGCTGTCGGCCGCGTCGGCGAACCCGCGCACGGCGGCGGCGACCGTCCCGGGCGAGCTGCGCCCCACGTCGCGGACGACCGGCGTCACCAGGCCCCGTTCGGCGGCGATGGCGACCCCGACATCGATCGTCCCGAAGCGGCGCATGCCGTCCTCGGTCCAGACGACGTTGGCCTCCGGCACCTGCTGGTAGGCGACCGCCACCGCCTTGATCAGCAGGTCGTTGACGGACACCCGGTGCGGCGCGACCTCGTTGAGCCGGGCCCGCAGGTCGAGGAGCGCGTCCAGGGTCGCGGTCCTGCGCAGGTAGAAGTGCGGGACCGTCTGCTTGCTGGCGGTGAGCCGGGAGGCGATGGCCCGGCGGATCCGCGAGTGCGGAACCAGCTCGGGATCCACAGCCCCGCCCCCGACCGGCCCCGCGGGTACGGGCACGGCGGGCGCAGGTGCCGGCGCGGGGGCGGGTGTCGGCGTGGGGGCGGCG
>NZ_FMCI01000393.1 GCF_900091845.1 Streptomyces sp. SolWspMP-5a-2
AACCAGGCGGTGGGCTGGGTGCGTCGGAACCGGGTGCTGCTGCCCGGGGTGAGTGTGCTGGCTCGGCAGGTGTCGGAGGCCCGGAAGGTCGCGGAGAAGCGGCTGCACGCCACCGTTGCGGGCGCGGCCCGCCGCGCCGACCCGGCGCTGCCGGGAGAGTTGATGGCGACCTTGAAGGCGCCGGAGGGGCATGGTTCTCGGAGCTGGAGCTGGAGCTGGAGCTGGAGCTGGAGCTGGAGCTGGAGCGGCTGCGCCGGCCGCCGACGCGGACGACTGGGACGGCGTTCGCCCGCGCCTTGGAGCGGGTGGACGAGATCGGCGCCTACCGGCTGGGGTGCCTGAGGCTGTCGCAGATCCCGCCGAACCGGATGGCCGCGCTGGCCCGGTACGCGCTGGGGTCGAAGGCGCCCCTGCTGGAACGGGCGGAGAGCCGAAGCGCACCGCGATGCTCACCGAGGTGATGCGGCACCTGGAGGCGAAGGCGATCGACGAGTCCCTGGACCTGTTCCAGGTCCTGATGGCCGCCCGGCTGCTGAACGCCGCCAAGCGCAAGACGGAGTAGGAGCGCCTGTCGACGCTGCCGCAGTTGGAGAAGGCGTCGCGGCTCTGCCACGGCAAGCGCGGCACCATCCACCAGGCGTACCGGGACGGGATGGAGGACCAGCTCGGAGCGCTCGGCTTGGTCCTCAGCGACATCGTGCTGTGGACCACGAAGTACACCGACGCCTCCGTCGAGGCACTTCGTGCCGAGGGCCACGAGATCCGAGACGAGGACTTCGCCCGCCTGTCCCCGCTCAAGCACAGAAACCTGAACCTGCTCGGCCGCTGGCTCCCTGCGCCGGCTGCGCGATCCGGACGCGCCCGAACCGGACGAGGACGACGAGGATGGCGCGGATTGACCGGGGTCAGGAAGCGACGAGGGCGCCGATCAGCTTGTGAGCGGCGGCCTTGGTCAGCCGTTTCGCGGCGGTGGCCGTCCGCTCCGGGGGGCCCGCAGCGCGATCGCGGTGCTCTTGATCGCCTTGATGTACTCGGCGTCGAACCGCTTGTTGCCCACCTGCCCGATGAGGCGGGTGAGGTACTTTCGCTGCGCCTCTCGGTACGATTCAAGATCGTTCCTTAGCGCTCAATTGAGCAGCATTCCCGGCGAGGCCCGAACCGACCAGGGCGACGACTTGAGGACCGTGTCCGACGTTGCGTGGGGCCACTCGTCGGCTGCTGGCGCACGACCACCACTGACCTGATGCCCCGGTCCCGTCCCACAGCGAAACTCAGGAGGGAGCAGAGGAGTGATCGTGCACGTGGTCTGCTGTGTGGTTGGGCCTGAACCAGCGGCGGATTGTCGCAATCAGGGAAGGTCCTCCGCGGAAGTACCACAGGGCGATGACCGGATCACAGATGGCGCAACCCAGGGATGAGTCGTGGGTGAACTGCAGGATGGGTTGGCTTGAGGTGGTGGGCTATGTCCCATGTGGTGTGGAGGAGCCAGCCGATGCCGATAAAGGTCCAGGAGTTCAGGCCGCGGTACGCGACGTATGCCGTGAGTGCGACGAATGGGAGCTCCCACGGGCCGAATCCGCCGCCGCTCAGATAGGCGGCTCAGGCTCCGCCCACCATGATCGCGTTGAAGCGGCGACGGTGTGGTTCTCTGATCAAGGACATCAGCAGGCAGTAGATGACGCCGATGAGTATCGGAGACACAAGGTTCATGAGGGCATGGCGCCTTCCGTCCTGGTGCGGCGGGAGCACCGCGGTGAAGTTGTCGCAGAGCGAGGAGCCCGTCGGCGCCGGGAACCAAGGCCAAGACCTTGGCCGTGCCGGGGTGTTCTGGAAGCGCCAGGTAGCGATCACGACGAAGAGGTAGGCGCAGCCGTGGGTGGGGCCCATCGCCGAGGAGATGGGCTTGAGGTGAATGGTGAATATGTTGGCCAGCATCACGATCAGTGAGATCGGCTCTGCGTGAGCCACGATGCGCAGGTGGCGTGGGGGCTGAGGTAGCACGGTCATCCTCCTGTGGTGGAGCCGGGCCGGATGACCATCAGTACCGTGACCATGGCCCAGAGCAGGTTGAAGACGCCGGCGAGCATGGCGAGGTGGCCCACCGCCGGCGGTGAGGCTGTGTCCACTGCCTCAGTCAGGGCGCGTTCCTGGGTGGGCAGGATCCGCAGGGCCAGTACGCCAGCGGCCAGGGCGGTCAGCAGTATCGAGATGATGGGCCAGGCATCACCGAGAACGCCGAGGCTGCTGGCGGTGGCGAAGCCGAAGAGGGGAACCGCAATGCCCATGCCCGCGTAGACGCGGCAGAAGCGGTGCAGGGTCCGCAGGGTGGCGACGGCATCGCCGTCGTCTGGCCCGCCGACGGTGCGGCGGAGCGTCGCGGGAAACATGCTCGCGGCGACGGTGACAGGGCCCGATGATGGCAGCCAGGACGTGCAAGGACAGGAGGAACTTGGTCACCTTTGGTGCTCCGGTGCGGTCTGACGCTCGCCGGTGACCTTCGAGGGCGGGAGACGGCCAGCCTTGGAAGTGCCCTTCAGAGTGTCGCCGTCGACTGTCACGTCGAAGGCCAGGTTCAGTCGCATGGGCTTGGTGACGGCCTGCTTCCAGGTGAGCCGGTCGCCGTCAAGGGCGACATCGCTGAGGGGTACTTCCTCGTCGGCTCCGCGGGCGACGCCGGTCAGGGTGCCGTCCTGTTCGCGGAGTTCGACCACGGCTTTGATCTTGCCGATGGGGGTGGAGATGGACAGATTCCAGGTGCCTTCGACGGGCATGGTGATGCTCTTTCTGACGGTGCAAGGAAGGTGATGAGCCGGTGATCGGCCTCTCAGGCCGGAAACTCAGAGAGCGGCGGGCGTCGGTCCCTGGGCACGCCAGACGGTGCCGCGCCGCTCGTGGGCGAAGAGTTCTTCGACAGCGTGCGCGATGCGGGGGCCTACCTCGCGCTCCAGCAAGTACAGGCCCAGATCGAGCCCGGAGGTGACACCGGCGCCGGTGACGAGGTCGCCGTCGTCCACGACGCGGGCGCGGACCGCGTGGGCACCGGTAGCATCCAGCATGTCCAGGCCCAGGTGATGGGTGGTGACGTGACGTCCTTCGAGCAAGCCGGCCATGGCCAGGACCAGCGAGCCACCGCAGACGGTGGCGACCATGATGTGCGGATCGTCCATCGCCTGCTTGAGGAGCGCGGGCAACTCGGTATTCAGTGTCCGGCCCAGCAGCACCGGGATGAACTCGTCCTGCTTCCACTCTCCGGCGCCCATTTCCACGTCCGGGACCTCGCCGGGTTCGCCGATCCGTCCCGAGGCGCCGGGCACGAGGACCATGTCGGCATGCTCCAGGTCGAGAGCGCCGGTGGCGCGCAGCACCAGTCCCCCCGTGCCGCTCACTACCTCGCGAGGGCCTTCTGCGCTGACCAGCTCGACGGTCACCGCGCCGTCCGACGCTGTGCGGCCCGCGTACAGCACTTCATAGGGGGCGATGACATCGAGTGGGTCGAAGCCGTCGAACAGAGCGATCTGGATGTGCATGGGTGACTCCTTCGGGGGCGATCTCCATCGGCACGCCCTGAAGTCAACAGGCTGTCGACGTGATCGCCTAGTGGCAGTAGTGCCACAGATCAACGGAATAGTGCCATTGCGCCTTTGAGTGCACTGACCTGGCTATTTTTGGATTCCGTGAAGAATCTACTGGCGAGTTCAGTTTGGTGATGGGGTAGTTTCCGGCCATGCATACCGTTGCCGTTCTCGCACTGGATCAGGTGATCCCGTTCGACCTGTCCACTCCCTTCGAGGTGTTCTCCCGGACTCGCCTGCCCGATGGGCGGCCCGGCTACCAGATTCGGGTGTGCTCCGAGCGCGACGAGGTCGACGCCGGAGCGTTCACCCTGCGCGCACCCTGGGGCCTGGAAGGACTGCAGGACGCGGACACGATCATCGTGCCGGGCGTCACCGACCCCACGGCCGCGCTTTCGCCCGCAGTACGCGACACGCTGCGTTCGGCCGCCACCGACGGCACTCGCATCGCCTCCATCTGTGTGGGCACCTTCCCTTTCGCTGCCACCGGCCTCCTCGACGGGCTACGCGCCACGACCCACTGGCGCGCGGCCCGCCTGCTGGCCGCCACCTACCCTGACATCGACGTTGACTCTGACGTCCTCTACGTCGACAACGGCCAGTTCCTCACGTCGGCCGGCGCCGCCGCGGGGCTGGATCTGTGCCTGCACATGATCCGCCGTGACTACGGCTCGGCCGTAGCCGCCGACGCCGCCCGCCTGTCGGTGATGCCGCTCGAACGAGAGGGCGGACAGGCACAGTTCATCGTCCACGACCACACCCCCACACCGCAGGGAGCTGAACTCGAGGCGCTGCTCGCCTGGCTAAGGGGCAACCTGTCACGCGACCTCACGCTCGCTGATATCGCCTCGCGCGCGGGGATCAGCACCCGAACCCTGATCCGGCGCTTCCGCGACCAGACCGGCACCACTCCGCTCCAATGGCTCCACCGAGCCCGAATTCGCCAGGCACAACACCTTCTCGAAACCACAAAGCACTCCGTCGAACGCGTCGGCAGTCAAGTCGGCTTCGGCTCACCCACTACCTTCCGTGACCGCTTCAAACGGGCCACGGGTGTCAGCCCGCAGACCTACCGCCGCACCTTCAGCTGACCCAGGCAGACATGGCAAGGCCCCGCGTTCAGGCGGCGGCGTTGTAGCCGACCGCAGCGGGTTCCTCGCCGCGCAGCGGGGTGAAGTCGATGTCCAGGCGGGGGTCGAGGCGGTTCCCGGTGGGTGCCGAACGCCGAAGCGATATCCGGTACTACCGGCCGCCTGGGGCCCAGGGGGTGACGGAGAGTCATTCTCATAAATGGCCATCTGTGAGAGATCTGCGAGACCCTTGGGGAGATCGCGTTTCCGCAGGTCGCCGCTCGCAAAAGGCCTCTCGAAACCAGCATGTTGTGCGAGGCGCTTCTGAGGAGCTTCCTGCATGGGCTCACACCCGATAAGGTAGTACTTGCGCCAGAACATCACGACTGCCCGAACTGTGACGCACCCAGCCGGCTCCGCCTGCCGCACCCGGGGCGGGAAGACCGCCGCGAAGTACGACACCCCCTGGCTTCGTCCTCGTCCCCATGCTCCGCGAGGAACTCGAAGTCCGCGTCCCCACCGACCGCCACCCCGGCCGCGCCGGGAAGCAGCAACCGGCGCTCGCGATCGTGCCCGCCCCCGCACCGAGCGACCGGTCCGCATCGGCTACGCCAGGACCTCGGCCGCGTATGGGCGGGCGCGCCGATCGCAAACGTGCTGCCCTCGGCGGAGTTCGATGTGGACCGCCGCCATTGCTGATGTTGTTGATTTTTTTCTGCCCAACCTCGGCCGATCTGGTGACCATGGACGGTCAGCGCAGTCTGGACGCCGTAGGCGATGCGGTCCTGGACTCTACGGAGATAGCAGTCGACGTCCATGCCCTGGCCGGTTCAGGGCTGCGCGTTCCGTCGCGGGGCGGCGAAGTCGAGCCGCCGACACCTTGCACCACCAGCCCGTCGTTGAGGACCGCCCTCGACGCCCAGCGCGGTCGCCGCTCGGACGAGCTCCGGGAATGTCGGCGCCAGGTCGGCGCCGCGCCGGGCTTGGAGGTGGGGCGCCGGGCTGGCGAACAAGCCCAGTAGATCCGCGACCATGCAGCAGCCACCGCGCACCTGTGCGGCGCCCACCCCGCCCCTTTCGTCGTCTCCCGCACCGTCAGGTCACGCCAGGGAGCCCCAGTTCGCAACCGCTATAACGCGTCGTTGATTACCTGCCGGTGGTCGCGCCACGGACGGCCGGGTTCATCGGCAACCGGCAACAGGGGCGACAGCGCCTCCCCCGCAGGGGCCGTCGGCTCGCCGCATCCTGTCACCGGATCCGTCACGAACTGGCCCTCATGCAGCCTTGGGCGTCTGCGTCTTAGCTTGGCGCACCCTGCGCAGGGCACCGGACCAGGCGATCACCTGGTCGAGCATGTCGCCTACGGCGGTATTGAGGCCCTCCTGGGGGGAGAAGGTGCCGGTGGTGAACGAGGGGTGTGTCGAGATGGTGGGCTGGGCGCGGACCGTGGCCACCTGGAGTTCGGCGAGGACGAGCCGCAGCGCCTCGGCGGCCCGGGCCCCGGCGACCCAGCCGCCGTAGCTGATGATCCCGGCGGCCTTGTCGTTCCACTCCCGGTAGACGTAGTCCAGGGCGTTCTTCAG
The DNA here is from genome assembly GCF_900091845.1 of Streptomyces sp. SolWspMP-5a-2. Lineage (GTDB taxonomy): Bacteria > Actinomycetota > Actinomycetes > Streptomycetales > Streptomycetaceae > Streptomyces > Streptomyces doudnae. The sequence continues at coordinate 6,226 of NZ_FMCI01000393.1, forward strand.
GGCTCCGGGGTAGGAGTGGTTGTACTCGGGGACGAGGAACACGTAGCCGTCGAAGCTGGCGATGAGTGAGCCCCAGGCGCGGGTGTGGTCGTGCTGGTATTGCTGGAGGTTCGGGTTGCCAGGCTCGTCGAGGTTGCCAAGTCCGTGGTCGGCGAGGTCGATGAGTTCGTAGTCGGCTCCACCGTGGGCACGGGCGGCCTCCAGTGCCCAGGCTGCGATCTGGTCGCCGCGGCGACCAGGGCGGGTGCTTCCGAGGATGAGTGCGATGCGAAGTGGCATGGTCTTCCCTCCCATTGAGTTGTCACGTCAACTCTAGATTGAAGTGGGTTGATGTGACAACTCTGCTGGTCGCGGTATCCTCGTGACATGACGGAGACTCGATTGCTGGAATCCGAGGAGTGGAAGTTCTGGGATACCTGGATGCGTGCACGGCGTCTGCTCACCAGGGAGCTGGAGCGTGGTCTACAGCGCGACTGCAATGTCTCCAAGGCCGAGTTCAGCGTGCTGGTGACGCTGTGGCAGGCTGTCGGCCGCGAGATGCGTGTCGGCGAGCTCTCCGAGTCGCTCGACTGGGACAAGAGCCGCGTCTCACATCAGCTGACGCGCATGGAGAAACGCGGCTTCGTCAAGCGCACCCGGTACGCGGTCGATGGTCGCCGCGCGGGAATCGGGCTGACCGCCGAGGGTCGCGGCGCCGCCCAGAAGGCCGTACTCGTGCACGGCGACAACATCCGTCGCTACTTCCTCGACTCACTGACCCCCGAGCAGGCATCAGTCATCCGGGCATGGAGCGAGCAAGCCGTCGATCGCCTTGACCGGCATGGCAGCGATGCTGCCAGCGGCGGCGCGTCTTAGGGACTGTCTCTTTGAAAGGCTACGGGCACCATTCCCGCTGGTAGGCGGGGTGTTCGGCGTAGGACTGGGCAAGGACTCGCAGCGCGTAGGCCAGGCCGGCTGAGCGGGAGTCCGAGGGGCCCATTGCTTTGTAGTTGTTCGCCAGTTGCTCGATCAGGTCGAGCATGGGGAGGTGGCTGTCGAGGAGAGCCTCGCCGCCCAGGGTGCCGGCCACGTAGGCGTAGGCGTGGTTGTCGTCATTGATACGTGCGACGAGGAACTTCACAAGATCGTCCATGTGGCCATCCTCGCGGGCGAGGTGCTTCGGCGGTCAAGTGGCTGTCCAGATGAGGATGGCGGCGAGGTGGAGTGCGGCCTGGTAGGCGATGGCGAGCTTGTCTGTTCGCATCGCCAGGCCGCGCCACTGCCTGAGCTGGTTGATTCAGCGTTCGACAGCGTTGCGCTGCTTGTACGCCTCGGCGTCGAAGGTCGGTGGACGGCCTCCGTCGCGGCCTCGCCGCAGCCGGTGGCCGACCTGGTCGGAGGGCTGGGGGATGACAGTGCGGATTCCGCTCGTCGGAGGTGATTGCGGATCGCGCGGGATGAATACGCACGGTCCGCCAGGATTGCGTCGGGTCGGGTTCTGGGTTGGCCGGGGCCGCCTCGCAGAACACGGATGCTGGCCATGACGGTCTCGAAGGCCGGGGCGTCGCCCGCCTGGCCTGCGGTGATGCGAAGGGACAGGGGTCGTGCACGGCTGTCGCTGGCGATGGGGACTTTCGTGCTCAAGCCGCCGCAGGAGCGTCCGACGGCGTGGTCGTCAGGTTCGGCGCGGCCTGGCGCCCCTTTTCCTGGCCCTGGCAGCATGCTGGTGAGCCCGGCAGACGGTGGAATCCACCGAGACGGTTCAGCCGATGTCAGCATCAGCGTCGGCTGCTGCCAAAATTACGGCGAGGATGCGTTCCCAGGTGCCGTCCACGGCCCACCTGATCAGGCGTTTATGAGCGGTCTGGAACGGGCCGAGCTCGTCCGGCAGGTTTCGCCAGGGAGAGCAGGTGCGGCACTTCCAGGCGATGACTCCCAAGGTTCGGCGGTGATTGGCCCATCGCCGACCGCGGACGGGATCGGCCGGTATCAAGGGCTCGATCCGGTCCCACATTGCATCAGTGATCACTAATCGGACAGGCATATCTGATCAACCGACCAGCCGATCAAAGAAACACGCTCTAGATGTATTGACCCGCAGCGTTGTTCACACGGCTGATGGGTGGCTGGCCGCCGCGTGCGGTGTGGCAGCGGTGGTGGTTGTAGGTGTGCAGGAAGTCTGCCAGGGCGGCGGTGCGTTCGGTGTTGCTGGTGTAGGGCCGGACGTAGGCCCATTCGTCGAGCAGCCGGCTGCGCCGAGGTCGGCCAGGGCCTGCTGCCAGGCGAAGCTCTTGCGGTAGGGCCAGGCGTTGTCGGTCAGGACCCGCTCGATGCGGTCGATGCCGGTGGTCTGGAAGAAGGCCGCGGCCCGTCGCAGGAAGCCTGCGCAGATGGCCGCCTTCTCGTCCGGGTGGATCTCGCTGTAGGCCAGGCGGGAATGGTCGTCGACGGCGGAGTGGACGTAGTCGAAGCCCATTCCGCTGCGGGTGGTGCGGCCGGCCTTGCGGCCCAGCACCTTGTGGCCGCCCCCGTCGGGGATCCGGCCGAGTTTCTTCACGTCGACGTGGAGCAGCTTGCCGGGCCGCTCGCGTTCGTAACGGCGGATGACCTGCCCGGTGGGCCGGTCCAGGAAGGAGAGTCGGTTCAGGCCGTGGCGGGTCAGGATCCGGTGCACGGTCGAGGTGGGCACTCCCAGGATCGGGCCGATGCGGGCCGCGCCGAGCTTGCGGGTCCGGCGCAGTTGGCAGGCACGTGCCTCCACCGCCGCGGGGGTGCGGTGCGGAGTCGTGCGCGGCCTGCTGGAGCGGTCGGCGAGTCCGGCGTCGCCCTCGGACCGCCAGCGGCGGACCCACTTGTGGGCCGTGGCGCGTGAGATGCCCATTTCGGCGGCCACATGAGCGACGGGACGGCCCGAACGGACACGTTCGACCAGCAGTCGCCTGCCGTGGACGGTCAGCCGGGCATTACGGTGGGACACGAAGACCTCCGTGTGCGGTGAGCCTAGACACCTCCACCACACCGGAGGTCTTCGCCACGATCAAGCCCGGCCAGCGTTAACAACGCTCATGCTCAATACATCTAGACCGCGTCTCGCACCGCCATAGAACTAGCAGATACGGCCCTGGGTGTTGTCGGATGGGCCCAAGGAAGGTCATCCGCCTTGGACCCATCCGGGGGCAACAACTCTCCGAGAGTTATTGAGGGCTGCATGACCCGGATGTTCCATCGGTACGCCTGGTGCTCGCCTCCGTTCTGAGGCGCCGCCGCTCCGCCGTCCGAAACGCCGCACTCCTTCCGGTCTATGAGGTGCTGTCGCCCGGTCGCACCGTGCCAATCCCGCCAGACCTGGGCAGCGGAGCTCTGAAATAGCCTGGCCGGGAAGGCGACCAGGCGCAGCCGCCAGGAACGGACGGCCTATGACCAACGCCTCGCAGTCTCAACCTGTCCCGTGCCCCGGCCTCGGAGCCTGACTCTTCCACAGCCCGGGCAGCAGACCTCCTGTGCCAGTGGTGTGCGGGTTTCTGGCCGTACGGGGCGACCACTCGTAAAGTCCGCGCGCCGTTCCATACCGTCACGGTTTGGTTGCTGGGCAGGCGGATCCGTCGAGCGGTACTGTCAGCGACAGCAAGTAGGCGTCGCCGATCTGCCTGGTGCACTCCGTTCGGTCGTACACGCCGTGTCCTGCTCCCTCATAGGTGACCAGGACGGTTCCCAGGACTTGCTGGCGTCGCACGGAGGCGGCGTTCTCGTATGAAGTCGCCGGATCGTGTTTACTGTTAAGGAGCAGGGTCGGCACTTCCGTGTCCATGACGCCGACGTGCTGCGGTGTGTCCGCGTCAGGAAGGCCCAAGCAGGAGGTCAGCGCCTCGTTGCCGCGGACCGAACCGGCGGTGCGCGGAGAGATACGCTGTGCCTCCCTTGTAAGTGCCTTGTATTCGGTAAAGGTGCGTGCCCGGAAGTCCCGATCGGCACACGTGACAGTCGTCAACGCGGCTGCGGAAAGACTGACGTCACTCACTCTCCTACGGGACTCCATTGCGTCCGCGACACCGCCTTCGTCTACATCTCGCACCCATGAACTGAACTCGGCCCAATCCGGACCATAGGCGGCGGCGGTGAGAGTGCTGCTGAGGTCGTGCACAGTGATCGGACTCGATTGATCTCCTGGGGTGACGAGTTCACCGCGTGACGCCCTTTCGAGGAGGCGGTCCCAGAAAGCATCGAGGTCGAGGCCCCACAAGGGCGACTCGGAGGTGCTGGTATTCCACAGTTTCCACTGCTCGAAAGAGTCGGCGGCCGCGCGGGCGGAGGCGGCCACGAAGGCATGTGCGTCAAGGGCTCGGTCCACCAGCGAGTCCAAGAGCATCGCGCGCACGTTCCCGCCGTGGCGTTCTGCGTAACGCTGGCCGATGACGGTGCCGTAGGAGAGACCGTAGAAGCTGATCTTGTGCTCGCCGAGTGCTTCGCGCAGGGCGTCCACGTCGCGCACGACATCGTCGGTCGAGACATGCCGCACGATGGGACCGGAGTGCTGGACGCAGTCCTCGTGGAGCTGGCGGTTGTGTTCGCGCAACGACTCGAACTCCGCCGACGACGAGGGATAGCTGGTCGGTCCGCCGAAAAGCAGGTCGCTCGAACACCGCACAGGCTGGCTGAGTCCGACGCCTCGCGGGTCGAAGCCCACGATGTCGAAGCGGGCCAGGATTCCTAGACTGAAGACCCACCGCGCGCCGAAGGTGAAGTTGACGCCTGACTCGCCAGGGCCACCGGGGTTGACGACCAGAACCCCCAGGCGGTGATCAGGGTCCGTCGCACGGTGACGGGCCAGAGCCATGGGGAAGATGCCGGCCGCGGGGTGATCGGGGTCAACCGGCCGAGGAAGGCTCCCGCACTCGAAATCCGGGCGATCCGCACAAGGCGTCCAGATGACGGCTTGGGGCGACGCGCCGGCCTTACCCGGAGGCAGGGACGAGAGCAGCACTCCGGTCGCCGCAGCGATGACGAAGCAAGTGGTCGAGCGGCCACCGATGCGAGCAGTCCACCGCCCGGCAGCCCGGATCGCCCGGACGAACGGCCCAGGCCGTCCGTCCGTCGATGACGGAACAACTTCGGGTTCTAGCGACAACAAGTGATACCTCCGACGGCTAGCGTTTAGGCTCGGCACGATTCTTTCTCGGCCCCGTCTGTCCCTCCGAAGTGAACGGGAAGAGCGGGGGCTTGGTGGTGGGTCGGGCCCTGGCGAACAGTGACTGTCGTCCGTGAGCTGTTCTGCGAAAAGTCGCAGAACAGGTCTCCGTAAGGCCTCTCGGATCGTCGATAAAGCATCGAACAGGTGTTCCAGGGCTGTGTCGGCGGAACGAGGTGGCTTCCGTCTGTACGCATCCAGGGACGCGCAAGGCCGCAAGAGGTTGTCATGATCACTGAACCTTCCGAGGGACCCACTCGACGGCAACGGCCCGGAGCGTGATTGTGGGCGCCGGGGAGCCACTGGCGACTGTGCGGCAGGGCCCGTGGTGAGTCGGCCCGCTCCTACCGTCCCGGAGGGGGAACACGGAGGGCCAAACCGAGCCGGCCCCGCCGCGCACAGCAAGTCACCTGGCTGCCCCAAAGTCCCGCGGCCTGGCGGGCACCTACTCTCCCGAAGCGGATTTATGGCCCGGGCGGCAGCGGCGATGGTAGCGGGAACTGCGGCAAGGGCGGCTGCGATCAGGTTTCCCGGAACGGCCAGGCACGGGATCGTCTGCCCGACGGCAGGCCAGGCGCACGGCGTGGCGCAGAGGTACGGCACACCAAGAGGTGCGGTGGTTGATACTCGCCGACGGTAAGACGA
>NZ_FMCI01000026.1 GCF_900091845.1 Streptomyces sp. SolWspMP-5a-2
CCGGCGCGCCGGGCCGGGTGCTCTGCGGCCCGTAGGGGGCCGTGGGCTGCGGGGCGGCCTGCTCAGGACCGGGCGCCGTGGCACGCCGGGTGCGGTCGCCGTCGGGCGCGCGCTGCTGCGGGGGCGCCGCGACCGAGCGGGCGAGCCCCTGCGCGACGGCCTCGTGGACGGCGTTCGCCAGCGGGACCGCCTCGGGCAGCCCCTGGTCGGCGAGGAGCGCGGCGAGTCCCCCGGCGTACCCCTGGCCTATCGCGCGCACCTTCCAGGCGCCCTGTCTGCGGTACAGCTCCAGGGCGACCACCGCGGACTCGGTGTCCAGCCCGGTGAGGGTGAAGGTGACCAGCTCGGTGCCGTCGAGGGCGGTGACGGCGACGAAGGGCGCGGCGACGACGCCGAACCGCGCCGGGACACCCGCGCCGGTGGGCAGCGCGAGCAGCACGCTGACCCGGTGCGCGGACTCCGGCAGGGCCCCGAGGTCGACGGCCAGGCGGTGGGCGGTCGCCGCCTGCTTGGGGACCTCGATGCCGGGCAGGGCGGGGGCGCCGGGGTGGGCGACCCCGTCCGCGCCGTGCACCGTGCCGTGCTCGTCGCCGACCGTCACCGCGGCGACGACCGGTGAGCCCGCCGCGATCCTGATCTCCAGGCGGACCTGGGTGAGCGGGTGGTTCTGCCCCCGCGTCAGCTCGGCCGTCATCGCCCTCGGTCCCCCTGTGTCGCCCGGTGATGGTGTCGTGCGCCGCCCCGCCCGCCGTCCTACAGGTGCGGCAGGATCGTCGGCATCAGGTCCTGGAAGGTGCGGCCGTTGGCCGGGGACCCGAGCGCCGTCATCGTCCAGCCCGAGCCCGCGCGGTGCACCTTCGCCATGATCTGCGCGGTGTAGGCGCCGCCGCCCGCCAGCGTGTAGCGGGCCAGCTCCTGTCCGTTGGTCTCGTCGACCAGGCGGCAGAACGCGTTCTGCACCTCCTGGAAGGTCTGGCCGGTGAAGGAGTTGACGGTGAAGACGATCTGGTCGATGTGGACCGGCACCCGCGAGAGGTCGACGAGGATCGACTCGTCGTCGCCGCCCTGGCCCGCGCCCCCGACGAGGTTGTCGCCGGTGTGGCGCACCGAGCCGTCGTCGCTCACCAGGTGGCGGAAGAAGACGACGTCGACCGGCTGCTTGTCGGCGAACAGGACGGCGGAGGCGTCGAGGTCGATCTCGCGCGTGCGCGAGCCGAACAGACCGCGCCGGGGAGCCGCCTGCCAGCCGAGGCCCATGCGTACGGCGGTGAGGCTGCCCCCGCCGGTCTTCTCCAGACTGATGGCCTGACCCTTGGTCATGTTGACGGTCACGCGCTGATTCCCCTCTCGGACGTTCCCCTGTTGCCGCGGAGTCCGCGGTTGACCGAAACCCTATGCAGGGGCACTGACAGTGCCGTACCCCCGTCCACGCTTTGTGTCGGTCTTGCAACACAGCGCGGGAACGGGCGGGGGCCGGGGCCCTCCGCCCGAGCGCGGGCGGGGGGTCAGGCGATCCCCGCCTCCTTCATCTGGCGGAGCTCCTTCTTCATCTCGTGGACCTCGTCGCGCAGCCGGGCGGCGACCTCGAACTGGAGGTCCGCGGCGGCGGCCCGCATGCGCTCGGTCATCTGCTCGATCTGCTCCGCGAGCTGGGCGGCGGGCCGGTCGGTGGGGACCGTCTCCTCAGCCTTGCCCTTGGACCTGCCGGGCTTGGCCGCCTTGCCGCCGAGGGCGGGCACGGGCGCCTTGGTCCCCTTGCCGTCCTTGGTCTTGCGGTAGCCGGTGCCGAGCAGTTCCTCGGTGTCGACGTCCTCGCGGGCGATCTGCGCGACGATGTCGTTGATCTTCTTGCGCAGCGGCTGCGGGTCGATGCCGCGTTCCGTGTTGTAGGCCACCTGCTTCTCGCGGCGCCGGTTGGTCTCGTCGATGGCCCGCTCCATCGCCGGGGTGATCTTGTCGGCGTACATGTGGACCTGGCCGGAGACGTTGCGCGCGGCGCGGCCGATGGTCTGGATCAGGGAGGTGCCCGAGCGCAGGAACCCCTCCTTGTCCGCGTCGAGGATCGCCACCAGCGACACCTCGGGCAGGTCGAGGCCCTCGCGCAGGAGGTTGATGCCGACCAGGACGTCGAACTCGCCGGCGCGCAGCTCGCGCAGCAGCTCGATGCGGCGCAGGGTGTCGACGTCGCTGTGCAGGTAGCGCACCTGGATGCCGAGTTCCAGGAAGTAGTCGGTGAGGTCCTCGGCCATCTTCTTGGTGAGGGTGGTGACGAGGACGCGTTCGTCCTTCTCGGTGCGTTCGCGGATCTCGTGCACCAGGTCGTCGATCTGGCCCTCGGTGGGCTTGACGACGACCTCGGGGTCGATGAGGCCGGTGGGGCGGATGATCTGCTCCACCACGCCGTCGCCGCGCGACAGCTCGTACTTGCCGGGGGTGGCCGACAGGTAGACGGTCTGGCCGATCCGCCCCTGGAACTCCTCCCACTTCAGCGGGCGGTTGTCGAGCGCGGAGGGCAGCCGGAAGCCGTGGTCGACGAGGGTGCGCTTGCGGGAGGCGTCGCCCTCGTACATGGCGCCGATCTGCGGGACCGTGTTGTGTGACTCGTCGATGACGAGGAGGAAGTCGTCCGGGAAGTAGTCCAGCAGGGTGTTCGGCGGGGAGCCGGGCTCGCGGCCGTCGAAGTGCATCGAGTAGTTCTCCACGCCGGAGCAGGAACCGATCTGGCGGAGCATCTCGATGTCGTAGGTGGTGCGCATCCGCAGGCGCTGGGCCTCCAGGAGCTTGCCCTGCTTCTCCAGCTCGGACAGCCGCTCGCCCAGCTCCTTCTCGATGTCGTTCACCGCGCGCTCCATGCGCTCGGGGCCCGCGACGTAGTGGGAGGCCGGGAAGACGTACAGGTGCTCGTCGTCGCTGATGATCTCGCCGGTGAGCGGGTGGAGGGTCGAGAGGGCCTCGATCTCGTCACCGAACATCTCGATGCGGACGGCCAGCTCCTCGTAGACCGGGAAGATCTCGATGGTGTCGCCGCGGACCCGGAAGGTGCCGCGGGTGAAGGCCAGGTCGTTGCGCGTGTACTGGATGTCGACGAAGCGGCGCAGCAGCTGGTCGCGGTCGATCTCGTCGCCGACCCGGAGCGGGACCATGCGGTCCACGTACTCCTGCGGGGTGCCGAGGCCGTAGATGCAGGACACGGAGGCCACCACGACGACGTCGCGCCGGGTGAGCAGCGAGTTGGTCGCGGAGTGGCGCAGCCGCTCCACCTCCTCGTTGATCGAGGAGTCCTTCTCGATGTAGGTGTCCGACTGCGGGACGTACGCCTCGGGCTGGTAGTAGTCGTAGTACGAGACGAAGTACTCGACCGCGTTGTTCGGCAGCAGCTCACGGAACTCGTTGGCCAGCTGGGCGGCGAGCGTCTTGTTCGGCGCCATGACCAGGGTGGGGCGCTGGAGCTTCTCGATCATCCACGCGGTGGTCGCGGATTTGCCGGTGCCGGTCGCGCCGAGGAGGACGACGTCCTTCTCCCCGGCTTCGACGCGCCGGGCGAGCTCGGCGATGGCCTGCGGCTGGTCACCGCTGGGCTGGTAGGGGCTGACGACCTCGAAAGGCGCCACCGTGCGTTCGATCTGGGAAACGGGCCGCATGCAACCACCGTACGACCCGCCACTGACAACGCGAGACGATCAGCGGTTCTGCGGGGCGCGGATCCCGCGTCGCTCCTGGCGGCGGCGGGGGTGCGGCGGCGAATGGTGGGCGGTGGCATGCCGGACGGCGGGGTGGGCGGGCACGCCCGGCTTGTGCTCCACGGGCGCCTGCGCGGGTCCGCCCATGATCATCATCGGGTCGAGGACCACGACCGCCCCGGCGAGCAGCAGGAACGCGAGCGGGCCGATCAGCATGGGGGCGACGAGACCGGCGGCCGAGTCGCCCACGACGTCGGTGCCGCCGGTGTGGACGTGGACGCTGAGGGAGGCCATTCCCGTGTAGTGCATGCCGGTGACGGCGAGTCCCATGACGAGGCTCGCGCCGACGCTCCACAGGAAGCCCCTGACCTGCCCGGCGGCCCACAGGGCCGCGGTGGCGGCGACCATCGCGATGACCACGGAGCAGGCGACGACGACGGTGTTGTACTCCAGGTCGGCGTTCAGCTCCATCCCTGCCATGCCCAGGTAGTGCATGGAGGCGATGCCGAGGCCGGTGATGGTGCCGCCGGTGAACAGGGCCGTCCCGGTGGCGCCCTTGTAGCCGACGATGAAGACCCCCACGCCCACCATGACGACGGCGACGCCGAGGCTGGCGAAGGTCATCGGCCGGTCGTAGTGGATCGGGACCCCCTCGACGCTGAAGCCCATCATGGCGATGAAGTGCATCGTCCATATGCCGGATCCGATGGCGGCGGATCCCAGGGCGAGCCAGGCGGGGCGGCGGGAGTGCGAGACGAGCAGGGATCTGCTGGTGCAGCGCAGCCCGAGGGCCCCGCCGAGGCAGGCCATCAGATAGGCCACCAGCGGTGTGACGATCCCGTAGCTGAATCCGTCGATCGTGCCGTGCATGCGCGGCTGCCTTTCCCGCCCTCTTGGGTCCCGATTGCCGTGGAGTACACCCCCTCCCCAGGACCGGCCTGGCGGTCAGGGTCGTGGCAGAGAGTATGACCCCCACCGGAACGGTCGAACGACTTTCCGGCAAAGAAACACGGCCCTGCCCCAGTTGTGCGGCACCCGTGAGCGCGCTCGGCCGTCTCCGCTCGATGTGTGCCCATTCTGTACCCGCCCGCGGCGGACGCTCTGCTGTCACAGTTGAACCGAACGTGACCGCTCGACGCGAGGAGTACGCATGTACGTGCGCGTAGTCGCAGCCGCCGCCACGGCGCTCCTGGGGGCCGCCACCCTTCTGCTGCCCAGCTCCGACGCGCGCGCACGCGATGTCGGCGATCCGCCGCGCGCCGCCGTGGGCCCCCAGGTGCTGGCGCACCGCGGTGCCTCCGCCTACGCGCCCGAGAACACCCTCCCCGCGGTCGACCGCGCGGCCCGGCTGGGCGCCACCTGGGTCGAGAACGACGTGCAGCGCACCAAGGACGGCCAGCTCGTCGTCATCCACGACGACACCCTGCGCAGGACGACGGACGCGCGGCGGGTCTTCCCCGACCGGGCGCCGTGGAAGGTGCGGGACTTCACCGCGGCCGAGATCGCCCGCCTGGACGCGGGGAGCTGGTTCGGCGCGGCGTTCGCGGGCACGCGCGTGCCGACGCTCGCGGGGTACCTGCGCGAGGTGGAGCGCAACCACCAGAGCCTGCTCCTGGAGATCAAGAACCCCGAGCTGTACCCGGGGGTCGAGCGGCAGATCGTGAAGTCCCTGGCCGACCAGGGCTGGCTCGACGCCCGGCACCTGGACCGCCGGCTGGTCGTGCAGAGCTTCGACGTGGACAGCCTGCGGACCGTGCACGCGCTCGCGCCGGGGCTGCGGACGGCGTACCTGGGGCGCCCGGCCACCGCGGAACTGCCCGCCTACGCGTCCTTCACGGACGGGATCAATCCGTCCTACGGTTCGATCTCGACGGCCTACGTGAGCGCCGCGCACGGCTTCACCGGGCCGCACGGGCGCCCCCTGTCGGTGTTCACCTGGACGGTGAACGACGCGGACACCACCCGCAGGGCCGTCGCGCTCGGCGTCGACGGGATCATCACCAACAAGCCCGACGTGGTGCGGGCGGCGCTGCCGGGTTCGTGAGGCCGGGGGCGCTGTCAGTGGCGGGTCGTACGGTGGGCGCATGGACAGCGACGGGCGGTACGGGCAGCGGGTCGTGTGGACGGTGGTCGGCACCGGGATCGGGCCGCTGCTGCTGGCGGCGACCGGCGAGGGCCTGGTCAGCGTGGTGTTCCACGCCTCGGGTCCGGTGCGTGACGCGGCGCTGGCCCGCCTCGCGTCCCGGCTGGGCACCGAGCCCGTCGAGGACCCCGGGTCTCCGCTGCTGGCGGAGGCCGTGCGCCAGGTGAACGAGTACTTCGCCGGTGAGCGCCAAGACTTCGAGCTGTCCCTCGACTGGTCGCTGATCTCCGGCTTCAACCGGCAGGTGCTGCGTGAACTGGCGGCCGGTGTGCCGTTCGGCTCGGTCGTCGGGTACGGCGATCTGGCGCGGCGGGTCGGGCAGCCCGGGGCGGGCCAGGCGGTGGGCGTGGCGATGGGCTCCAACCCGCTGCCGGTGGTCGTCCCGTGCCATCGCGTGGTGGAGAAGGACGGCGGTATCGGCGGTTTCGGGGGCGGTCTGGAGACGAAGCGGAAGCTGCTCGCCCTGGAAGGTGTGCTGCCCGAACCTCTGTTCTGAGAGGGCCCCGGCAAGGGTGGCCGGGGAGCGTCCGCAGGAGCAGACTTGGCGGTGCGTACAGCCACTGGCATCCGAACGGGGCCGAAGGGACGGCGAACACGCATGACCGGAAATCGCGCAGTCGCGTACCTCAAGCCGGGCGCGGTGGACGTGAGGACCACCGACTATCCGACGCTCGAACTGAAGGACGGGCCCGGGGTCGCACCCGAGAACATCGGCCGCAAGAGCCGTCACGGTGTGATCCTCAAGGTGCTCGCCACGAACATCTGCGGAAGCGACCAGCACATGGTGCGCGGGCGGACGACCGCGCCCGAGGGTCTGGTGCTGGGACACGAGATCACCGGCGAGGTCGTCGAACGGGGGCCGGACGTCGAGTTCGTCGACGTCGGCGACATCGTCTCCGTACCGTTCAACATCGCCTGCGGCCGGTGCCGCAACTGCAAGGAGCGCAAGACGGGGATCTGCCTGAACGTGAACCCGGCCCGCCCCGGCGCCGCCTACGGCTACGTCGACATGGGCGGCTGGGTCGGCGGGCAGGCCGAGTACGCGATGGTCCCCTACGCGGACTTCAACCTGCTCAAGTTCCCCGACCGCGAAGAGGCGTTGGAGAAGCTGCTCGACCTGACGATGCTGTCGGACATCTTCCCGACCGGCTTCCACGGCGTGGTGACCTCAGGCGCGGGCGTCGGCTCGACGGTGTACGTCGCCGGTGCCGGTCCCGTCGGGCTCGCGGCCGCCGCCTCGGCGCAGTTGCTCGGCGCGGCCGTCGTCATCGTCGGCGACCTCAACCCCGAACGCCTCGCCCAGGCGCGGAGCTTCGGCTGCGAGACCGTCGACGTCTCCAAGGGCTCCATCGAGGAGCAGATCGCGGAGATCACGGGTGAGCCCGAGGTGGACGCGGCGGTGGACGCGGTCGGCTTCGAGGCCAAGGCGCACGGACCGCAGTCCCAGGAGGCGCCCGCGACGGTCCTCAACTCGCTGATGGGCGTCACGCGCGCGGGCGGCGCGCTGGGCATCCCGGGGCTCTACGTCACGGACGACCCGGGCGGGATCGACGAGGACGCCAAGTCCGGGACACTGAAGGTCAGGCTCGGTCTCGGCTGGGCCAAGAGTCACACCTTCACCACCGGACAGTGCCCGGTGATGAAGTACCACCGGGGCCTGATGCAGGCGATCCGGCACGGGCGCGTGCACATCGCGAAGGCCGTCAACGCGACCGTCATCGGGCTCGGTGACGCGCCGCGCGGCTACGCGGAGTTCGACCAGGGCGCCAGCCGCAAGTACGTGCTGGACCCGCACGGGGCGCTGCAAGGGGTGCGGCCCGTCTGAGCCGCCCGCAGGAGAAGTGCCCGCACCCGGCGCGCGGGCACCTCCGCGCGATCACGGAGGGGTGGCGTCCGGTTCGTCAGTCGTAGTGCCGTGCCTCGACGACGTTCCCGTCCGGGTCGCGGAAGTAGAAGCTGCGGGTCGCGGGTCCCCGGGCGCCGAAGGAGCCCTCGGAGACCGCGGAGACGGGGACGGCGCGCTCCTGGAGCCGGTCGCGCAGGGCGTCGTAGCGGTCGCCGGGCAGCGCGAGGCAGACGTGGTTGACCGGGTGGCCCGAACTGTCGGCGGCGCCGGGGAGCATGGTCATCCGCGCCGCCGTGGAGCGCGGCATGAGGTCGATGAGGGTTTCGTCGTTGAGCCGCACGGACGGGAAGGGCACCGTGCCCTCGGTGAACTCGGCGAGCCGCACAGGCGCCAGTCCGACGGTCCTCTCCCAGAAGCCGGCCGAGGCCACCGGATCGCTCACCCACAGGACGACGTGGTCGAGGCGGGTCGTGTTGTCGGTCATGCGTCCCAGGCTGGTGTCGTCCCCCACAGGCCGCAAGTGTTTGGCCGGGCGCGTCTGCCGCCAGGGATGAGGGAAACCGGACGACAGGAGGCGAGCACGTGGTGCTGGTGTTGTCGGAAGAGGTGCGCGAGGCGGTCGACGCGTCCCGGCCCGTGGTGGCATTGGAGTCCACGATCATCGCGCACGGGCTGCCCCGCCCGCGCAATCTCCAGGTGGCGCTGGAGCTGGAGGACGTCGTCCGCCGGGAGGGCGCCGTTCCCGCGACGATCGCGGTGCTCGACGGGCGCCCGCACGTCGGCCTGGACAAGGACCAGTTGGACCGGATCGCCAACGAGGACGGCATCCGCAAACTCGGCCACCGGGACCTGCCGCTCGCGATGGCCTCGGGGGTGAGCGGCGCGACGACCGTGTCGGCCACGGCGCTGCTCGCCGCGCGCGCGGGCGTACGGGTGTTCGCGACCGGCGGGCTCGGCGGGGTGCACCGGGAGTGGACGGTGACCCAGGACGAGTCGGCCGACCTGGGGCTGCTGGCGCGCACCCGGATCACCGTGGTGTGCGCGGGCGTCAAGTCGATCCTGGACGTCCCCGCGACCCTGCAGCGGCTGGAGACCCTGGGTGTCTCGGTGGCGGGCTACGGCACCGACCGCTTCCCCGGCTTCTACCTGTCCGACTCCGGTCACCCGGTGGAGTGGACCCTGGACGACCCGGAGCAAGTCGCGGACGTGATGCGGGCCCAGGACACGCTGGACGGACCCGACTCCGCGCTGATCGTCGCCAACCCGGTGCCGCGCGAGGAACAGCTGGATCCGGCGCTGCACACGCGCGTGCTCGCCGACGCGCTGCACGCGTGCGAGGAGGCGGGCGTCGCGGGCCAGGGCGTCACCCCGTTCCTGCTCGACCACCTGATGCGGCACACCGACGGCGCCTCGCTGGCCGCCAACCTGGCGGCGGTGCGCGGCAACGTGCGGCTGGCGGCGCGGATCGCGGCGGCCTGGGCCGGGGCGTGACGCCCCGGCGGGACGGTCCCCCGCAGCCGGTGGCACCGAGGTGACGGCGGTGCCGGGCGGGGCGCTGCTGGTGGTCGGGGACGTCATCACGGACGTCGTCGCGCGTCATCGCGGTCCGCTCGCCCCGGGGACGGACACGGCGGCCGTGATCCGCACCGTGCCGGGCGGCGCGGGCGCCAACGTGGCGTGCTGGGCGGCCCATCAGGGCGTGCGCGAGGTGCGGCTGCTGGGGCGGGTGGGGGCAGACGCGGCGGACCGGCACACGCGGGCGCTGACCGCGCTCGGGGTGCGGCCGCTGCTCTCCGTCGACCCGGAGGCGGCCACCGGGACGGTGATCTGCCTGGTCGACACGGGTGCGGCGGGCGAGCGGACGTTCCTCACCGACAGCGGCGTGGCGCTGCGGCTCGGTCCCGGCGACTGGTCCGACGCGCTGCTCGACGGGGTCGCCCGGCTGCACCTCTCGGGCTACCTGCTGTTCTCCGGACCGGGCCGCGCCCTCGTGGCGACGGCGCTGGCGTCCGCACGCGCGCGTGGCGTGCCGGTGAGCCTGGACCCCGCGTCGGCCGGGTTCCTGACGGACCTCGGCGCGGCGCGCTTCCTCGACCTGGTCCGCGGGGTGGACGTGCTGCTGCCGAGCCGTGACGAGGCGTGGCTGCTGACGGGGCTGCCCGACGCGGCGGACGCGGCGGCCGAACTGAGCCGGCGGATCCCGCTCGTCGTCGCCAAACAGGGCGCCGAGGGAGCGCTGGTCGCGTCCGGCGGATCGGTCCTGGCCCGGGTCCCGGCCGTCCCGGCCACCCCCAGGGACACGACGGGCGCCGGGGACGCCTTCACCGGCGCGTTCCTCGCGGCGCTCCTGGCGGGGGCCGACCCGGCGGAGGCGGCGGCCGCGGGCTGCGTCGCGGGGGCGGCGGCCGTGGAACGGGTGGGAGGACGGCCACCGGAGCGGGGATGACGGGCCCGCGTGCGGGAGGCGCAACGGGAGCCGGAGCGGTGCCGTCCGGCACGCGGCGGCGACGGTGCGTACGCGGACGGGAGGAACGTCGGGGTCGGGAGCCGGGCGATGGTTCCGTGCCCCGCGCCCTCTCCCCTCGGTCCCGTCCCGCGCGTCCCCTCCCCCGTCGCCCCTACGCCTTGCGTCCCCAGGCCGAGATCATCGGCGCCGTCGCCAGATCCATCGTGCCGGTGGCGATGTTGGCCAGATGGCGGTCGACCTCCTCGTTTGTGGCGAGGCCCTCGGCGACGAGCCGCTCGCGGATCTGCCGGACCGTGGCCGATTCGAGGGCGGCGCAGGTGGGCGAGGCGAGCGGGAAGTACGCGTCGGCCTCGACCCGCTGGAGCCCGGCCTCGCGCAGCAGCCTCGGCAGGGTGCGGCCGTAGGAGAGGTCGGCGCCGCGGTCGGCCAGCAGCCGCCTGAAGCCCAGGCGCAGCCGGTTGGCGAGACGCTGCTCGGGGCCGTGCTCGTCGGGGCAGGTCAGCGGCTGGAGCGCCGGGTCGGCGTCCTCGATCAGCAGACGGCCGCCGGGACGCAGCGCCTTGACCATCGTGCGCAACGCCCGCTCCCGGTCCGGCACATGGACGAGGACGAGCCTGGCGTGCACCAGGTCGAACCCCTCCGCCGGGGGCTCGTCGGCGCCGATGTCGTGGACGCGCACGGTGACCGGCTGACGGGCGACCGGGGCGAGTCGGGAGGTGTCGATGTCGGTGGCGACGACCCTGCCCGTCGGGCCGACCTTCTTGGCCAGCCAGGACACCACCGAGGTACCGCCCGCGCCGACCTCCCAGCAGCGCCAGCCGGGGCCGATGCCGAACCCCGCGAGGTGCCGGAAGGTGGTGGGGTCGAAGAGGGAGGCGAAGGCGTCGAAACGTTCCCCCGCCTCGGTCTGCCGGTTGTCGAGGAGATACCCGTCGGTTCGCGTCATGCCGCGATCATCCCAGTTGCCCGGCTTTCCGACCGGGGAAGACGCGGCGACCACGTCGGCCGGACCACCGGGGACAGCGCGTCCGCGCTGATCAGCGACGCCCAACCGGGGCGCGCTAACCCGTTGTCCACAGGCGGGAACCAAGCGGAATGCGCTGTTCCCACAGGCTTGCCCGGCGGCTGCGCGAACCTGGCAAACTGGCCGTCACGGCGCGGGAGCACGGCACCTCGGCTCCCTCGCGCGGCAGGTCGGGGAGACGCGGGAAGGAAGTGGCGGATGTCCATGGCAGGGAATCTGCGGAAGGTCACGAACCTCCGCGGGGTCGGCGGCCTCCGCAAGGTGGCACGGCTGGCCCGGCGGCGTCCCCGTGTGGACCTGAGCCATCCGGCCCGCTCCCCGCTAGGCTCCTCGGTGGTCAACTGCGTCACCTACCGGGACGGCGTGCGGGAGCCGGGCGGCGGTGACATCGTCGACGCGGTCCGGCGGATCCGCAGGAACCGGGACGGGTTCGTGTGGCTCGGTCTGCACGAGCCGACGGACGGTGAGTTCGCGGGCATCGCCGAGCTGTTCGACCTGCACCCGCTGGCCGTGGAGGACGCGGTGGAGGCGCACCAGCGGCCGAAACTCGAGCGGTACGGCGAGACGCTGTTCGCGGTCTTCAAGACGGTCTGCTACGTGGAGCACGAGAAGCTGACGGCGACCAGCGAGGTGGTGAACACCGGCGAGATCATGGTGTTCGTCGGCGAGGACTTCGTGATCACCGTGCGGCACGGCATGCACGGCTCCCTCGGACCGCTCCGCGAGGACCTGGAGGACCGCCCGACGCAGCTCGCGAAGGGACCGGCGGCGGTGCTGCACGCGATAGCGGACCACGTCGTCGACGACTACCTCAGCGTCACCGACTCGGTCCAGGGCGACATCGACCAGGTCGAGACGGACGTCTTCGCCGAGGGCGGCGCCCGCACCGACCCCGGCCGGATCTACCAGCTGAAGCGCGAACTCCTGGAGCTGAAACGGGCGGTGGTGCCGCTGGGCCGCCCGGTCGAGGACCTGGCGACCCGTCCGATACGTGTGGTGCCCCCGGAGATACAGGCCTACTTCCGGGACGTCCTCGACCACCTGATGCGGGCCAAGGACCAGATCGCCGCCTTCGACGAACTGCTCAACTCGATCCTCCAGGCCCACCTGGCCCAGGTCACCGTCGCGCAGAACGAGGACATGCGGAAGATCACGGCCTGGGCCGCGGTGATCGCCGTGCCGACGATGGTGTGCGGCGTCTACGGCATGAACTTCGACCACATGCCCGAGCTGCGCTGGAGGTTCGGGTACCCGCTGGTCATCGGCGTGATAGCGGTCGCGTGCCTGTCGCTCTACCGGGGGTTCCGGCGCAACGGCTGGCTGTGAGCGGGGGTCAGCGCGGCCCGCTCATCGCGTAGACGCTCTCGGCCCACCCGGCGATCTGGTCGTCCGTCAGGTGCCGCGCGAGGTCGGCCTCGCTGATCATGCCGACCAGCCGCTTGTTCTCGATCACCGGGAGCCTGCGGATCTGGTGGTCCTTCATCTCCCTGAGCACGTCGTCCACGTCGGCGTCGGAGGAGATCCAGCGCGGGGTGCCGTTGGCCATCTCGGCAGCGGTGATCCTGGAGGGGTCGTGTCCCACGGCCACACAGCCGACGACGATGTCCCGGTCGGTGAGGATGCCGCAGAGCCGGTCGTTCTCGTCGCTGATGGGCAGGGAGCCCACGTTCAGCTCGCGCATGAGCTGGGCCGCGCGGTCCAGGGTCTCGTGGGCGGGGATCCACTGGGCGCCGCTGTGCATGATGTCTCCGGCTGTGGTCATGGAGTACCTCCCGGTGCCGGACGGCCGGCAGCGGCACCGGGCGTGCCGCTGGTACCGGCGCCCTACATTCTCGCCGGGGGCGCGGCGGCACGCACCCGGAGCGGGAACGGCCGCCACCAGGCCGGTCGTCGCCGCGGCGGCCCGGCCGGGGCAGGGCACCGGCGGGCCGGTCACCGCCGGGCCGGGCCCCGCCGCACAGGGTCCGCTCACCCGTTCCAGGCCGGGCGGCGGGGGTCGTCGGCGCGGACCAGGACATCGGCCGTTCCCGCCGGATCGGTCTCGGCGGCGTAGCGCTCGAAGGCGGGCAGTGTCCACTGGTCGGCCTCGGGGGTGCGGCGGCGCAGGGCTCCGGGCGTGAGGGAGAGGTGGACGGTCAGGTCGAGAGGGAACCAGTGCCGCAGCAGGAAGGGGCCGTGCAGCAGGAGGAAGCCGCCGGGCGGGAGGGATACATAGGGGCTGCGGGTGGCGCGGTCGGTGACCGGGTCCCACAGGTCGGGCAGGACGCGTCCGTCGCCACCGGGGTCGAGGGGTCCGAACACCTCGCGCCACAGGGCGCCGGTGTCGAACCAGCCGTTGTAGTAGGCCTCGACGTCCTCGTGGCCGTGTTCCAGGCGGAGCGAGGCGGGGCGCAGGAAGCCCTCCGCGGCGACGACCAGCGAGGGGCGGCCGTGCGGACGCAGCACCTCGGCGACGCGTTCGGCGAGGTCACCGGGGCGGGAGGCGGGGGCACCGTCGAAGGCGATCCGGGGCCAGGAGCCGCCGTCGGCCGGTTTCAGGTCGAGCAGTCGCTCGGCCAGCAGGTCGCCGAGCCGGTCCCAGGTGATCGCTTCGAGTCGCACAGGGCCCATGATGCGCCGCGGAAAGGGGACCGGAACAGGGAATGCCCTCGGTGGCGGAAAGGAAGGAGACATGTCACACCGCACAACTCCCCTCCCCCGTGGCGGACTTCTCGTCGTCCAGCCGCTCAGGAGCCGGCACTGCGCGGAGTGCCGTACGGGTCCGTTGCCGCTGCTGGTGCTGGAGGGCGGGAGCCCCCGGTGCCTCGACTGCGCCGACCTCGGCCATCTGGTGTTCCTGCCGCGCGGCGACACGGCGCTCACCCGCAGGGCGCGGGAGGAGAGCGGGCTGTCGGCGGTGGTGGTGCGCCTGGACCGGCGGCGCGGCAGATACGAGCGGCAGGGCGTCCTGGTCGAGGAGCCGGGGCTCGCGCGGGCCGAGCTGCGCTGCCTGGCGGACGCCGAGGCGCGGCGGCGGCGCAGGGTGCGGGACGCCGGGCGGCGGGCCGCGGAGGACGTGCGGTTCACGGCGGCGTTCGCGGCGGAGATCGGCCGGCTCTTCCCCGGGTGCCCGGCGGAGCGGGCGCGGGAGATCGCGGGACACGCGTCGGTGCGGGGCAGCGGCCGGGTGGGGCGCAGCGCGGCCGGGCGGGCGCTGTCGGAGGGGGCGGTGGTCGCGGCGGTGGTGGCGTCGGCACGGCATCTGGACACGCCGTACGACCAGCTGCTGATGAGCGGCGTGCCCCGGCAGGAGGGCCGTCGCCGGATCCGGGGGACGGTGGAGGGGGTGCTGCGGGCCTGGCGGGAGCCGGAGGCGGGGTGAGGGGCAGGAGCGGGGCAGGCTCCGGTGTCTCCCGGGCATGATCGCCGGGGGCGCCGGGGAAGGGACGGATGATGCCGGGCGGGGGCTCGGGGGAAGCGTGGGAGGTGACGTGGGCGTGATCGATGGACCGTTCTTCGTGCTGACGGTGCTGGGGGTGCTCGGGACCGGGCTGGTGGCGGGGGTGTTCTGCGGGTTCTCGACGTTCGTGATGCGGGGGCTGGCCGAGCTGCCGCCCGCCCAGGGGGTGGCCGCGATGAACTCGATCAACCGGACGGCGGTGACGCCCGCGTTCATGAGCGTGTTCATGGGGTCGGCGGTGCTCTGCGCGGTGATCGGCGTGGTGACCTTCGTGCTCTGGCCGCGGGAGGGGACGGTCGAGCTGCTGATAGGCAGCGCGCTGTATCTGTTCGGTTCGTTCGGGGTGACGGTGATGGCGAACGTGCCGCGCAACAACGCCCTGCTCAAGCTGGCCGCGGGCTCCCCTGAGGCCACCGCGTACTGGCCGTCGTACGTGCGGGAGTGGACGCTGTGGAACCACGTCAGGACGGTCGCCTCGGCGGGGGCGGCGATGGCGTACGTGCTGGCGCTCGCCTGACACAGGGCACGGGGGGCGGCGCCGTGCTGATCGGGGCCGCGCTGGTCCGGGGATGCCGACGCCGTCTCCGGCGAGCCCGCGCTGACCCGGCCACGTCAGCCCCACCGCCCGGCACCGCCCCGCGATGATCCGGCGGGCCCCGCACTGATCCGGGGATACCGACGCCGCCCCAGGCGAACCCGCCGCGGATCCGGGAGCACCCCGCGCTGAATCCTGGGCGCCGCCCGCCGGTCCGCAGATGTCGGCGCCCCCTTCCTCGCTCCCCTCACGCCTCCTCACGCCCACCCCCGCGCCCCCTGGACCGTCCTGCGGGAGTCCTGGGCGGACCTGGTGGAGGGCGCTTCCGGCCCACTCTGCGGACCAGGTGGATGCGTCGTACATTGGCCGGGAGAGAGCCGCCCGGCGGCGCACGGCGCGTCGGATGTCGTCCGCGTACGCGAGGAGGACGACCATGGCCGATCCCAAGGGCTTCATGACCACCCCCCGGCAGGAGTGGCCCCGGCGGCCGGTCGGGGAGCGGGTGCGGGACTGGGACGAGGTGTACGTCCCGGGGGCGCTGCTGCCGATCGTCTCCGCGCAGGCGGACCGCTGCATGGACTGCGGGGTCCCGTTCTGCCACGAGGCGTGTCCGCTGGGGAACCTGATCCCCGAGTGGAACGACCTGGTCAGCCGGGACGACTGGCGGGCGGCGGCCGACCGGCTGCACGCCACCAACAACTTCCCCGAGTTCACCGGCAGGCTCTGTCCCGCGCCGTGCGAGGCGGGGTGCGTGCTGGCCATCAACCAGCCCGCGGTGACCATCAAGAACGTCGAGGTCGCCATCGCCGACCGGGCGTGGGAGCTGGGTCTCGCGCCGCCCCGGCCGCCGGACCGGCTCTCCGGGCGGACGGTCGCGGTGATCGGCTCGGGGCCGACCGGGCTGGCCGCGGCGCAGCAGCTGACGCGGGCGGGGCACACCGTCGCCGTGTACGAGAAGGACGACCGGCCGGGCGGGCTGATGCGGTACGGGATACCGGAGTTCAAGATGGAGCGGCGTCATCTCGAACGGCGGCTCGACCAGATGCGGGCGGAGGGGACGCGGTTCCGGATGTCGACGGCGGTCGGGCGGGACGTGGGCGCGGCGGAGCTGCGCAGCCGTTACGACGCCGTGGTGATCGCGGCGGGTGCCACAGCGTGGCGCGAACTCGACGTACCGGGGCGGGAGCTGGACGGTGTGCGGCAGGCCATGGAGTATCTGCCGCTGGCCAACCGGGTGCGGGAGGGGGATCTGGCGGAGTCGCCGATGTCGGCCGCGGGCAGGCACGTCGTGATCGTCGGGGGCGGTGACACCGGGGCGGACTGTCTGGGGACGGCGGTGCGGCAGGGGGCCGCGTCGGTGACCCAGTTGGACATCTACGCGCAGCCCGGCGCCGACCGCGACCACGACGCCGAACCCTGGCCGACGTATCCGAAGATCTACCGGCTGTCGGCCGCGCACGAGGAGGCGGAGGCGCTCGGGACGGCGCCGTCGGCGCACGCGGACGCGCGGTTGTTCGCCGCGTCCACGCTCCGCTTCACCGGCGACGCGGACGGGCGGGTGCGGGAGTTGAGCCTCGTCGAGGTGGACGCGGGACGGCGGGAGGTGGCGGGCAGCACCCGCACGCTCCCGGCGGACCTGGTCCTGCTCGCGCTCGGTTTCTCCGGGCCGGACCGGACGGACGGGCTGGTGGACCAGTTGGGGCTGACGATGGAGCCGCGCGGGACGATCGCGCGGGACGCCGGTTTCGCCACCAACGTGCCCGGGGTGTTCGCGGCCGGTGACGCGGCGCGCGGGCAGTCGCTGATCGTGTGGGCGATCGCGGAGGGGCGGTCGGTGGCGGCGGCCGTCGACCGCTATCTGACCGGGAGTTCGCGCCTGCCCGCGCCGATCGGCCCCGGCGACCGGCCGATGGTGGTGTAGTCGGCGCCTCCGTCAGCTCCGACGCCGGGCCGCAGGGTCCCTCCGGCCGCAGAGTCCCTCCGGGCCGAACGGCACGGCGGGAGACGGGAGACGGGAGACGCGCGGCGGGAGGCGGGAGACGGGAGGCGGGAAAGGAAGCGGGCGCGGTCCGGACGGAGACCGTCCGGACCGCGCCCGTCCCGCGCCTGGCCGAGAGGCGCCCCTGGTTCAGGGTTTGCGGGCCACCGCGCCGTAGCCGGGGATCACCCCGTCGTCCTGGCCGGGGACGGGGTCGCCCAGTTCGGGGTGCCAGTGGTGCGGCACCTCGACGCCGGGTCCGACCAGTTCGAGGCCGTCGAAGAAGCGGGTGAACTCCGCGCGCGACCGCAGTGCGAGGGTGACGCCCGCGGCCTTCAGTCTGCCGATGGCCTCGGCGGACTCCCGCGGGGTGAAGTCGGCGGTGGCGTGGCTGACCACCAGGTAGCTGCCGGAGGGCAGTGCGGCGACCAGCCGTCGCACCAGCTCGTGCGCGCCCTCGTCGTCGGGGACGAAGTGCAGCAGCGCGATGAGCGAGAGCGCGACGGGCCTGCCGAGGTCCAGGACCTTGCGGGCACCCTCCAGGACGGCGTCCGGGTCGCGGGCGTCGGCCTGGAGGTACTCGGTGACGCCCTCGTCGGTGCCGCGCAGCAGGGCCGCGGCGTGGGCGAGGACGATCGGGTCGTTGTCGCAGTAGACGACCCGGGCGTCGGGCGCGATCTCCTGGGCGACCTGGTGGAGGTTGGGAGCGGTCGGTATGCCGGTGCCGACGTCGAGGAACTGCCGCACACCCTGGTGGGCCAGCCAGCGGGTGGCCCGGTGCATGAACGCCCTGTTGACACGTGCCATGACGGGCACACGCGGGTCGAGGGTGAGCATCTGGCGGCCCATGGCCTCGTCGACGGGATAGTTGTCCTTGCCGCCGAGGTACCAGTCGTACATGCGGGCGGGGTGCGGTCTGCTGGTGTCGATCCCGGCGGGGGGCTGCCCGGTCATGACGTACTCCATAACACTGCGCAACTGTTAGTGATCAACTCAGAGCCAAAATAGGGGAATCGGACGGGTGGACGGGGAGAACAAGCGGAACACAAGGGCAAGCGCAACAAGGTTCAGGACAGGAGGAAGTCGGCCTCACCCGCCTTGGCGCCCTCGATGAAGGCGGTCATCTCGTCGGTGGTGTAGATCAGCGCGGGCCCGTCCGGGTCGGTCGACTGGCGGACGGCGATCCGGCCGTCGGCGAGCTTCATGGCCTCCAGGCAGTTCCCTCCGTTGCCGCCGCTCCACGGCTTGTGCCAGCCCTCGCTGCCCAGCTCCCGCGCGGGCATGCCGTTGTAGACCTGTTTGCGGGATGTGATGCGATCCATTCACAGCTCCTTGCGGAGATCCAGGAGGATCTCCTTCGTGCGATGTGCCGTGGCGGCCTGCGCCGCCATGCGGTCCATGACCTCGAGGTGGGTCGCCACCTCCGAGCGCGCGTCCAGGTAGACGGCGCCGGTCAGGTACTCGCTGTAGACCATGTCCGGAAGTTCGGACATGGCAAATCGGAACAGCACGAAGGGCCCGAACGTGCCGGGGTGCGGCCCGCTGGCGAAGGGCGCGACCTGGATGGTCACGTTGGGCAGCTTCGTGGCGTCGAGCAGCTTGTCGATCTGGTCACGCATCACCTCCGGTCCGCCGCACGGGCGGCGCAGCGCGGTCTCGTCCATGACGGCCCAGAAGCGGGGGCCGTCGGGACGGGTGAGCAGTTCCTGACGCTGGACACGCAGCGCGACGTGGCGCTCTATCTCCTCGGGCTGGGTCTGGCCGATCGCGCCCGACCTCAGCACGGCGCGGGCGTAGTCCTCGGTCTGGAGCAGTCCGGGCACGAAGTGCGGGTCGTACGAGCGGATCAGGGAGGCGGCGCCCTCCAGGCTGACGTACATCGAGAACCAGCCGGGCAGGATGTCGTGGAAGCGCTGCCACCAGCCGGGCTGGTTGGCCTCCTCGGCCAGCCGCACGAACAGCTCGGCCTCCTCGTCGGAGACCCCGTAGGACTTCAGGAGGAGCTGAAGGTAGGGGATCTTGAGGGAGACCTCGGCCATCTCCATGCGGCGCACGGTGGCGGGCGCGACGCGCAGGACGCGGGCCGCCTCCTCGCGCTTGAGTCCCGCGCGTTCCCGCAGGTCCAGGAGCCGCCGGCCGAGGACGACCTGGCCGACCGTCGGCGCGGACCGCGGTTCGCTCACGCTCCACCTCCACTGCGGGCCCTGGCGGGCGCGGACTCCCTGACGGGACCGCCGGAACGGGTCCCGACGGCCTCGGACGGCACGGAAAGCATGCTGACAGCCCTGCGGCGCCATTCGAAGACCTATTCGAAGATCTGTGCGGATCTCCGGTGATCCCAACTGGCGCCGCTCGACGTTGCGTTGTCAGCAGTGTGCCACGCCCTTCCAGAACGTCACACCGCACTCTGCATTTTTCAGAGTGACACTTGCCAAGTGTTCACGGCGGGGCGATAGTGGCAAGCGTGATTCCGTCCGCGCCCTTAGGAACAGACGCCGTGGGCCGCCTCGGTCTCGGTGCCGCCGCGGGAGCAGGCCCCTCCGGGGTCGCTGCCGAGCGCCGGTTCCGTTTCGAGCTGGCCGCCCATCCGGCCTCACCCGCCCAGGCAAGACGCCTGGCCAGGGCGAGGCTGTCCGGCTGGGCGGTGTGCGAGGACATCTGCGACACCGCCGTCCTGGTCATATCCGAGCTGGTCACCAACGCCCTCGTGCACACCGCGAGCAGCTCCATAGTCTGCGAGCTGCACGACGGCGAGGACCTGGTGCGCATAGCCGTGCGTGACGAGGGCTGCGCGCCCGGTGAGCCCCGGCCGGGGCAGGGCACCGCGGACGACGAGCACGGGCGGGGGCTGCTGCTCATCGAGGCCATGTGCCACGCGTGGGGCGCGCACGAGCAGGGGCCGGGCCTGATGGTCTGGGCCGAGCTGCCGCGTCAGACCGACACACCCCGCCACCGTTGCGGACCGTGCAACGACCTGGGCTGGGGAGCCCGGCCCAAACCCGGCCCCACCGACGGGACGGACGACAACGAGCCGGTCGACACCGCCGGAACCACGGGGACGGCGAGGACCGCGGGGGCGGCGGAGCAGGCAGGGGCGGCCGGAACGCCGGAGGCCGCGCGGCCGACCGGGTCCGGGCAGAGGACAGAGGCCGCCCAGAGGACAGAGGTCACTCAGGGCACGAGGACCGCCCAGGGGCCGGAGGCCACGCGGAGCACGGGGACCGGCCAGAGGTCGGAGGCCCCCCGGAGGACGGGGACCGCGCAGCGGTCGGAGGCCGTCGAGGCGCCGGAACCGCGGCGCGCACCGGCCCGTCCCGAGGCGCCGCGGTACGAGGCCGCCCGGTACGAACCGGCGCGGCAGGAGCCGACGCCGTACGCGGCGCGGTACGAGTCACGGCACGAACCCGCGCGGCACGAGTCGGCGCGCATCGGTACGACGCGGCACGCCACGACGCGGCGCGGAACGGCACAGCACGGGACGGGGGCGTATGGGAATGAGGGCCGCGTCCGGCGTCGGCCAGGTCCTGAACCTGGACACGCTGGTCCGATTGCAGCGAGGACGGCAGGCTCCTGCCACGCCCCACAGGCTCCCGCTGCCCGCCGGGATGACCGCGCCGATGGGCTGTGACGCGGTCGCCGCGCCCGCCCGGTACGGACCGCTGGTGCTGCCCCGGCTGCCGCGCGTGGGGTGCGTCTTCGCCGACGAGGCGCACTGGTGGTGGCTGGTCCCCGCCGACTCCGACTACGCGCTGGAGTGGCCGGCTCCGGCCCAGTACGCCGCCGGGGCGGTTGTTCCGGACGCCCCGGCGGTACCCGGCCTCATCCACAGACCGGACGGCACGCTGCCGTACACGCCGCCGATCCCGCTGTACCTGGCGCTGTGCCGGGTGATGGGGACGACGCCGACCTGGTCGCGGCCGATCAGCGCCTGAGTCCGCAGCGCGGGAGAGCGTGCCGCCACAGAGACCCGAGTGAGGGGGGTGGCTTCCGGTCATGGGGGTGACCGGGGGCCCGGCCGGGGCGGAGGTGCCTTTACAGGGGGGCACCTCCGCCCCGGTCATGACACGACACCGTCCCCTCTCCTCGTCCCGGAACCCGGCCCCGCGCCCCGGCCCCGCGCCCCTCGTCCCGAGCCCGGCTCCGCGCCCCGCCCCGCGCCCCTCGTCACGA